>JAFGJN010000012.1 GCA_016929055.1 Candidatus Zhuqueibacterota bacterium
GAGCAACAGCCTCGGGATTGGTGTTGGCGGCCTGTTCGGGAACCCGATCCCAGGCGATGTTGGGTTTAAGCAAGACCATCTGCCCGGGCTGAACAAACCGACTCATGCCGCCCAGCGCTTCGATCGCGTTTCGAACCAGTTCGGCCGGCGTTCCGTTGCTCACCACGACAAGATCGGGACTTTGACCGGCCGATATGATGCGCGGCAGTCCCGGCAAAAAGGCGAAGGCGGCGCCCGATGCCAATCCGCGTTTGATAAACTCTCTGCGATTCATCCGATCCATCCAACCTCCTCACATCCGGCTTGAGTTACCGAATAGTGGTTTTATGTGGATTATTGTCTCGGTTTTAACCACGTGTCTGCATAAAAAATCCCAATCCCCATCCGTCCAGGGGATAAAAAAAGCCCGCCTCATAAAGGCAGGCTTGAATCGTGAATTATTCGATCTGCTTAGAGGCCCTTTTGGATCACGTCGATCTCATATTCGGCCGATTTTCTCCAGCGCCTGTCCTTTGCCGCTTCGCGAAAATAACTCAAGGCTTCCTGCTTGCGGCCGAGATTCTGCAGCGCTTTGCCGGCTTCGAAATTGGCAGCAGCGGTAAAGGTATTGCGCGATTCCAGCACCTGACGGGCGAATTTGAGAGCGTCCTCGTTTTTGCCCAGCTTGTTATAAGCCTCGGAAAGCCGGTACATCGCTTCGTGATAGTTGTCGCGAATGGCCAGAGCGTTTTCGAAAGCAATGATGGCCTGCTCGACTTTGCCGGCATCCATCAACGCCACGCCCAGGCTGTTGTACGCCCGATAGTAATCGGGGTTGACTTGCGTCGCCATGCGGAAGTAACGGATCGCGTTCTCGGTCTCTTTTTGTTTTTGGTAGACGGTTCCGAGATTGTAGATCGTGGTATGCATCGAAGGATCGATCTCGATCGCCTTGAGGTAAGCCGCAATTGCATCCGTACGTTTGCCCATCTGGTTCAACGCGCTGCCTAATGCCGAATGAGCACTGGCATAAGCCGAGTTAATCTCGGTGGCCTTTTTAAAAGCTTCTGCGGCGTCCGAGTAGCGACGAAGCTTGTTGAGGGTCAACCCTTTGCCGTAAAAGGCTGCCTCATAATTTTCATTCAACGAGATTGCTTCTTCATAATTCTGAAGCGCCAGCTCATATTGACCTTTTTTATAAGCGCTATTCCCGTCATTGAAGGCGCGTTTGGAATCGTTGATGCGTTTGGAATATTCCTGATCCGCCATCAACTCCTGCTCCACCGCTTTGATCTGTTTTTGCAAATCCTGATACTTGACGTTGAGCTCTTCGTATTGATCTTTGGTGATTCCTTGTTCGCCCATCTGAGCCCGCACGTCATTGGCCTCACGCAACAGCTTGTTGTACTTATCCTGGGCGACTTGAGCCAAGAGGGGTCCAGTCAGACAAAGGCTCAGCAACGCAACGGCAATCAGCACGGATATACTTTTCGATTTCATACGATATCTCCTGATGAATTCTTCTTTTACTTTACTATCGTTCGAACAGAGTCGAACAATAGAGTGCCGAAGGCGGGATTCGAACCCGCACACCCGGTAGGGCACTACCCCCTCAAGATAGCGTGTCTACCAATTCCACCACTTCGGCAACAAACCGATTTATTGAGCAGGGTCGGGCTGAGGAAGCTGCGTTCCAGCATCCGGACTCGGGGCTTGCGGCAAAGTATAGGTCGCAGAGCTTTTGCGTTGTTCGCGTTCTTGTTCCACCAGACTTTCCGACGAAACACCACCGCGGGTCAACAGCCCGAGAAAAAGTGCGATGATCATAAACGCCGCCGCCAAAACACCGGTGACCTTTGTGAGAAAATCACCAGCGCCACGTCCTCCGAAAACAGTTCCCATCGAATCGGCACCGCCAAAAGTTCCGGCCAGACCGCCTCCCTTGCTCGATTGGATCAGGATGACAAAAGTCAACAATATACAAACTAAAATGAAAAGTACAATCAAAAAAGCATACATTTTCGCCTCACTCGGCTTTTACAATCGCCCAAAAAGACTCTGCATCCAAACTGGCGCCACCAATCAACCCACCATCCACATCAGGCTGACGGAGCAATTCTGACGCATTGTTTGCTTTCATGCTGCCACCGTACTGGATTCGCATAGAATCTGCCACCGCATCGCCATAAATTTCACGGATCAGAGCGCGAATAAATCCATGTACTTCTTGCGCCTGATCTGGCGTGGCGACCTGGCCGGTTCCGATGGCCCAAACCGGTTCATAAGCGATCACCGCTTTTTGGGCCTGCTCCGCGGTTAAACCGGCAAAGGCGCCGCGTATCTGTCTCTCGACTACACTCTCGGTCTCATCGTTCTGCCGTTCATCCAGCATTTCTCCAACACAGACAATCGGATTCAGACCAGCCTGCAGCGCAGCGACCAGCTTGAGGTTGACCGTTTCATCGGTTTCGCTGAAATACTGACGGCGCTCCGAATGACCAATGATCACATAGGCGCATCCCGCGGAAACCAGCATGTCCGCAGAGATCTGTCCGGTAAAAGCGCCGCTTTTTTCCCAATAAAGATCCTGCGCTCCCAACTCGATTCTGGATCCTTGAAGCGTCTCCTGCACGGCAGTCAAATCGGTAAAAGGCGGACAAATAACCACCTGAACTCGCCCGGAATCGAAATCCTTTGCCGCCAGCTCACGAGCCAATTCGACCGCTTCGCCGACGGTTTTGTTCATTTTCCAGTTGCCCGCTATAATCTTTTTTCGCATCGGACCCCAACTCAATTTCGGTACTATCGCGTCGACAAACATTGATTGCCGATCTATTCATTTCAACGATCGACAAGTCGAACGGTTCCTTTTTTACATCGCCGCCATTTTCGCCATCAAATCGACGACACGGCAAGAGTAGCCCCATTCGTTGTCGTACCAGGACACCACTTTAACCAGATTGCTTTTTTCACCCATGGTCATGGTCGACAAAGCGTCAAAAATGGAGGAGGCTGGATTCCCGACAACATCGGTGGATACGATCGGATCTTCAGTGTATTGGAGGATTCCCTTCATCGGGCCCTCAGCTGCTGCTTTGATGGCCTGATTGATTTCAGCAACCGAAACCTCTTTGTCCAGCTCGACCACCAAATCCACCACCGACCCGTCAGGGACGGGGACGCGCATGGCAAATCCGTCAAGCTTTTTGTTCAGGCTGGGAATGACCTTACCGACAGCCTTGGCAGCACCGGTTGTCGTCGGGATAATCGACATGGAAGCGGCGCGGGCTCGGCGCAGATCCTTGTGAGGCAGATCGAGAATCATCTGGTCGTTGGTAAAGGCATGAACCGTGGTCATGAAACCACGACGAATGCCAAATTTGTCGTGTAAAACCTTGGCAACAGGCGCTAGACAGTTGGTTGTACAAGAAGCGTTGGATACAATCTTGTGCTCGGGTTTCAAATCATCGTCGTTGACACCGAGAACGATGGTGGCATCGATTTCATCTTTGGAGGGGACGGTCAGAACCACTTTTTTGGCGCCGGCCTCAATGTGCTTGGCAATCTGTTCTTTTTTGCGAAACACACCCGTGGCTTCCACCACGACATCCACACCCAATTTTCCCCACGGCAGAGCGGCCGGGTCTTTTTCAGCTGAAACCTTGATCTTTTTGCCGTCAACGATCATCGTGTCGCCTTCGGCTTTGACCGACTTTTGATAAATGCCGTGAACGCTGTCATATTTGAGCAGATGCGCCAGAGTGGCGGCATCGGTTAGATCATTGACATGAACGATTTCCATATCGGTGCGGTCAAAAGCCGCACGAAAAACCAGGCGTCCGATTCGCCCAAAACCATTGATACCTACTTTTATCGCCATCGTAACCTCCCTCGATCAGATTCTTGTTGACTGTCGTGTCGCAGCGAACATAAAGGATCGTCTGTGAATCATCCCAACTTGCCGGCAACACCCAGAATGTGCAATTTATGCTTGACCATGTTTTTGATCGCTTCACGCGCGGGACCGAGATATTTGCGCGGATCGAATTCGTCCGGTTTTTGTGCAAAAACCTTGCGGATCGTCGCGGTCATAGCCAGGCGCAAATCAGTGTCGATGTTGACCTTGCAGACATTCATTGCGGCGGCACGGCTGATCATCTCTTCAGGCACACCCTGCGCGCCAGGCAACTCGCCACCGTATTTGTTGCACTCTTTGACGAATTCCGGCAAAACGCTCGATGCACCGTGCAAAACCAGGGGAAAACCCGGCAGCTTTTCCTGAATCTCTTCCAACCGCTCGAAATCGAGCTTGGCTTCTCCTTTGAACTTGTAAGCACCGTGACTGGTTCCAATCGCCACCGCAAGAGAATCGCAACCGGTGCGCTCGATAAACTCTTTGGCCTGGTCGGGATTGGTGAAAACCGCATCGCGCTCTGAAACGCTGACATGTTCTTCAATTCCGGCCAGTCGTCCGAGCTCGGCTTCAACCGGAACACCGCGTGGATGCGCATAATCGACCACTTTTTTGACCAAGGCAATATTTTCATCGAAAGGCAGATGCGAGCCGTCGATCATCACCGACGTAAAACCGCCGTCGATGCAATCCTTGCACAGCTCAAAGCTATCGCCGTGATCCAGATGAACGGCAATTGGCAAATCGGCCGTTTCCAGCGCTGCTTCTATCAATTTCATCAGATATTCATGACGCGCATATTGGCGCGCACCTTTGGAAATTTGCAAAATCAACGGAGCCTTTTCTTCTTCAGCGGCCTCGACAATCGCTTGAATGATCTCCATATTGTTGACATTGAATGCACCAACGGCATACCCGCCGCCAAGCGCCTTCTCGAATAACTCGCCTGTGGATACTTTTGGCATGATCTCCTCACAAAAATGTAATGCAAACGCATTAAAACAAGTCAACAAAATTAGTGATTTTTCCTAATAATGTCAAGATTTATCTCGGAGCAAAGAGCGATTCTACGGCAGGATAGAGCGGTTACCTGGCTCGGGCCAACGTCAACACAGCGACGGCTGAGGCGCCGGACTCGAGCAACACCCGGGCGCAGGCATCCACTGTATTGCCTGTGGTGAGCACATCATCGATGAGGACCAACCGTTTGCCGGCCAGCACGGCGGCGCGCTTGGTGCTAAAGGCACCCGCAACGTTTTCCCGGCGTTCAAGTCGTGAGCGCTGGGCTTGTGGTGCGGTATAGCGTGTGCGCCGAAGAAGCGAGTAGACAGGCAGAGACAGACGCACGCCGATGCGCTCGGCCAGCAATTCCGCCTGATTATAGCCTCGTTCCCGGCGCCGCGCCGGGTGGAGCGGCACAGCAACCAGCGCATTGGCCTTCCAGAGCCGAAGCGCATCCCCTGCTGCTTGTGCCAATTCATCGGCCAGGGGAGGGATCAGACGCCGGTATCCGCGGTACTTGACCGCATGGATCAAGGTCTGCATCGAATCCTGGTAGTCGAAAGCAGCAATGGAAAAATCGAAACAAAACTCGGGATTCAATTCACCGGCCTGTTGCTCGGCAGGATACAAAGAAGGCAAAACCGTCCAGCATTTGCGACAGACCGATTGTTCCCCGGCGACCAGCGCTTCGTCGCATAACAGACAAAGCGGGGGATAGATAAAATCCACCAGCGCGGATAACCACAGGCGGGCGTTTTGTCCTGCCCGCCTGCTCACCATTCGATGCCAGGCCAAATCAGAAACGATAGGCAAGCACCAGCTTCGGTTCAATGCGTTCCTGCGGCTGGTAGATTCGGCTTCCGGGTTCGGTTTCTTCATAAGTCCAGATATAATCGACAAAAAGAATCAAATATGGACTGACCTTGTAGCCCAGTCCTACACGAGCGACACTGCGGTTATCCAAAGTGAACAAATCGTCCAGAGCGCCCATGCGAATCTTGTCATAAGTCGCATGCGCCGCGATGCTCGGAAAGGCGTCAATCGCCTCCGCTGCCAAATGCATGGCCCCAGTCCCCTCTTCGTCGCCATACCAATCCGGCACTTCATCCAGCCAGCTCATCATTCCGATCAAACGAATCCGGTCGCCCAACAACCCACCCACGAGTTCGCCGAACAGTCCTTTGGTCTTTTCCTGAAGGCCGAGCAGGTAATCTGTTTTATGCCGTTCGACTCGATCTTCGGTCATATAAAAGCGCTCGATCTCGTAAAAAGCATCGAAATAAGCCGGGACAAACTCTTTTCCAAGCCAGCGGCGTTCGACTTTAAAACTCAGGTCGATCAATCCGCCGAGATTCCCCAAACCGAGACCGAATCCCACCGCCTGGCCACTGCCAAACGTCCGGGTCTTTTCCTCCAGTGAGCTGTAACCGCGGATTTGCGCCCAGTCGAAATAGATCAGGCTGTTCAGACGGCTTCCCCGAATCAATGGCAATTCGAGATCAAATCCATAGACCGAGGTCGCATCATCGCTCGCCGTCCAGCTATCCGGATCAAAATCCTGAGCAAAGGTCGCGCCAACGGCAAAATGTTCAATAATCGGAATCGCGATTCTCTCATAGAGAGGGCGATAATACCCCCGCAAACCGATCAGCTCGGCTCTGCCGAGATTGCTGGTGATCGATTCCACCCCGAACCGGCCGAAATCGATGTCCAGCGCCAGACCAATCTTGCGTTCATCATAAGAGGCTTCGTTGGTATAATAGTTAACTATAAAACCGTGCCCCAAATGGGCGGCATCAAGAGACCCGACCCGAGCATAGATCGGATCAAATTTGTGTCCATAACGCAAATAACGGATAACGCGAAAATAGTCATAACTCGAATCCCAGTCCTGGGATCGGATCTTTCCGGTCTCGCTATCGTAGAGAAGGTTGATATTCAGTCCGATTCCAACTTTGCCAAACCCAAATTCCGGACGAAACTGGATGGCATAATAGGTCTCATCCCCGATGCGGGCAAAACCGACTCCTCCCATCAACAAACCGCCCTGTTCGCCGGTATAACCGAAATTGCTGCCCCGCAACTGAGCGTAAACGCTCTGTGCGCATAGCAGGCCGACCACCAATACCGACACCGCGAGTTTTTTACCGTTCATTTGTCTTCTCCTTCCAAACACTTTCAGTTGTGAGGTTGTAAGCAAAATCGATTGTCGAAAGAGACAAATTCCTTAACCGATCTCGATCGTCGGTTTTTGAAATTCGTGCAAATGAATCATCGATACAAAAGGACGGTTGCCAAACTCGAGGTGCGGGCACATCTCGATCCATTTTTCACCACAGGTCGTCCATTCCGGGCGGCACATCCCAGTGCGTCGCCCATTGAAAATGGCGTTCACCGCCCAAATCGGCGGCACGATCCACCGACAACAACCGCTTGTGCTCCAGCTCTTCAGCAGCCAGATATTCGAACATCTCCCGCGCGGCATCGCTTTTGGATTTGGCGGCGGCGTGGCGGTAGAAATCATAAGCCTTTTGCTCGGCATTCATCGCCAGTTCAATCGCTTCTTCAGCCGAAATATTCGCTGCTATTTCGGCCCTTATTTCCGAGGCGGCCGGATCGTAAGGCGCTTCTTGGGCAGCGGTTATCTTTTTGTAGAGATCGACCAATTGGTCATAGTGATCCTGTTCAACATTAGACAAATACTTGAATTTATTGCGCAAGGCGGAGCGCTCCATCATCTGCGAAACGCAAAGATAAAATTCTTTGGCTCCTCTCTCCCGATTCGCAGCCAACAGCAAAGCACCTGCCGGATCGAGTTCGCGTTCGTTTTCGGTTGCGAATCCGCTATCGAGCGCACGCGCAAAAGCATCGTTGAATTCAGGCAGATCTTCGGGCTGGCGGGAACTGATCAATTGACCGTCGATGCAGACCGCCTGATCGACATAACGTGCGCCAGCGAGCATCACATCATCTCGAATACCGGCGACACAGGTCAGAGTAACACCTTCCAGCAATCGCGCCGAAATCAACACTTGTGCTCCATGGCAGATGGTACCCACTGGCCGGCCCGTTCCCCAAAAAACGCGTACAAAATCGAGCGCCCGGTCGTCAAGACGAATGCGTTCCGGTGCACCGCCGCCGGGGATAATGAGACCATCATAATCGCCGACTTGCGCCTGATCGATAGAGAGATCGGGTTTCAAGGTGATGCGATCGTACTTGCCAGTCAATTCAGAGGTATCCAAACCGATCAAATCAACTTTTACACCCTGTTGCTGTAAAAAGTCGCGGGGAATGGTCGCTTCTTCGTCATGGAACTTGGGGCCGATAAGTATGGCAACCCGCTTTCCTTTCAACATTCTTCCTCCTCCCGATCTGTACAGGATCCGTTTATTTCCGCCTTTAGCAACCTGTCCCGCAGACTTGCCGCACGTTCATACTGCTCTCTGCTGATCGCCAAATCCAGTTCTCGCTGCAATCTTTCTCGTTGCGAAAGGGGCTTGATATCACGGATTTCCTTTGCCCATTGATAGAGAAAATCGAGTTCAATACCGCGATCCACCAGCCGCTCCTTATGGCGCTCGTGAAATTCCCGAATACGATCCATTCCCTCGTCAATGGCCTTGAGCGCCTGATCGTACTCTTTGTTTCGCAAATACTGCGACGCGAGAGCCCGGACGTTCATCATCAAAACATACGGACGGTACTGTTCAAAAGACCAAACCATCTCTGCATCCGTACAAAACTCGGCCACCAGGTCGAACAGGCGAAGATTCATGAGCGTATCCCTTACCACGCGGGGATAGTCCTCGAGTTTCATCAACGCGAGATAGCGATGATAATACTGTACCGATTCTTGCTGCAGATGCAGACAATTCCGCGGCGTCAAACGAAACGGCTTCAAGTCCATTGGTCCCTGTATTTCAATGCGCTTTTCATAATAACTGAGATAGGAATCACAATTGTAGGGACGCTTGCCATCGGGCCGGCCATCCAACTCCATCTGCAGAATGCCGAGATCCAGGCGCATCTGCAATTTCGGGCTTCCATCTTGCCCCTCTATGAGCCGCACATTGAGGTCGTGGGTGCGATAAGGCCATTGATGCAAAACCGGCCCGATATCCTTCATCACTTCCTCCCACATTCTAGGAATATGTTGATCGTTCTTTTTACACATCCTAGAACAAAACCGCAATCAGAATTATTCACGTCCGCTCTTGCACCAAAGTGAACCCTTTATTCTGCGCCCCATGCACTGCGACTTATTTTGCCCGTTGCATTTTTGTGAGAACCGAGCCATTCTGTTCCCTCGAATCAAGCAAAATAGTCCACCGCATTGCGAAATAAAGCAACACCGTCACCTTCTCTTTGCAGCCCCAGCCGTGTCCACTGAGGATGATTGGTGGCGTCGATGTGGCGTTCGGGATGGGGCATCAAACCCAACACTCGCCCGCTGGGGTCACAAATGCCGGCGATGCCATCGACGGAACCGTTGGGGTTGTCCGGATAGTTTGCTTCGCCACCATCCGGTCGGCAGTAACGAAACACGATCTGTCCCTGTTTGTAGAGCCGATCGCGAATAGCGGTATCGCGTACCGCGAATTTCCCTTCTGCGTGAGCGACGGGGAAATAGACAAGCAAGGGCATATTTCGAGTAAAAACACAGGTTGAAGTGGCTTCGATGCTCAGATAAACCCAGCGATCTTCGAATTTCCCCGAGTCGTTGGAGGTCAATGTTACACTCTGATCCGCTTCAACATCCACCTGAGGCAATAAACCGGCCTTGACCAGGACTTGAAACCCGTTGCAGATACCGATGATCAGCTTGTCCTGCTGATGAAAATCGAGCATCTGATCAGCCAGTTGATATTTAAGTTGGTTGGCCAGTATTTTTCCAGCTGAAATATCATCGCCGTAGGTAAACCCCCCGGGAATGGCAAGAATTTGATAGTCGGCTAGTTTCACTTCGCCGCCCAAAAGCCGATTGATATGAAGCAAATCGGCGTGAGCACCGACTTTTTCAAAGGCAAAGGCGGTTTCACCGTCACAATTCGAACCGGCCGCTCGCAAGACCAGTACTCGAGGTTTCATTCGTTTTACCATTTGAGTGTTTTTTGCCAACTGGATTTTAATTTGCTGATATCTTGTTCAATAACGAGCTCGCCATTCAGATCCATGATGCTCAGAACGGGCTCATCAGCCACCCGACCGATTTCGGCAAAGTCACATTCAGCCAGAGCGTTTTCGAATTCGCTTTTGCGTCGTGCTTCGATTTCGCAGATAAAGCGCGAATTCGACTCGGAAAATAACAGCCAGTCGGTTTGAACAACATCCGAGC
The DNA here is from genome assembly GCA_016929055.1 of Candidatus Zhuqueibacterota bacterium. Taxonomy (GTDB): domain Bacteria; phylum Zhuqueibacterota; class Zhuqueibacteria; order Residuimicrobiales; family Oceaniaggregativiventaceae; genus Sulfursilanivivens. The sequence goes on from JAFGJN010000012.1 coordinate 10,233, forward strand.
TGCAGGGCACCTGGCGCGCATCGATAAAAGCCCCCAGATTACCGGCAAAGGCCATCTCGGCCAACGCCACTGCCAGTCCGCCTTCCGAACAATCGTGGCAGGAGCGCACAGCGCCCTGTTGAATGGCTTGCGACAGGGATTTGAACAGATGGCGGGCATATTCCGCATCCACACCCGGAACTTGAGCGGAGGACAAACCGCGATAGGCGTAATAATGCGATCCACCGAGCTCTCGGCGGGTGACTCCCACCATATAGATCAGATTGCCCGGCTTTTTGAGATCCATCGATATCACCCGACGTGCATCATCGATCACCGCGATAGCCGAGATGAGCAGCGTCGGAGGGATGGCGATGGTTTCACCGCCCTCGGTCTGAAACTCGTTGTTCAGGCTGTCTTTGCCGGAGATGAAGGGAGTGCGATAAATCTTGGCAATATCATAACAGGCTTGTGCCGCGCGCACCAGACTGCCAAGGCGGTCGGGTTTATCGGTATTACCCCAGCAAAAATTGTCGAGAATCGCGATGTGTTCCGGATCGCCGCCGACTGCGATGATATTGCGCACCGCTTCGTCGATGGCGGAGGCAGCCATGTTGTAAGGATCGATGAGACCATAGTGGGGATTGAGGCCATTGGAGAGCACAACGGCGCGATACGAATCGAGCAGAGGCCGAGTGATCGAGGCATCTCCGGGACCATCGTTTTCGACTCCCACGAGCGGTTTGAGAACGCTGCCACCCTGCACCTCATGATCGTATTGGCGAATTACCCATTCCTTGCTGCAGATATTCGGAGCAGCGAGCAAGGCGTGTAAAGCCGGCGTCAGATCGGCTGGATCGTCCGAGACCTGCTCCTCGATCGCGGGTGGCTGCCAATGCGCCTTGCGCACCGGCCTTGGCATACCGTTGTGCAAAAATTCCATATCCAGTTCGCCGACAACAGCGCCGCGATAGCGCAGACGAATTTTTCTATCGTCGGTCACTTTGCCGATAACCGTCGCTTCGACGTCTTCGGCTGCAAAAAGCGCCAAAGCCTCGTCCAATTTGTCCGGAGGTACAAAGATGACCATGCGCTCCTGCGCCTCGGAGATCCAGATTTCCATGTAGGTCAAACCATGGTACTTGAGCGGTACGGTCTCAAGCTCCACCTGCGCTCCCGTGGTTTCCGCGAGCTCGCCGACAGCAGAGCTCAGACCGCCGGCCCCGCAGTCGGTGATGGCGCGATACAAACCGCGATCGCGCGCCTGTAGGAGGGTATCTACCAGCTTTTTCTCGACAATCGGGTTACCGATCTGCACCGCTCCGCTCCAGGTGCCCTCGCTCTCGGCATGCAGCTCTCCGGATGAAGCGGTGGCCCCATGAATGCCGTCGCGCCCGGTTCGGCCACCGACCACGACAATCAGATCGCCCGAGACCACGCGCTTCTCGCACTTGTCCACCGGCATGAGCCCAACAGTGCCGCAATAAACGAGCGGGTTGCCGACATACCGTTCATCAAAAAAAACAGCGCCATTGCTGGTGGGGATGCCCATGCGATTGCCATAATCGCGCACACCGGCAACCACCCCCTGCATGACCCGCTTGGGATGGAGCACACCCTTGGGCAATTCGCTGTGCGGCAAATCTACGGGACCAAAGCAAAAGACGTCGGTATTGATGATCGGTTTGGCGCCCAGGCCGGTTCCGAGCGGATCGCGGATGACACCGCCGATGCCGGTATTGGCCCCGCCATAGGGCTCCATCGCCGAAGGATGATTGTGGGTTTCGACCTTGAAACAAACATTGTAACGGTCGTCGAAACGAATGATACCGGCATTGTCTTTGAAAACGGAAACACACCAGGGCAAGTCGAGTTCACGAGTGACGCGAAAAACCGTCTGCTTGAGCAGATTGTCGATAACCCGGCCGTCAAACTCGATCAGACCCGTGAGTGTTTTATGGCTGCAATGCTCTGACCAGGTCTGCGCTACCATCTCCAGCTCTATGTCAGTAGGCTCACGACCGATGCCGCGAAAATGGTTCTGGATGGTTTGCATTTCGACGTGATTGAGAAACAAGTCGCGTTCCTTGCTGATGCGCAGCAGTTCGGACGTGTCGGCATCGAGCAGAGGAACCGTCACCAAGCGGAATTCCGGATCCAGAGCTGGGAAAAAAAGCGTCTCGTCCGGTTGTCTAACATGCTCGATCACCCGGTTTAAAAGCAATTTCTGCACGATCAGATCTTTTTGCGCGTCAGAGAGATCGCCTGCAATTTGGTAGCGCCGGGCGGTTTTAACCTCCTTCACGGCCTCGATTCCCAAGTCGCGGATACCCTTGATCGTTGTCTGCGCTACCAGGTCGGTAACGCCGCGATTATAGGTGACTTCGACCGACCAGCTCTCTTGCTCGGCATCCTGCTGTAAAAAACGATCGACGGCAAAATCGTCGGTAATCGCATCTGCCAAAAGCTCGGCTGCGATGCGCTTCTGTTCTGCTGCCGCGATCTCCCCCAACAGATAAAAAACACGAAAATAGTGCACGGAACGAATCGACTCGACCCCCAGATCTCGAGCTGAGAGGCGAATTTTTTCCGCATCCGCGTCATAATAACCTCGCTTCAGAGCGAGTTCGATTCTTGTGATCAACGCGGCCCTCATGGTTTGGCACGAAAGGAAAATTAAAGGAATTTTACAGAAAATTGGCCGGAAATACAAGGCTTAAATAATTAACCCCGGGGTTAAAAATTAACCCCGGGGTGAAAGAGGAATCAGCGCATCAATGTCATTTTGAGGATATGGCTCTCCCGGTTCAACGTCACCCGCGCAAAATAAATGCCGCTGCCAACCGGCCGCATCGCCTCATCAAAAGCATTCCAAGCGATGGAAACCGCCCCGGGATGTACGACTCCATCGTATAACCGCACCAGTCGCTGACCAGCGATATTATAAATATCGACACTCAACCTTCCGCTCTGGCGAGCCTCAAAGGCGATGGTGGTTTGCGGATTGAACGGGTTGGGATAATTCTGAAGCAGGGTAAAAGCGTGGGGACGCGAACCGGCGGATTGCACCGCCGTCGGAATCTCTTTGGCGCTGTTGATCGCCACCACGGCGTCGAGATCGAAATCGCGAGAGGTGAAATGCGGACGCCACTTGTCGCCAACATCCGTGATGCGGACGTAGCGAATCCATTCAAAACCGACATCGGCCAAATCGAAGGCGTCTGCACCGGATGAATCGGGGTCGGTGGGATGCATCGTGCTGCGAACCGGTGTCACACCGGCCAATCCTTCCAGCGTCGTTGTGTCGTATGGAAAAGTCACCCAGTTTTCACCGTCCTGACTGACGGAAACGATACCCGGTTCCACCACCGCCTGAGGCGAAAAATAAGAGATGAAACAATTTTCAAACACCAGCAGATCCGTACCCGGGCCATTGATGACAATGTTGTTCTCGAAACGCAAAACGATCTCGCCGCCATAGCCGAGTGACAGGATATCGGAAGCTTTATAGGCGGGATTGTAGGCCGAAATCGAAGGATCCGGCGTCGGCGGCCCGAGAACATTGTAGGGAAAATAGCTCGAGCCGAACCCCGACCAATTCTCTCCCGGTTCAAAAACGACCAAATTATCGGCCCAGGGATCGGTTTCTGGAATGGCGTCAAGAATCGCCAGGTCCTGAGCGCCGTCGCCAAAGCCATAGGTTTGTTCGATGGCGCCGCTTTGAGGATCGATACGCTGCACCACCCCGTCGACAAAGCCGCTCACATAAAGGTCATCGGTTTTGTCGTCATACAAAAGCCGGGTGGCGCCTTTGGCAACGCGCACGGGATTGCCAGCCTTGTGCTGAAATTCGCCGCTGTAGACGTCGAATTTATAGAGAAACCCGCTATGCTGGTCACCCCAATCGGCCATAAAGATCGAGCCCGATGGCAAACACACCATAGCGCCGGGCATGCCGCCGACGACAAAGGTGTCGACAACGGCGGGATTATAGTTCCAAAAGCTGTCATAGAGGCTGACAGCAGCCAGTTGGCCAAAGGTTTGGCTATAATCGCCGGTGCACAAGACATAATAGCGATAGTCCGGAGCCGCCACTACCGCCTGGGGATTGGTCGGCACATTGATCGTCACAACAACCGAATCGCCGGCAATATCGATAAGCGACACCGAGCTCTGGGTATAATCATTCCATCCGCGCAATCCGGTGTTGGTCACAAAAGCGGTTTGGTCGTCGACCAGAATCCCCTGTGGTGCGATACCGACGGGGATTTGTCCGAGTACAGTTTTTTCAGCCACATCGACCACAGCGACGGTGTTGGCCAGTGATAGGGTGACATAACAACGGGAAGCGCCGACAAAGGCCATTTCGTAGGGATTTGAGCCCAGGGGTAAAGCGATTCGATCCGTTACGGTGGCGGTCCCTGGATCGATGACCAGAATCTCGGCGCTGCCGCTGCACAGCACATAGAGTGTGTTTTGCCAAATGACGATCTGATTGGGATAAAGCCCCAATTCGAGTATATCGTTATCCAATTTGCCGCTTTCCAGATCCAGTCGCGACAAGGTGCGGCCGGTGCTGTTTTCCACAAACAATGTGCGCGGCACAGAGGCATTTGCAAGGCTGAGGGCGTTAAGCAGCAACATCAGAAGCAAGAGTCGTTTCATGCATTTCTCCTTATCGCATTTTCAAGTCGGATTCGGTTAAAAGTGCCGAATCCGAGTCGTTGTGTTTCTGTAGAAAAAATCGAGTTCTAAAACAGCCAACCCGTTCAGAGAAACAGACGATTGACTGTGCACTTTCTCGAAGATATTATTGCCATGAACAATCCAGAGACAATCGCCATTGCCGGCCCGGTAAAGGTGCGTTTTCGAACATGCTGACCGGTGTATCGAGCAGATTAGAGATGGATAGACGGAGGGTATGATGCAGAGATAACCAGGAAAAAGGAACGGCGATGGTCACGTCGTGCAGCTGATAGTCATCCATCGCAACGGTATTGGCTTCGGTAACAAACCGTTTACCGATCCAGCGCCAGTCGTAGAGACAGTCGACCTTGCCGACGGCAAAGTGCAGGCCAACTTTGGCATTGTGTTCAGCGCGATAGGGCAGTTTCTTCCCACGCACTGTGCGTTTTTCGCTGAGGTTTTCGCTGTCGAGGTACAGATAGGATAGAGCCAGTCCATTTTGGGCGGATCGATCGGCAAATTCGATTTCGATTTCCTGGCCTTGCAGCCGGGCATCGGTATTGACCGGCGAAAAGACGGCAAAATTGCCCATGCGCCAGATAATCAGATCGTCGATACGGTCATCAAATATGCTCCAGCGAATTTTTCCCGAGACCGGACCGCTCCAACCGGCGCTTAAATCGGCTTGGCGATTGGTCATTTTTTCCGGTTTAAGGGCCGGGTTTCCTTTGATGCGGAATTGTTGAAAAAAGAGGTCTGAAAAACCGGGTAAACGGAAAGAGCGACCGGTCTGCACCAAAAGATGCCAATCGAATCCGATTTTTTTTTGCATGCTCAGTCGAGCGGTCGGGCTGACTTGGCGATCATGGCGTCGGAGTGAGAGCTGCTCGGTCCCGGCCCAATCCAGGCGCAATGCGACCCCCAATTCGCAGCGATCGATGATTGAGCTTTGTTCAAAAAGAGTATATTCGCCATTTGTCCAAAGGCCCGCGCGGCCAAGATTCGCTTCACCGATGGGCGCACTATTGTAAGAGAAATGATCGGTATCGCGATAGCGCAGCCACTCGGTGTCGACCCCCAGGCGGAAGCCTAAGCGGGAGCTGAAACGCCGGCTCCCTTTGATCTCAGCAATCAGCTGTTCCAGATCGCTTTCGGTCCAATAGGGCGGCACGCTGCGGAATTCCAGCGGCACGGAAAAGCGGTCATAGCGGTTGCTGTACTCAAAAGATTCCTGTCTCCAGGCTATACTCCCGTCGATACTGCCGTTGGAAATTGGTTTGCGAAGAGACCAGCGCAAAAGCAGACGATCGAGACGGGCACGGGCAAACGGAGTCAACTCAAAAACCCGTCCGGGCAAGCCGCGTTCGGAATTCATCAGTTGCAAGGACAACTGGGTGCTGAAAAGAGCGGGATCCCAGCCGATTTTGACAAAAACCGACCGATCGCGACTGTCGGCATTCATCCGCTCAGCTTTTTGGATAGAGCCTGCATGAGCAAAGGAATAGGAGTATGTTCCCTCTGCCTCTCCCATTTCACCGGAGAGCAATAGATTCCAATCGGATCTGCGGCGCTGGATCAAGACTCCGACACGCCGATCGGCGAATGAGCCGCTCTGAATCTTGCCGTCGACTCGATTTTCGGTGGCTCGCCGGGTGACAATGTGCACCACACCCGCCAGAGCTCCACTGCCATACTGATCGGACCGGCCCCCTTTGTGCACCTCGATGCGCTCGATTGCTGAAATCGGGATAGCCGAAAGATCCGCTTTGCCGGTCGAAGGATCAGTCAGACGCACACCGTCGATCAAAATCAGAACCTGATTGCTTTTGCTGCCGCGGATGGATATTCCAAAGTCGGCGTTTGAGCCGCCCGTCTGTTCGACTGTCACGCCGCCGAGATTCTGCAGCAATTCGCCTACCGAGGCGGCGTTGCTGCGGCGAATCTGCTCCGCATTCACCACCTGATCGGGTTCCCGAGCGGAAACCGCCTGATCGGCCGTCACCAGGATCAATGGCATCTGCAAGACCTGAGGCGAAAGATGGAAATCGACCCGCACCGGTTGATCCGCTTGCACGCGCACATGAGCGAGGCGTTGCGGTGCATAGCCAATATAGGTCGCCAACAGTGTATATTCGCCAGTCAAAAGATCGGCAAATACAAAGCGTCCCTGGGCGTCGCTGGAAACGCCGAATCCGGTTCCGTGAATCTGTATATTGGCGCCGCTGAGCGGCTGGTTGGTGTCGGCGTCGCGGACATGGCCCTCGATCTGAATCGATTGCGGCCGGACCGGAATCACATGGGTCAGCAAGGCCGAACAAAGCATCAAGGGAACCATCCGTGCAGAGTGTCGCAAAGCCATATGCTCGCTTTCAGAGAAACACAATAAAGCAACCTTTTGCGGCAAAGAGGCGCTTTCAGAACACCTTTGGAGCCGAAATTCGAACGGTAATGGTCGGGTTCACATTGATGAGCAGCGACGAGCTTTTCGCTGCGAATCGGCGGTATGGCAGGTTGTGAAAAAAGCGCACTGTCATCCCTCACCCGCGAAGGTTGCAGTTCTGGGCGAGTCCGGCAGGTCTCCTGGCTTGCCCGAATCTGGCCGCCTTCCCATTCGTAAAAAGGAACAGTGGCGAAATGACCAGATCACAAAACCGAAGAATCGGAATCGGGCTTACAGTAGCGGGGCTGCGACGGATTTGCACCGTCTTCCCTTTACCGGCTCGCATGATCGGTTGGTGGCTGCGGTTCGGCATCGTGCCGATCCACAACGACAGCAATGTAGAAAACCAGCAGCAAAAATGCAACAGATTTTCATGTCGGATCAATCGTAAAAATCCCAGGCAAAACCCCAGCGAAAAAAACGACCGGGTTGAGGAAACCCGACCAGCGACTGCACATCGAGATTGAGCGGATTTGCCAGCAGGGCAAATAGAGAAGCATCGCCGATTTCAGCGGTGATCTGCAGCCAGGGCAACGCAGCACCGGGCATGGGGTGAACCCAGCCTCCGACCTGAATATCCAAAGGCAACATTCCCTGCTGCTCGCCCCAGGCATCCAGGCCGGCCATGCAGCGAAAGTCGAGGTCACCGGAAAACCAGATTTGATGAAATTCGAGTATGAGGCGCATTAAATAGTCGGGTCTGCCGTAAGAACCGGTCTGCACATCATCGATGGACTCAAATAACTGTCCACGCGCACTCAGGGTAAAATCGTGAATAAAGTTCCAGCGGGCGCCCAGGTCAATGCAGAGCTGTTCCTGCCCAGGAAAAGTATTGAAGCGTGGCACGGATTGCTCCGCTTCCCACGTCAAGAGCACCGGATTCGTTCGCCGAATCCATGCGGTCGAGAAAGCGAGCTCAATTCGTTTGCCAGTGCGCTGAATGGCCAGACCGGCATGTGTTTGGCTCTCATCCGGCAGGTCGCTCCTACCCAGGGCAAAACTGCTGCGGCGCAGGTGTTGTTCAAGTGTCGGGGCGAAAGCCTCACCCCTGATCCAGCTCTGTAACCGCCACGGTCGTCCGATGTTCAGTTCGGCTGTCAACTCGGGAAACAGCTGCCAGGCGGTGGCGGTGCGACAGCTCAGGGCGCCGGCGTAGATTTTCAAGTCAGGCACACCCGACCAGTCCAACCCGGACCAAAACCGGCCGAATCGCTCGTCCCGATCCCCCCAGCTTGAGCTTTGCAGTCGAATCCAGTGCAGCTCTCCACCCAAAACAGGGGCCCAACTGCCTGCCTGACGCTGCCACTGACCAGACCAGATCGTGCGCCGAGCATCGACGACTTCCATTGCACCGCGATCTTGCAAAGGATAGTATTCGCGATAGAGATCGGTAATCTGCAGGTGTTGATGCAGATTCACCGGAAGATTTAGAGAAAAGCCGTGATCGGTTCGTACCTCTTTGCGGTGCGGTTGCATGATTTCAAGCTTTGGCGCTTCAGGCGGCGCCGCCGGCAAAAGCAAATCCACATCGGAGGTGTTGCGCAAAAGTGCGTAACGAAATGCATATTTTTGTCCAAAGCGGTGTTCAACTCGAAGATCGATCTTTTGCGCTTCGTAGGGATGCAGGAGGTCGGTGCCGTCGCCGTTTTTCATCAGAATCCCGGCATCGATTTGCGTTTGCGGAGCGATCAATACCCCCAGGCGAAGATCGATATCATCATAACCCATCCCTCCGGTGCGATAGGCGACACGTGTGCGCACCGGCACTGCCGCCAATGAACGGCTGCGGAGGTCAATACTCAGGCCCGGAGCCATATAACCGGTATTCCGGTTCCCGGTATCAAGAATTACCCGTGTTTCCGCTACGCTTTCAGTAGGCACGAGATTGAGATCGGTTCGGCCGGTAACCGGGTCGGAAAGATCGAGACCGTTGTAACGCAGCATCATCCGGCCGAGCGGGGAACCGAACAAGGAAGCGAAAAGCGGTTGGCCAACGCTGCCACGATCGGCGATCCAGATACCGGGAAAGATATCAAGGACGTCGGCAAACGATCTGTAGGGCAATCGACGCGCGGCGGTGGAATCGCATTGCCAAAAGTGAAAGCTTTTTGACCCGGCTGACAAGTCCGGCGACGCGTCGTCTTCTGCCGATCGAGTCTGAATCGGACAGAAAGCGAATGCGGACACGAGCAACAGTCGGCAAACCCCGGTGAAAGCGCTGGTTTTCATGGGATTCCCTTCCGGTCAGGCAATAGAACGACGCAGCGTTTCCAAACGCTTGACCAGCAATGGAACAGCAATGGCAAAGGTCAGCGTGTTGACAGCGATATGAATGGCATAAAAGCCCAGGCCATAGAGAAAATTGGCGGCTATCTTTTGCCGATCCCAGCCGGACAAAAAGACGGCAAAACTCAGGGTGGTCAGAACATCAAAAAAGACGGTTAGCAAAAAGCCCACCAACCCGCTGGCGAAGAAACCGCGGAGGCGATAACCGCCAAAACCGCCCAAACGATAAAAAACCCCGCCCACCGCGCCGACAGCCGCCAGGCTGAACGTCTGGGCGATCAAAATCGGCAAGGCTGGCACGCCAAACGGATTCATCAACGAAAAGATCAATTCGCCCAAAGCTCCGACCAGTATACCTCGGCGTATGCCGAGAATACAACCCGCGATAAAGACCACGGCGGTGATGAACTCGAGATTGGGTATGGCGACGAATAGGTAGCCGATTGCTGCCGCCAGAGCGGCAAACAACGCGGTCAAAGCGCTTGTGCGGGTTTTCATTCCTACTGCGGATCTCCTTCATGCGGCCGGTCAAGGCCGTCGACGCATAGGTGTCGGAGCACCTTTGATCGATATCGATAAAGAAAGAAATATAGATAAAGGGGTAACGAATGTCAAGGGATTCCCACTTTTTGCCAAAGGAGCGATCCGCACAATTCGAATCGCGGTAAAAAATCACTTGCATCCGGCAAACGAATTCGCTATAATTAGGTGTACATTATAACACCTAAAAAGGGCGATACGATGCACTTTATCAACGTCAACGAATCGATTCAGGTCATCAGCTATTTCGATGGTCAATCCCTGCGGCCACTGCGATTTCGCTGGCGGGGGTGCGTCTACCGCGTCGCACGAATCAACGGCATTTGGAACGATATCAAGGGACAAACACGCAACTACCACTTTCACGTTTCGACGCGGGAATCCGGTTCATTCGAATTGATCTACCAGGCTGGTGGACTCGTGTGGAAAATCGCACGCGTCAGTGTCGACGGCTGACGATTACATTCCGATACCATCGATTGGTGTTGAACATTTGGGGCAACATCCTTTCACCAGGCGATTTTCCAGCACATGAAAACCATAGCGCTGAATGACCTGTTCCCCGCACTGATAGCAAAAAGTATGTTCGCCGGGATCACCCGGGACATTGCCGCTATAGACATAGCGCAGACCGCTCTGTAGTCCGATTTCCCGCGCCGAGTGCAGGGTCTCTTCGCGGGTTGGCAAAAGATGGGTATAAGCGAAATGGGGGTAAAAACGCGAAAGGTGCCACGGCGTTTCCGGGCCGAGTTCATCCCGGATAAACTCGGCAATCGAACGCATCTGTTCCTCACTGTCTGTCACACCGGGAATGACCAGGGTGGTCACCTCCAACCAGACGCCCAACCGTTTCAGGCTCGCCAGGGTCTGGAGCACGCTCTGTAAATCCCCGCCAACTTGTCGACGATAAAAGTTGTCGTCCCATGCTTTGAGGTCGATATTGGCGGCGGCGAGGAACGGCGCGATTTCCTCCAGGGGTGCGGCGGAGATATAGCCATTGGAGATCCAGACGGTCTGCAACCCCGCTTTTTGGGCCAATCGGGCGATATCAAACGCGTATTCGTAATAGATGGTAGGTTCGGTATAGGTACAGGCAATCGTTTTGCAGCCGATTTGCCTGGCAGTCTGGACCACATCGGAAGCGGTAAAAATCTCTCCGCTGATCTGGCGGTTGTTGGAACGTCTGACCTGTGAAATCTCATGATTCTGGCAAAACCGACATTTGAAATTGCAGCCCATGGTCGCCACAGAAAAAGAGGTGCTGCCTGGATGCACATGAAAAAGCGGTTTTTTTTCGATGGGATCGGAATGGCGGGCGATTACTTTTTCGTAAACCAGTGAATAAAGCCGGCCGTTGATGTTTTGACGCACCCCGCAAATCCCGAATTGCTCATCGGACAGCAAACACTGATGCGGACAGAGCGTACACCGCACGGCACCGTCCTTTTCCGCCTGGTAATAGAGGGCTTCTTTCATGGTTGTCGCTCACCTCGGTTGATTGTCCCCAACTCAGCAAAGAGTCCATCACCCGTCATGGCCCGCCGACCGCAGGGCATTGACAATCGGAGCCCTGTGTCGGCGGTTTGCCGAACGCCACTATAATGGCATCATCAGAAACATAATAAAATTCCCGAAAAAAGCAATGGCTTCCATCGTATGGCCAATGGATAGCTGAAAAAAAAGACCGAACCTGACTGTACAAGAGCCGTCTCGAGCACCGACCTCAACCGGCAAAAATCCGGAGCGACACTCGTGTTTCTATACAGCAAAAAGGGCCGCCTCTATCAGGCGGCCCTTTTCGAGTTTCAATTACACGACTCTTGGATTCGAATCAGCCATCGACTCCCGCAACGGCAGCAATCAATGGGCTTTGCGCTGTCCGAGATGTCCGTCCAGCATAAAGAGACCGTGTCCCTGTCCGCCGATCATTTCCAGTTTGCCGACAATCTGATCCATATTCGCTTCTTCTTCGACTTGTTCGGTGACGAACCAGTCGAGAAATGTCTTGGTGGCGTGATCTTTTTCACCGATCGCCAGGTCAACCAGTTCGTGAATGGATTTGGTGATATATTTTTCGTGATCGAGAGCCGTTTGAAAAACTGTTTTAACGCTTTTAAAATCGCTCTCGGGTTTTTTGATCGCGTCGAGAAGAACCCGTCCGCCCTGCTCTTCGACATAGCCATAGATCTTCATGGCATGGGCGACTTCTTCCTGCGCCTGAACTTTCATAAAACTGGCCATACCGTCATAACGCTGTTCCGCCAGATAAGTGGCCATCGACAGATAGATGTATGCGGAATAGAGTTCTTTGTTGATCTGCTCATTGAGCGCGCTTTCCATTTTTTTCGAGATCATGGTTTCCTCCTTGGTTCAAATCGATACGAATTGGTATTTTTATCGACAACTGTAACAACAGGATTCTTGAAAAGATTCAATTTTTTTTTATTTTCTCAATGATCTTGCCTCTTCAATTCAAATTCCCCAGATTTGGTGCTTCACACAGAATCGGGAATAAATTAGTTTTGGTGGTGCCCCGGAATGGGACACCCATGAGCAGTGATGAAGAAAAAAAATGTCGACTAAAAACCGGTATGATTTACCCGGCAAAAGTGTTATATTCATGCCGATATTTCATAAAAGGGCATTCCCGTCCAAAACAGATTTTAGGAGCATGATTAGTCAACTGATAGATAGAAACGTGGGCCAAACGACAAAGTAGCGAACCTGATCTGTAGTTCATAAAAATCTCTATTGTTTTTACATCAGATAGGTTGTGTGGTGTCCCCGTTTGGGACACCAGTGATAAAAGGGACTGATTCACCAAAGCAACGGAACGCATATGGGTAAATACTGGATCAATGCCAAAATCATGCGGGAAAGTCTGGTATTGGTGGTTTTAGCGGTAATTGTAGCAGCGGCTTTTCAGCTTTTCCGACCTAATAGCGAACTTTTGTCATTCGACCGGCCACAGATCACCTTTGCTGCGGATTCTCTTTTAACCGCACCACTGCCGGCGATATCCATCGACGACAGCTCTGCATTTGGGCAGGCGGTGGCGATCGGCGAACCGATCGTCATCACTATCGAGCAAATGCAATATCTATTGGAGACAGACGCGGCGATCGCGCTGGACGCCCGCTCACCGCAGGAATTTGCAGCGGGGCACTTGCCGGGTGCGCGCAACCTGCCGCTGGAAGAACTTTATGAACACGAGGAAACGATCCAAAAGTGGTCGAAAAACAAGTGGTTGGCGACCTATTGCGACGGCCCGCCGTGCGATCAGGGTGAGGTGCTCGCCTGGGAATTGACCGGCAGGGGATTCGATCGAGTGGCGATTTTCGCGCCGGGAACAATGGGATGGCAAGCGGCCGGACTGCCGTTGCAAAAAGGAGAAAGAGTGCATGAGTGATCGCAAAAAACTCCTCGAATGGGCGATTCGCTGGATCCTGGGGCTGGTCTTTATCATTGCTGGTGTGCCAAAAATTATCGATCCGGCCGGATTCGCGGTTGCTGTCGACAACTATCGCCTTCTGCCTTATTTCATCGTCGTCGTTATGGCTCTGGTTCTTCCCTGGCTCGAGGTTTTTATTGGCCTGGCGTTGATTTCCGGGCGATTGTGGCGCGGAGGGGCATTGCTAACGATCGGATTGTATGGGGTTTTCATCATCGCCATTGGCAGCGCCATGATGCGCGGCCTGGACATCGATTGTGGCTGTTTTTCCACCGGTGAGCATGATGCCAATTTTAGACGCATCATTGAGGACGTGATTCTGATGGCCGGCGCGCTGTGGATCTATCGCCGCGGTTTGCAAAAAAATAACGAAAACCGGCCGGTGCCAGCGGATTGAGGCATTCGATGAAAAATCAAAAACTCTCCCTGACCGGACTCACCCGTGCCGAACTGGAGCGGTTTGTGGTGGAATGGGGAGAAAAACCATTTCGCAGCCGCCAGCTCTTCAGCTGGATCTATGCAAAAAATGTCCGCAACTTTGATCAAATGACCGATTTGTCCAAGCCTCTGCGGCAAAAGCTGTCGACAAAGGCACAAATCGGTCTACTCGAGCTGTTGGAAAAAAAGATATCGCCCAAAAGCGGTTCGGCCAAATATCTTTTTGAGTTAGCGGATGGCCGGAATATCGAAAGCGTCTATATACCGGAAAACGATCGTCGCACGGTTTGCATCTCTTCACAGGTCGGATGCGGGTTACGCTGCCGCTTTTGCGCCACCGGCAAGTTGGGATTTGGCAGAAATCTCAGCGCAGGAGAAATCGTCGATCAGGTCTTGTATGTAGAACACGACCAGGGCGTGGAAATCAGCAATGTGGTCTTTATGGGTATGGGCGAACCGTTTATGAACACCGACGCCGTGCTAAAAGCTGCTGCTCTGATCAGTCATCCCGACGGGCTGGCTATCGGCCGCCGACACATCGTCATCTCGACTGTAGGCATTGTGCCCGAAATCGAGCGGTTTACAGCGGAAAACCATCGCTACAAATTGGCCTTGTCGCTACACGCCGCTGACGATGAAAAACGCCGCCGGCTGGTACCGATCGCCCGCCGTTATCCGCTCGAAGATGTGATACGCGTTTTGACCGCTTATTCGGCCAAAAGCAGCTCGAGACCGACAATCGAGTATGTTTTGCTCGATGGCGTCAACGATTCGCGTGCCGACGCCCTGCAGTTGAAAAAGCTGTTGCGTTCGCTCCCATGCAAAGTCAACCTGATCCCATACAATCCAGCCGTTCCCGGGTTCAATCGCCCTCCGGACGAACGAATCGAAGCGTTTGCCTCCTGGCTGGCGGATCTGCCGGCGGCGGTGTCGATCCGCTGGAGCAAGGGCGACGACATCGACGCTGCATGTGGCCAACTGGCTGCGCGTCATAGCGAAAGATAGACTAATAAAAAGAGACGCACCTTTATCATCGGCGTGATGGGTGGCGCCCACGTCGATCCGGTTGTGGAAAAACAGGCGGCCTCTTATCCTTCTCGACCCAATCGAGCCCGGTTCCCTAAGAGCTATTTGCGGATAAAGACCGACTGTGGATCGCCCGAACACCGGATGAATGCATACAAATTCTGCGCCGTCTTTTGCTCGATGCGCCTTCCCAGACGAAAAGAACAAGTTTAGGTTCAATTGCCGATTTTTTTCTAATTCTTGCCCCCAACAGGGGCCCAGACCAAACTTTATTAGATCCAGTATCGCATTAATGCATTGACTTTCAAATCCGTTTTTTTTAGGTTGCACAGATACATCTACTTTTGACATCACCGGTTCCGAATCCGGTCGCGAAGACCCCGCTCTGCCAATCGATCGGATGGCTTGAATCGAACCAATAAAAAAACATGGCGATGGAAAAAAATAAACGGCGCAGTCTTTCTGCTGGAGGGAGCATTCCAATGACAGGACTGATCGGTATTCGACGCGAGGATAAAAATATCTGGGAACGCCGAGTTCCCCTGAGTCCGACGCACATCAAGAAATTGCGCGATCGTTTCGGCATAGTGGCGCGCATTCAGCCGTTTCCCGAGCGAGCCTTCAGCGACGAAGAATTTCGCGCTGCTGGCGCGGAAATCGATAAAGATCTCTCACCGTGTCCCGTGATTCTCGCCGTCAAAGAGATTCCACCGGCACTCCTGCAGCCGCAAAAAACCTATCTCTTTTTCTCCCACACCATCAAAGGCCAATCCTACAACATGCCCATGCTCAAACGTCTGCTCGATTTGCGCTGCACGCTTATTGACTATGAGTGCATCAAAGACGCAACCGACAAGCGGCTGGTTTTTTTCGGGCGTTTCGCCGGTCTGGCAGGAATTCTGGACGGGCTTTATGGCCTGGGACAGCGTCTGCAGACACTCGGTCTTGAAACACCCCTTTTGCAACTCAAACCCTCCTACCGCTATCGCGATCTGGCTGAAGCAAAAGAAATAGTCGAAAAATTGGCACAAGAGATCCGACAAAACGGACTCGCAACCGACTTGCAGCCGCTTATAGTCGGATTTTCCGGCTACGGCCAGGTTTCCGGCGGTGCCCAGGAGATATTCGATATTTTGCCCCACCGTCAGGTTCACCCCGACGAACTGATGACGGCGCATGCCGATAAAAGCGTGCCGTTTATCAAGACGGTTTTTCGGGAAGAAAACATGGTTGAACCGATAGAAAAGGGCTATGAATTTTCTCTGCGGGATTATTACGTCCACCCAGGAAAATATCGCTCCAAATTCGAAACCTATCTGCCCTATCTCGATGTGCTGGTCAACGGCATCTATTGGGACGAGCGCTATCCCCGTCTGGTCACCAAAGCCTATTTGAGCGAACAGCAGACGACGGGCAAAATCAGACTCAAAATGATCGTCGACATCAGCTGCGACATTAACGGCTCGATCGAGATCACCGAAAAGGCCACCGAACCCGATTCGCCGGCCTTTGTCTACAATCCCAAAACCGGCCGTATCACGGATGGATTTGCGGGCGAAGGTATTGTCGATATTGCCGTGGACAATCTGCCCGCGGAATTGCCGCGCGACGCCTCCGCCGCTTTCAGCGACTCGTTGTGGCGCTTTATTCCGGATATCATCTCAGCCGACAAGAACGCGACGCTGGAGGCCCACTCTTATCCGCCGGAAATACAAAAAGCGGTAATCGTTTACAACGGTAAACTCGTGCCCGAGTTTGATTATCTGCGCCGATATCTAGCCCCCAAAAGCTAACCCGTTCGCTCACCGGTCAGTTGCGCTGCTGGCATTATGCCGAACCGCCTGACCGGGAGAGCCTAATTTAACCGATTCGGACTCGAGTGCCGAATCGAGACAACACTTGTCAGAAAGGGTGTAAAAGCATGAAAAAGGTACTCGTTCTGGGTGCGGGACTGGTCGCCAAACCTCTGGTGCGCTACCTGCTCGATCAGGGGGATATTTTCGTTGTGGTGGCCAGCCGAACCGTCAGCAAGGCCGAAGCTCTGGTGGATGGGCACTCCAATGGCCGTGCGTTGCCTCTGAACGTGAAAAACATCGACGAGCTGGACAAACTGGTTCAGGAAGCGGATATCGCCATCAGCCTGCTGCCCTATACATACCACGTCCAAGTCGCCGAGTTCTGCCTAAAACACCAGACCCATCTGATCACAACTTCCTATGTCAGCCCTGCGATGAAGGCCTTGGACGCGCAGGCGCGGGAGAAAAAGCTGTTGTTCCTCAACGAGATCGGGCTGGATCCTGGCATCGACCACATGTCGGCAATGAAAATCATCCATCAGGTGCAAAACCAAGGGGGAAAAATCATTTCCTTTGAATCTTGCTGTGGCGGTCTGCCCGCTCCGGAAGCCAACGACAACCCTCTTGGATACAAGTTTTCCTGGAGTCCCCGCGGTGTGGTCATGGCGGGTCGCAATGCCGCACATTTTCGCAAAGACAATCGGGATATCCAAATCGAAGGCAAAGATCTGTTCCGAAATCATTGGCCCAAAGAGGTCGAATCTCTGGGCATGCTCGAGGTCTATCCCAATCGCGATTCAATGCTTTATGAAGAGCTGTACGGCTTGCAGGGCGTCGAGACTTTGTTTCGCGGGACCTTCCGCAATCCGGGCTGGTGCGAAACCTTGCTCAATATCGTCAATCTCGGTTTTCTCGATGACACGGAAAAACCCGAACTGGTGGGCAAATCCCTGGCTGAGGTGACCGCACTGCTCGTCGGAGTGCCAGCAAATGCCGACCTGAAAGCCAAAACCGCGGCCAAACTTGGGCTTGAGACCAACTCAGAGGTCATCGCCCGAATGGAATGGCTGGGTCTGTTCAGCGACGAACCTGCCGACACCGATCCTGCAACTCTTCTCGATGTTCTCGCTTCACGCATGCTGAAAAAAATGCCCTACCAAAAAGGCGAGCGCGACATGATCGTGCTGCAGCATGATTTTATCGCCGCCTATCCGGACGGCAAACGCAAAAAGATCTGTTCCCTTCTCATCGATTACGGCATTCCCAACGGCGACAGCTCTATGGCGCGCACGGTCAGTCTTCCTGCAGCGATCGCAGCCAAGCTCATGTTGAACGGCAAAATCCGCATGAGCGGCGTGCACATTCCGGTTGTACCCGAAATCTATGAGCCAGTTCTGGCCGAGCTGGAAACCATGAATATCACCTTCAAAGAAACCGAATCGACGCTTTGATCATCATGAATAAAAGCCTCCCCGAGAACGCCTGACCTTCGCACGATTCGATTTCGGGGAGGTTTGCTTTTTTCTACAAACGCCGTGGGATGTGCTTTTCCCAGATACAGCTGCCGTCACTCCTCGGCGTTTTTCCCTTACCTTTATTCTGTTGTCCCGAAACAACGTCCGATCATTCGTATTCGTATACATATTTATACAGGCTCGACTTTTCCGGAGATTCGTTTCCATGTCCACCGCTTTTCACGCCAAATTTTTCGCTCACGAGCTTTCACTTCATCATCACGCGGGCAACGTACAAAAACTCTCCCGATCGCTATTCGACGCTTGCGTCGATCTCAACCCGCATCAGATCGAAGCAGCGCTGTTCGCCCTGCGCTCACCCCTGGCTCAGGGAGCCATACTGGCGGACGAAGTCGGATTGGGCAAAACGATCGAAGCGGGCCTGGTCCTGTGCCAGTATTGGGCCGAACGCCGGCGCCGGTTGTTGATCATCTGTCCTGCTGCTTTGCGAAAACAGTGGCAACAGGAACTGGCGGAAAAGTTCAATCTGCCTGCGCTGGTTCTGGACACTCAAACCGCTCTTCGACTCAAACAACAGGGGGTGCGTGATCCCATTGACTCGGACGCCATCCTCATCGTTTCCATCCATTTCGCCGGCCTAAACAGCACGCGTCTGCGCACCCGAAACTGGGACCTGGTGGTCATCGACGAAGCTCACAAATTGCGCAATGTCTTTCGCTCCAGCAACAAGCTGGCGCAAAGCATTCAATGGGCGTTCGCCGACCGGCCCAAACTGCTGCTTACCGCCACGCCGATTCAGAACTCGCTGCTGGAACTGTATGGGCTGGCGTCATTGATCGACGAACACATTTTTGGCGATCTCCAGGCATTTCGCGATCGCTATCTCGGCAAGGAAGGTCAAATTGATGATCTGCGTAAGCGGCTGCAAAACTTTTGCCATCGGACACTTCGACAGCAAGTGGCCGAATATATCCGCTATACCGAACGCCGATCCATGACCCTACCCTACTATCCCACGGATACGGAACATGCGCTCTATGAAGATATTTCAGCTTTTTTGCAGCACGAAAATTCCTATGCCTTTCCACCCCTCCAGCGCCACCTCACAACCCTGATCGTGCGCAAAATTCTCGCCTCATCCACCTATGCCATCGCCGGCACGCTCGATATCGTGCGCCGGCGGCTGATCGCCATGCGCGAGGGACAGGAACAGCAGAGCAATTGGCTCAATCGCGTCATCGAAGCGGAAGAGATCGAAGACGAATGGTTAGAGCAAATAGAAGACAGCCAGGACAGACAAGACCGCGAAATCGATCCGGTTCTGTTACAACAGGAAATCGATTTGCTCGATGGTTTTATCGTTCGAGCACAGAATATTCGAACAGACACCAAATCCGAAACCCTGCTCAAAGCCCTTGAAATCGGCTTTGATGAAATGAAAAAAACCGGAGCACCCCGCAAAGCCATCCTTTTTACCGAATCACGGCGCACCCAGGACTATCTCTGCCGCTTTCTCGCAGAAAACGGCTATGCTGGTGAACTGGTCCTGTTCAACGGTTCACCTACCGACGATCTTTCCCGAGAGATCTATAGCGATTGGCTCAAGCGCTATGAAAACAGCGGTCGCATCACCGGATCGCGGCCAGTGGATATGCGCACAGCCCTGATCGACCGGTTTCGGGAGAACGCCTCGATTCTCATCGCAACAGAGGCGGCGGGAGAGGGAATCAATCTGCAGTTCTGCGCTCTGGTGATCAATTACGACCTGCCCTGGAATCCTCAGCGCATCGAACAGCGCATCGGCCGTTGCCATCGCTACGGACAGAACAACGATGTGGTCGTTATCAACTTTATCAACGAGCGCAACGAAACAGATCAACGGGTTTTTGAGTTGCTCACCGAAAAATTCAGCCTCTTTAGCGGTGTTTTCGGAGCCTCTGATGAGGTCCTCGGTACGGTCGAGTCGGGGGTGGACTTTGAAAAACGCATTCATTCGATCTATCAGGATTGCCGCTCGCCCGAAGAAATTTCGCAGGCTTTTGGCGAATTGCGCAACGAAATGGAACAAGCGATCCAAAACCGCATGGATCGAACCCGGCAAATTCTCATCGATCATTTCGATCAGGATGTCCACAAGCGGCTCAAAGTTCAGCTGGACGCCGCCCGGCAGCAGCTGGACCGAATCAGCGGTTTTTTCTGGGATCTGAGCAAATTCGTGCTCGCCGATGTCGCGCAATTCGACGACGAACACCTGACTTTTGACCTGCTCAAATCGCCGTTGCAATCGGTCAAACCAGGCCGCTACCGGCTCATTTCCAAGACCCGTGAAAATACCCCGGGCGATTTTCTCTTTCGCCTATCCCACCCGCTTGGCGAATACGTCATCGCCGCCGGCAAAGCCAGCACTGCCGTTGCCGGCCGAGTCTATTTTGATATCAGTAACCATCCAACACGAATCACACCACTCGAACGCATGCGCGGACAATCCGGCTGGCTCGCCCTGTCGATTCTCCGCATCCGCTCTTTCGAACAGGAGGATTATCGCCTTTTGTGCGGGTTCACGGACAAAGGCAAAAATCTGGATAGCGAATTGTGCGAAAGCCTTTTTTACCTTCGCGCTGCTGCATCGCCGCTGTCCGACATACCCCAAGATGCTCAAAACCGGCTGAATCAGGCTGTCCAAAAATCGATTGGCCCTGTGATGCAGCAATCGATCGATTTAAACAGTACCTTCTTTTTGCAGGAATGTGACAAACTGGACCGCTGGGCCGAGGAACAGATCGCCCTGGTCGAACGCGAACTGGAAATGATCCGCCGCGATCTCGAGTTGGCTTACCACCAGGGGCGGCTCTTGCGCGACCCTGTCGAACAGCACAAAAAACAGGTCGAGATCGCTGCTCTCGAACGTCGCAAACAACAGGTGCGAAAACGGCTGTTTCAAATCGAAGACGATGTCACCAACCAGCGCGAAAGTCTGATCGACAAGCTGGAAAAACGCATGACGCATGAACACGAAATCGAGCGCATTTTTACCGTGCGTTGGACGTTGATATAGAAGCAAGCCCGTTTATCCGAGTGCAATACGGAGCGAGTCATTGCTCAAGGAGCAAAAATACTGGCACAGAAAGCAAACGAAAAGATCGATGATATCGGCGAATTCGGCCTGATCGAACGAATCCGTGATTGGCTGCCTTCCGGTACGGATTCGCGTGTTCGGGTCGGTATCGGCGACGACACGGCGGTTCTCGCATGGGGTGAAAATCGGGTCTTGCTCGCGACCTGCGATATGCTGGTTGAGAACCGCCATTTTCAACGCGACTGGATCGATTTTCAGACCCTCGGGCGGCGCGCAGTGGCGATCAACCTCAGCGATATCGCCGCCATGGGCGGCAGCCCCCTCTGGGCTCTGCTCTCCCTGGGGTGTCCTGCCGGTACGGCATCATCCGACCTGGAAGCGTTTTTTGCAGGCTTGAGGCAAGAGCTGGCCCAACATGGGGCGCTCTGTGTCGGTGGCAACCTCACCCAAACCGCCGCCGGCCTGGTAATCGACCTGACAATGCTGGGCGAAGCTCGGCCCGACCAGGTGGTTTTGCGCAGCGGTGCCCACCCAGGCGACGGGCTCTTTGTTTCTGGCGCCTTGGGCGCGGCGGCAGCGGGACTGGCGCTTTTACTCCGCCAGGGCCGCCGCGTGGATGCGCGTTTTCAACCTCTGATCGATGCTCAGCTCAAGCCCCAGCCTCGCGTCGCCCTGGGCCGGGCGCTGGCAGCAAGCGGACGCGTCAGCGCCATGATCGACATCAGTGACGGCGTGGCGGCCGATCTCGGACGCCTGTGCGACGAAAGCGGATGCGGAGCGGAATTGCTCGAAAGCCGCCTGCCCGCCGCCAAAACTATTCCGGCTGCCGCCCGGCTGCTCGAAGTGTCGATGACCAGCCTGCTGCTCGGCGGCGAAGCCTATGAGCTTCTCTTTACGGTTCCGGATCCGCAAAATCGGGATTTTCTCGACACCGTCTCACGCGAAAACGGCATACCGATCCACCGTATCGGCACCATGCTCGAAAAAGGCCAGGGACGGCGGTTCGTCGACCGCAACAACCGGGTGCTGCCGCTTCCCAAGACCGGTTTCGATCACTTTCAGAAAGGATCCGGCTAAAAACCCGAATTCCAAGCTGCTACCCCCCAGGGTCAAAAGGGGGGCGATTCTGCTCGCCGCCAGTAATTTGGGGTTTGTCCGATCGTCCGAGCCGATCCGCTCTACAAAAGTGTGAGGCGGATTCGCTCCTTTGCAGAGAATCCGAATTCGACAAGGAGATTGAATGGCACAAAAACCATTGTTTATCGCTTGCGCCCTTTTTCTGTTAACCCTGCAGATTCGGGCCAAAGAATTCGAGACCACCCGGCTGCTGCGCTTTCCCGACGCCTATGGCGATCAAGTCGCTTTTGTCTATGGTGGCGATATCTGGCTGGCGCCGATCAACGGTGGTACAGCGCGACAGCTCACGAGTCATGAAGGTTTGGAATTGTTTCCCAAGTTTTCCCCGGACGGCCGATGGCTGGCCTTTTCTGCCGAATATTCCGGCAGCCGTCAGGTCCATATCATGCCGGCTCATGGAGGCGTTCCGCAACAGCTCACCTATTACAACGATGTCGGACCCTTGCCGCCGCGCGGCGGGTTTGATCATCAGGTGCTCGGTTGGACCCCGGACAGCAAAGCGGTTCTCTTTCGAGCCAACCGTCTGCCCTGGGGCGTGCGTATGGGCCGATATTATACCGTACCTATCGATGGCGGTCTGGAAACACCCCTGCCGGTTCCCGAAGGAGGTACCGGCATGCTTACAGATGACAGCCACACCCTGGTCTATACGCCGATCGCCCGGGAATTCCGCACCTGGAAACGCCATCGTGGCGGCCGGGCCCAGGATGTCTGGACTTATGATCTGCTCGACAATACATCGAAACAGCTGACAGATTTTGTTGGCACCGACAATCAACCGCAGTGGTTCAATAATAAAATCTATTTCACTTCAGACCGTGAACATACGCTGAATCTCTTTGTCATAAATCCGGACGGCAGCGATCTGCGCCAGGTCACCCACCACACAGATTACGATGTCCTGTGGCCGAGCGCCGGAACGGAAGGTATCGTTTACGAGTGCGGCGGGTCGATCTATCACTATAACCCGACAACCGACAGTACCCGGCAGATTCCCCTCCGTGTGCAGAGCGACCGCCATCTGACCCTGCCCGAGTTCAAATCGGTGCAATCACAGATCAACTGGTTCGAACTGTCACCCGGCGGCAAACGCGCCCTGTTCGAAGCCCGGGGTGATCTCTTGACCGTACCTGCTGAAAAAGGCGAGATCCGCAATCTGACCAAGAGCCCGGAGGTACGCGAAATCTATCCAACCTGGTCGCCGGATGGCAAATGGATCGCCTATCTCAGCGACCGTAGCGGCGAATACGAGATCTATCTGATCGCCGCTGACGGCCGCGGTCGGGAACGCCGGCTAACCACCAACGGCAGCGTCTGGCGTTTCGCTGCGCGCTGGTCGCCGGACGCCAGCCATCTGGCTTTTGCCGACAAGAGCCACCGGCTCTATGTGGTGCGCCTGTCCGACGGAAAAATAGTGACCGTGGACGAAAGCCACTTCGGCGAGTTTGAATCCTATTCCTGGTCACCGGACGGCAAATGGCTGGTCTATGATAAGCGAGGGGAGAATCGTTTTTTAAGCCTGTGGGGCTATTCACTCACCAAGGGACAAAGCCAACGTCTGACCAGCGACGATACCGACGATTTCAGTCCGGTATTCGATCCCGAGGGCCGCTATCTCTATTTTCTCTCCAACCGCAATTTTAATTTGACTTTCAGCGGCTGGGAATTCAATTATCTTTACACCCAGCCCACACGCGTCTATATAGCCACCCTGAATTCGAGTCTGCCCTCGCCTTTTGCTCCGGAAAGCGACGAGGAACCGAAAAAAAAGAACGATGATAAAGAAACGAAATCCAGCGCAAAATCAAATACGCTGATCGAGCTGCAAACAGAGGGATTCGAGGAGAGAATTCTGGCCCTGCCCGTACCAGCCGGCAGCTATCACAGCCTGAACGCGCATAAAAATGGCGTTTTGTATCTGCGCAACGACAAAAACGGTGACGCGCTCTACCGGTTCGATCTGGAGAAACGCAAGGAAGAGAGCGTGCTTGAAGGCGTTTCCGGCTATGTACTTTCGTATGACGGCGAAAAAGTGTTGTTCAACAAGAACAAGAGTTACGGCATCGTCGACGCCCAACCCGGACAAACAGGCGGTCGGTTGCTGGATCTCGAAAGAATGGCGATGCAGATCGATCCGCGTGCAGAATGGCGGCAGATGTTTGTAGATGGCTGGAGGCTGCTGCGCGATTGGTTTTACGATGAAAATATGCACGGTGTGGATTGGCAGGCCATGAGGCGACGATACGAGCCGCTGGTCGAACACCTGGCGCATCGCACCGACCTCGATTATATCTTTGGCGAGCTGGGTGGAGAACTGGTCGCCGGCCACGTCTATGTCAATCCGGGCGACCAACCGGCTATTGAGCGCATCGACGGTGGTCTGCTGGGAGCGGAACTCGTTGACCATCCATCCGGCTATTATCGCATCGCCAAAATTTTTCGAGGAGAGAACTGGCACCAGGAGCTGCGCTCGCCCCTCACCGAACCCGGCGTTCGCGTCGAGGAGGGCGATTTTATCCTCGCCATCGAAGGCACCCCATTGCGCACAGACGATAATCCCTATCGTTTGCTGCAAAATACAGCCGGCCGCGCCGTCACGCTTTTGATCAACGACAAACCCGATACAAAAGGCGCGCATGAAGAGGTGGTACGGCCGATCAAACGCGAAACCGATCTGCGCTACCTCGATTGGGTGCGGTCGCGCCGAGCGCTGGTCGACAGCCTCTCCGGCGGCCGAATCGGCTATATCCATTTGCCCAATACCGCAGCCGATGGCAACCGGGAACTTTTCAAACACTTTTATCCACAAGCGCAAAAAGAGGCGCTGATCATCGACGTGCGCTACAACGGCGGGGGATTCATACCGGATCGCATGATCGAACTGCTCGATCGCCCCATCCTCAACTATTGGGTACGGCGCAACACCGAACCCTACAGCACGCCGGTTTTTTCTCACGCCGGACCCAAAGCCTGTCTGATCAATGGTTATTCGAGTTCGGGCGGCGACGCCTTTCCCTACTATTTTCGCAAACGCGGACTGGGCAAGCTGATCGGCACGCGTACCTGGGGCGGTCTGATCGGGTTAAGCGGCAACCCGGCTCTGATGGACGGCGGATCTTTCAGTATCCCGACCTTTCGTTTTCTCGGCACCGATGGTGTATGGGAGGTAGAAAATGAAGGTGTTGCACCCGACATTCAGGTGATCGACCGTCCGGAAGAGATCGCCGCCGGCCGCGATCCAAGCATCCAAAAAGCGGTCGAGATACTGCTGCAGGAACTCAAAGAGCAAACGACAGGTAAAATCAGCGCACCCCCACCACCTGACGAATCGTCCATGCGAAATTAAGTCATAAATTCAACCAGCGAGGGGAGCCGGCTCTCCTTTCGCCTCACTCAACCCAACCTATGGAGGACGCTATGTCTGCATCGGATCGCGGTTTGCTGGCCACTGCGTCGGTCTTTATCCTCATCGGCGTGCTGATGTTGGCACTCAACTTTGTCCCGGGCGCCAATCTCGCCACGCTTTGGCCTCTGGCGTTGTTTGTCGTCAGTCTCGGGTTACTGCTGCCGCTGCTTGTCTGGCCGACAGAACGCAAAACCCTGGCGGCGTTTTTTATCCCAGCCCTCGTTCTCTTTGCCCTTGGGGTCATTTTTCTTTATGATACTCTAAGCGGCGACTGGGCCTCATGGGCCTTTGCCTGGATACTCATCCCCACCAGCGTCGGCGCCGGGCTCTATCTGGCCGCCCGTTTCGGCGCCTGGGGATCAGCAGCACAAAAGGTCGGCGTATGGATGGCGCTGTGTGGAATTGCCCTCTTTGCCCTCCTTGGCCTCCTGTTTGGATCCGCCGCAGTGCGCATTTTCATTTCCATTCTCCTCATCGTCTGTGGCATTCTCATTCTGCTGCCGGTGTGGTTGAGCGGCAAAAAAGAGACGCCGGCGATCAAGAAAAAAGAGGCTGGAAAAGTAAAAACCATAAAGTAGGCAGAGAGCAGTGAGCTGGACGGTCGACGCCATTCAGAGTGAAAAATGAACCAGACTTAAGCTGGCTCCGGTTTTCACGCAAGACACCCCCACTCTCATGGCACCTGGCCAGTACGACTTCCAAGGTAACCGTTTTAAAAAAGGCGATAGTCCCGTGTGGTGAGCCGACCGTCCGGATTGTAATCCGTTTCCAGCTATCCGCGTAAAGCGCTTCAAGCCTGGATTCGCCAGGAGGAATAATCCGCCAAATAGCGGGCAAAACGTTCGAACTGCGGCTGCAGGAAATCGTCGAATGTCTGTGCCCAGGCGAAAAATAACCCTGGCACGAAATCCCGATCGAGCAGATAATCGATCCGCGCATCGACCGTATCGAAATACCCGGACTGTAACCGATCGAGATCGCTATCATTCAACCACAGGCTGCCGCCCTCATTGATCGACGGATCCCCGACTGTATGGTCGACGCTGCAAATGAAATTAAACCCCTGCTCCGCTCGAGCATCGATATAGGGTTTGAAATGGGTCGCGAACGGAGCATTCTTGCTGCGATACAGGCGCCAACTGGTGTCACCCATGCGAAAAAACGGTTCGCCATTGTCGTAATAAAAATAGTAGCCATTCGTTCGGACAAAATCCTTGTGTGAGGAGGTGATACACTCAAACACACCGCTGAGACCGTCCAGCTTGATATCGTTGCTCGATGTGTTATTGCTCCACTCTCCCTCGACAACCGGAGCAAATCTCACGTTCCAGGTCGAGTCGCCGTTCCAGAACCCTTCGATGACCCTAACCGTATCTCTGGGCCGGTAAACGTGGCTGTCAAATCGACATCCAGATAGGGATTGTCAAACGTGCTGCCTTCCAGGCTGATCTCATAAACCTCGAATCGGCCGATTGTGTCGGCAAAAGTCGGGAGAAGATGAGAAAATATCCCGACAAGAATAAAGAGAGCGCGACTGATCGTTGCTGTGTCCGGTAACCGGACACCAGTGTAAATAGATATTTTTTCTGCAAAGTTCTAGAATTTTATTGAGACCGGGTTTATGAAAAAAGCACCTGCAGAGTAGAAGCTTGTTCAGCCCTTGCAAGCGCCTGAAAAAACAAAGTTTTAATCCGAATAGACCGATGGGGAGAAGATGAAAAAACGATCAGGCCGGCACGGAAACACGCCGGCCGATCGACACATCAAAGTGGGTCAGAAACTGTAGCGCAGGCCGCTCCGCCCCCAGGGTTTATAGTATTCCATCTGGATCGGACGGTTGGTATTGCCGATGAAGGAACGCAGGGGTTCGTTAAAAAGATTGACCAATTCCACAAAAACCGTCAAATTGGAAGCCATTCGATAAGAAGCGGAAAAATCGACCTGAAAGTGTTTGTCGATCCAGATATCCGAATCGGGTGTATCTTGGCTATCGCTGCCAAACTCTGCGATAAACTCGTCGTGGTAATTCATGCTCAACTGACCGGAAAAACCGCGTTTTTCATAACTGACGGCGATATTGTAAACACTTTCCGGCTGCCCGGCAAACTGGGCCTTGCGACCGCCAGGAAGCGTCGCTTCCGATTCGGTATAGGTATAGTTGCCATAGATACCCAATCCGTTTAAAAAGCCGGGCAGGCAGGTGAGCTGGCGCTGAAACGCAATCTCTAATCCTTTGATGCTGCCGGATTCGCCATTTCTTGGTTGCTCGGTGGTGCCACCCAACTCGTTTCGTGAGCTAAAGGCAAAAATCGGATCCTGAATGTTTTTGTAAAAGGCACCCAAAGAAAGAACGCCGATAGTCCGGTCATAATGCTCAATCATGAGATCATAATTCGTCGACATAGCCGGCAGCAGATCCGGGTTTCCGAGAGCCAGATCCTCATCATCGCGAATACGATACGGCGCCAGGTCATAAAAATTCGGCCTGGCCATTGCAGAGGTAAACGCGGCGCGCAGATTGGTCTGCAGCGTCAATCGATACCGGGTGTGAATCATGGGGAAAAATTTTGTATAGGCCGTCGAGCCGGTGCTTTCTCTGATCACCTCTTCATCGGTATCGAAGGTATAACCCACGGCATCAAGATCCGTGCGTTCCATTCGAACACCCGGCAAAATCATGAGCAGAGGACTGACATGAATTTCCGACAAGAGATAGGCAGCCCAGGTTTTTTCTTTGATGGTAAAATCCTCGACATCCGCCTCGGCATTGATTTCTTTGTCCAAAACGCCCCGGTATTTTTCGACAAATCCATCCACATCCTCCTGCGAAGTGACAAAGGGGGGAAAGGGATAGGTGCCGGGAGCATAGCCACTGTTGTCAAAAGCAGAGCCGATAGAGGAATCCAGCAGTATATCGTCAACATCGTCCGTCAATTCATAGACCGACTCAAAGACATCCTGGGTTTTCTTTTTGTTGCGGTACTTGACGCCAAACTTCAAATAACCGGTGGTTTGCGAGCCGAGTTGATAGGGCATGCGCAGATTGAGAGCGCCGACCCCATCGTCGTCTCGTGTCAGGCTCGAAGCCGGCTGGATATTGTCGAACTTGAATTGACCGGTATAGGGATCGCCGATCGGGTTGGACTGAATATTGTCGGGATCGCTGATATCGGGTCTATAGCTGATCTTTTTCTGTACAAATTCAATTTCATTGTCAAAAGGCGTCTCTTCTTCTGAACGGGTGACTGTCAGATGATAATCGATATTCAAACCGGATGCGAGCAGATGTTCACCGCCCAGCGTTCCGTTGTAGGTGGTCAACTCTTCATGTCGGCTCTTGTGCTGCAACACCATGGTCGCATCGGTTACGCTGCCATCCTCCTGATAGTCGCCTTTGCTGATCCGGTGGCGCAGCCGTAGGCGCTGTTCTTCATCCTGCATTTCGCTGAAAATACCGCTTACATAAAAGCGCGAGTTTTCAGAAAACTTGTAATCGAGAGCGGCTGTAGCACCGATTCGTGAACGCCAAAGAGAATAATGCCTGACCTGCAATTCATCCAGCTGGTCATCGGCAAGTCCCGGACCATTGAGGTTATATTCCGGTTCGAGATCATCAGCGCCGAAATCCCGACGCATTGCCGATCCTGACAAAAGCAATCCGATTTTACCATCAACAAATCGATTGCCATAAGTGATGGAGCCGCTGGGCGAATACTTTTCGCGGATCGGCGCATAACCTCCGGCCGCTTCGACAGTTAACAACCTGCTGTCGGGCGCTTTTTTGGTCACCAGATTGACCGAGCCGCCGATCGCATCGGCGTCCATATCCGGTGTGATCGCTTTGGATACCTCGATGGCCTCGAGAATATCGACCGGCACCATATCGAGGGCGATCTGTCGTTCGTCGCCTTCCGGACTGGGAACGCGCTCACCGTTAAAGGTGACAGATGTCATTTGCGGAGAACCGCCACGAATCTGAATATAACGCCCCTCGCCCATATCCCGCTGCACGGAAATGCCGGGAATTCTCTGCACCGCATCCGGCGCCGAAGCATCGGGGAAACGTCCCATCTGATCCGATGCGACGATATTTTTGATATTGGCGGCATTCTTTTGTTGCGTCAGGGCCATGGCCTGACCTTTGGCACGCGCACCCCACACCACCACCTGCTCTCCCCTGATAACCGTCGGCAGCATTTCAAAATCGACCGCAACGGTGCGGTTGATTTGTACCGTCACCTCTCGACCGGTGGTTTCATATCCCAAATAGCTGACCTGCAGCGTATAGGTACCGGCAGGAACGCGGGGAATGACATACTTGCCTTGCAGATCCGTGGCAGCACCCAGATTGCTGCCAACGATCATAACATTCGCTCCCGGCAGATGATCCCCGGTCTCGACTTCCGCAACCTGTCCGCTGATGCGTCCATATTCGGCAGCGAACCCGCTTGCCGCAGCAACAACAACGACTAAAAGTATCAAAACCATTTTTTTCTTCATTTTTTCCTCATCATTATAGGGTTCCCACATACCATCGGTAATTTATTCCTTCCAGGACGCATGTTTCATCATCACCGATGGAACCTGTTTAAACTGTACCTGTGCTCCCGATCTGTTGGCGAGGACAACCCCCACAATCCCGTTAACAATTCGGCTGGCGAATGCCCACAAATGGCATATCCTTGCGCGAGCAAGATACTCAGCTTATGTTTTCTGATCGTTATCGCAATGTTAAGTTTGTGTTAAGAAATCTAGTAAAAACGGGGTTCGAGCAACAGCAACCGGAATTCCTATCAAGTGAGTCCATTTTTTCTGCATCTTTTATGCGATCCTGCCATCCAATACTATCGAGCAATAAAGGTACAATTCATTTAAAAGGAGCGGAACATGAAAGTAGTCATCATCGGCGGCGTGGCCGGCGGCGCTAGTGCAGCAGCCCGATTGCGGCGGTTGTCGGAAACCCTGGAAATCATCATCTTTGAACGAGGCGAATATATATCCTATGCCAATTGCGGTCTGCCCTATTATGTGGGCGGCGTGATTGCCGAACGCGAAAAGCTCTTTCTCCAGACGCCTGCCGGTTTCGGCAAGCGCTTCAATATACAGGTCCGAACTCGACATAATGTGCAGCGCATCGACCGCCACAACAAACAGCTCCAGGTAGAAAACCTCGAGACCGGTAAAGTCTTTAACGAATCATACGACAAACTCATCCTCTCGCCTGGCGCCGAGCCGCTCAAGCCGCCCATACCAGGCATCGACCTGGAGGGTATTTTTACCCTTCGCAATGTGCCGGATACCGACCGTATCGTCTCCTATGTCGAGGCGAAAAAACCCAAACGCGCCGTCATTGTCGGCGCTGGATTCATCGGATTGGAGATGGCCGAGAATCTGCACAAACGCGGAATCTTTGTCACCATCGTCGAGATGGCGGATCAGGTGATGACACCCCTGGACTATGAAATGGCCGCTGCGGTGCATCAGCACCTCAAAACCAAAAAAGTGGAATTCTATCTCAAGGACGCGGTCCAATCCTTTGTACAAAAAGGCAAAAAACTGGGTGTTGCACTGCAGAGCGGGCGCGAACTCGAATCGGACCTCGTCATCCTCTCAATCGGCGTTAAACCGGAGAGCAACCTGGCGCGGGATTGCGGTCTGGAAATCGGTCCGGCTGGTGGCATCAAAGTGGATGAACATCTGATGACGCGCGATCCAAACATCTATGCGGTGGGCGATGCCATTGAATTCCGCAATCCCATCATCGGCGTACAAATGATCGCCTACCTCGCCGGACCCAGCACCAAGCAGGCGCGCATGGCGGCCGACAATATTCTCAACCACAATCGCTTCAGCTATAGCGGCACTATCGCCACCGCTATCGCCAAGGTCTTTGATCTGACCGTCGCTTCTACCGGCGCTTCAGAAAAATTGCTGCGCCAGCACGATATTCCCTATCGCTCATCGATCATCCATACCGCCTCACATGCCGGCTATTATCCCAACGCTCAGCCGCTGACCATCAAAATCCAGTTCGCTCCGGATGACGGCAAGCTCTATGGCGCTCAAATCGTCGGCTATACGGGGGTAGACAAACGCATCGATCTGATCGCCACCGTGATCAAGTGCGGCGGCACCGTCTATAACCTGACCGAGATCGAACACGCCTATGCACCGCCCTTTTCCTCGTCCAAAGATCCAGTCAATATCGCCGGATTCGTCGCCGAAAATATACTCGAGGGAATGGTCGAAGCGGTTCATTGGTATGATGTGACCAACAGCGACCCGAAAACCGATCTGCTTCTCGACGTCCGCAACGACGACGAAGTTGAAAATGGTTTTATCCCCAACAGCCAACACATTCCCCTGGATGAACTGCGCGATAGCCTGGACGAACTGCCGCGCGACAAGCGCATCATCGTCTATTGCGCTGTTGGTTTGCGCGGCTATCTCGCCTGCCGTATCCTGATGCAAAACGGTTTTGATCGGGTCGTCAACCTCTCCGGCGGCTATAAAACCTATGAACACACAGCCTGCGAACAGAGCAACGAAGATATCTATGAACATCTCTATATCGCCAAAGACGACCTGATCTATTCGAGCGAACCGCACGAATCCGATTCGGACAAGTGAGCGTCCAGACAACGGTTCCGCCGATTCCTTTGAAACCGGCACCAGTCGTTGCCGCCGTTATCTCTGCCATTTTTACAGACAGCTACCATTCTGACAGACTCGCCGCAGGCTGGTTGCACCAGACGAATCGTTGTTTTACATGAATTTGTGTTTTTGCACGATTCTTGCTGCGGGGAAGACAAAAAAGGTGAATCGTCGAGTCGAGCCTTCTCCGATGTGTTCGACTGACCAAAGACTAAAATCATCAATCCTGCATGAATCGAGGAGCCAACCGATGAGTGAAAAACAATCCGGCGGCGAGCAATTCGTCTTTCAAGCGGAAATCCAGCAGCTGCTGGACATTCTCACCCATTCGCTTTACACCCACCGCGATATCTTTATTCGCGAATTGATCTCCAATGCCGCCGACGCCCTGGACAAGGCGCGATTCAAAAGCATCAAAGGCGAAACGCTGGCCGATCCCGATCTGGATTTCGAGATCCGCATCGATCTGGACAAAGACAAGCGCATCATTACGATTTGCGATACCGGCATCGGCATGACTCACGACGAGCTGGTGCGCAACATCGGCACCATCGCCCGTTCCGGCACCTCCGAGTTTCTCAAAACCCTGGGAGAAAATGGCTCGGACAAACTCAATCTGATCGGCCGATTCGGCGTCGGGTTTTATTCGGTGTTCATGGCTGGCGAAAAGGTGGAAATCGTCACTCGACCGGCGGATCCTGAAGCGCCGGCCCACCGCTGGATCAGCGACGGCAAAGGGAGCTATCAGATCGAGCCAGGACCGGATGACGCCAAACGCGGCACGGAAATTCGTGTTCATCTGCGTGAGGATGCACTGCAGTTTACCGAAAAATTCACTGTCGAGTCGGCTATCAAAAAATATTCCAATTTTGTTCCTTTTCCCATCAAAATAGACGGCGAGCAGATCAACAAACAGTCAGCCATCTGGCGTGAACCCAAATCATCGGTCACGGAGGAGCAGTACAAGGAATTTTTCAAATTCATCGCCAACGAAACCGAAGATCCGCTGACCTGGATGCATTTTTCCGCCGACGCCCCGATCCAGTTCCATGCCCTTTTATTCGTACCCAAGAAGACTCGGGAAATTTTTGGCTTTGGCAAGGACGAGACCGGCATCAATCTCTTTGTTCGCCGGGTCATGGTGGACAACCACGCCCAGGAGGTGCTTCCCGATTACCTGCGGTTCGTTCGCGGCGTGCTGGACAGTGACGATCTGCCCCTCAACATCTCGCGCGAGACGCTGCAGGAAAATCCCTATCTGCGCAAGATCAGCACCACCGTGGTCGGCCGTTTTCTCTCCCACCTGCAAGAGCTGTCCGAAAAACAACCCGAAACCTTTCAGGGGATCTGGAATCAGTACGGCCGGGTGCTCAAAGAGGGGTACATGGATTTCACCCACAAGGACAAGCTGGCGCCCCTGTTCCGATTCGATTCATCCAAGAACAGCGAACCCGCCCAGACGGTCTCGTTGTCCGATTATGTCAAACGCATGCGCGACAAGCAGGAGGCGATCTATTATCTCTCCGGCGCCACCCGGGAAGCGATCGAGAAAAATCCGACTCTGGAGATCTTTAAAGCCAAGGACATCGAGGTGCTCTATTGCACCGATCCGGTGGATGAATTCGCTCTGCCCGGACTGATCGAGTTCGAAGGCAAGAGCCTGCAATCCGTGGATCAGGCCGACCTGAAAAAAATCGAGTCGATCGAGGCGTTGGAGAAAAAAGAAGAAAAAGCGGAAGAAGAAAAGATCAGCGAGAAAGAGCTGAAAAACCTGGCGCGCCGCATCAAAGACATTCTCGGCGAACGGGTGGAGGACGTCGAGCTGTCGCAGCGTCTGGTGGACAGTCCGGCGGTTCTGGTCGGCACCACCCCGGGAATGTCGGCGCAGATGGAACGGCTCATGCATCTGATGCACGAAGAGACGGCCAAACCCAAACGCAAGATGGAGATCAACGGCAAACACCCCCTGATCCGCCGTCTGCTGCAGATCTATCAGACCAATCCCAAAGATCCGTTTCTGGTTCAGGCGGCCGAAACGCTGTTCGACAGCGTCGTACTCCTGGACGGCTTTATCGCCGATCCCCACGCCATGGCGCTGCGGTCGCAGCAGCTGCTAACCCAATCGACCGAGCTCTATCTGCAAAAACCGGGGCAATCCGAATAGCAAAAAAGGCTGGAGAGTGCGGCCAAACGCCGATTCTCCAGCCTCAAATTCTGAATCCGTCAGCATCGATGCGAGGGACAAAAGGCCGTCGTCCGAAGCTGATCCTCTGCCAAACCCCGCATGGCCGTTGAACACAAACCCCCAAAGGCCAATGGTTTTGCGCTCCAAACGGATCGCTAAAGTGTTGTATTACTGTTTACCGATACGGCCAGTGGTTTTGAAATGCAATTTCGCCACCTCTGCCAGCCGATCGCGGCCGTAACACTCGACAAACCGCCGGGCAGCCTGCAAAACCGCATTCGAAGCCCCTTTGGGCAGTTCCACTTGAAATCGCTGTTCAAGCTCCATCAACCGCTCGAGATAGCGCGCGCGGGCGAGGATGGACGCCGCCGCAACAGCCAGCACCGATTCGGCCCGCGGTGCCTGGATGAGGCGAATTTTTGCCTCCAGGGATTTCAATTCTTTTTCCAATAGGGCAGCCGGGCCGAACTGATCGACCACCACCTGTTCGGCCCTGACTTTTGCCACAACCTCGCCGATGGCACGAGCGTGGCAATCGGCCAGCAAGAGATTCAGGTTGCCGACCTCGGCATAACGCCTGTTGTATACAACGGGTGTGAGTTCGACCAGCGCATAAGCATCGGGACAACAGTCGATGATCTCGCGGCTCAGGCGCAAAACCGGTCGATCGGCAACCGCCTTGCTGTCGCGAATGCCCAGAGCGAGCAGTCGATCCCTGCTGCGAGAATCGACATAAACGGCGGCACAGACCAGCGGCCCAAAGAAATCGCCCTTGCCCGATTCATCGGCGCCGACGAGATCACCATCGACCCGAAGAACCGCGCCGGGTGCTGGGCGGGCATCCCTTCCCAGCCATTCGGCCAGACGAGTGGCCACACGGCGATCCGCGATCTGGGAAAAATCGGGCCGCACCTCTCCCTTTTTATTGTGATAAAGACGCAGCAGAGCCTGCATTCCGCCGCAATCGAGACGCAGCTGAACACCGTAAGCGATTTCTTTGCTGTGGAGAACAGACCAACCCTCCTCCGCCAGGTGGTCAGAGAGCCCGGCGACAACCCGTTCCAGTGCCGCAACCATATCCATTCCTTTGATCAGACCCGGATTCTGTGACAACAGAATCCGGCAAGTCGTATTTTTTTATTTTTTTAGTGTTGCGGCGACTACCATTTCTCCACATTGGATGCATATAAGCGGTAATTTTTATTTGGTTTTCGGTGCTTGGCGCCGAAACCGGGTCAAAATTTGCGATCGCCGCCCAGAATTCCGCCGAGGATATCGCCGCCCAATCCGGCCACGCCTTTGCTTTCGCCGCGCGACATGCGCGAAGCGGCGATGATGCGGTCAGCCAGACGCGAAAAAGGCAAGCTCTGCAGATAGACCTGACCCGGACCGGTCAGATCGGCGAGAAAGATCCCCTCGCCACCGAAAAGGGCGTTTTTGAATCCGCCAACAAACTGGATCGTGTAATCGACAGACTCGGGAAAAGCCACCAGACAGCCGGTGTCAACGCGAAGTTTTTCGCCCGCCTGCAAAGTTCGGGGAATGATGGTTCCGCCGGCATGGACAAACGCCAGACCGTCCCCTTCCAGACGCTGCAGAATAAACCCTTCACCGCCGAACAACCCGGCACCCATCTTTTTGGTAAAAGCCACCTCGATTTCGATTCCACGGGCTGCGCAGAGAAAGGCGTCTTTTTGGCACAAAAAGCGACCACCGAGAGCGGTGAGATCCAGCGGAATGATCTTGCCCGGATAGGGCGCGCCAAAAGCGACATGGGTCTTGGTGCGCCCGCTGTTGAGAAAACTGGTGATAAAGAAACTCTCGCCGGTGATCATGCGCTTGAGTCCGGTAAAAATTCCCCCCTCGGTTCCGGTTTGCATCTGCACACCGGTTTCCATAAACATCATGGCGCCCGCTTCGGCGCGCACCGCTTCACCCGGGTCGAGTTCGATTTCGACGATCTGCATGTCGTCGCCATAGATTTTGTAATCGAGTTGATCGGCCATCCTTTTCTCCTGAAAAGTAGTGGGTTAGTTTTCGTTTTCATACAATGCAGCCCGCAGAGCAAACGGATCCGCGCCAATTTTGCCGCGCACCCGTGCGCTGAGGGCCGAGAACAAGGCTTTCAGTTTATCGTTGACCGAGCGATACTCTGGCCGGGGTTCACAGCGCCGCGCCTCGTCCAGCATCACAAACGGCCGCACCAGCTCTTTGAGATTCAAACCGGAATCGACCGCCTTTTGGTGCACCCAGGCAGCATGCAGAGCGGCTCCCAGCGCTGCGCCTTCGCCTTCCACCGGCACCGCAGCGCAATCGAAAATGTCGGCGATGGTCTGCACCCAGACGCGCGATTTGGCCAGCCCACCGGTCAGGCGAATCTCGTCGCTTTGTACCGGCATGCGACGAAAACCGTCGTAGAGATTGAGCACATGGCCTTCCAACACCGCCCGGCACAGCGCCGCAGGTTCGAATTCCTGCAGATC
>JAFGJN010000113.1 GCA_016929055.1 Candidatus Zhuqueibacterota bacterium
CCGCTCACCCATATACCAGGGGATCAACAGGCGCCCGCGGTTACCGGGCGGCGTGCGATCCACGAGATCGACAAAACTGTTGTGGTCGAGTTTATAGTGTTGCAAAACGGCATTGTAACCATTGGCCAAGTTGGAGACGCAGAGCAACGGCAGATGGTGTCCGGTGCTGTCACAGAACGCGGCAATCTCGCCGCTGGGGTCGATGAATGCATCTTCCATAAAGGTATAGGCGGTGCCGCTGGTGCCGAGGCTGACCGTGACGATACCCGGCTCCACATTGCCGGTGCCAACGGCGCCATACATGTTGTCGCCGCACCCGGCGTCGATCCGACATGCGGGAGAAAACCCATAGGCGTCGACCAGATGGCTGCCGATTGTGCCGATCATTTTGTCCGAGGGTTGCACTGAAGGCAATTTTTGCGGCAGATCGGGCGCAATGGCCTCGAGCACAGCCGTTGACCAGGAACGCTTTTGCGGATGCCACAGAGCCATTCCCGACGTGTCGCCCGGCTCCATCACCCGTACCCCGCCCTGCTTGCCGCCGGTGAGATACCAGTTGATATAGTTGTGCACCAGAAACAGCGTCGCCGTGCGCGCATAGGACTCGGGTTCATGGCGCACCAGATGCATGATCTTGGCGGCGGTGTAACCGGTGCGTTGGCTGTTGCCCACCTCCTCGATCATGCATTCCGGGCCGCCCACCGCTTCGGTGAGCAGACGGCACTCCTCGCGGGTGCTGAAATCGTTCCACAGCTTGCTGCGCTGCCGGGTGAGATCGCCCCGCTCGTCCAATGCCACCAGGCCGTGCTGTTGACCGGATACGGAGAGGGCGCGGATTTCAGCAAAAGGCAATCTCGTTTTTTTCATGCGGTCAAAGAGCAGGTGCAGAGCATCGAGCCACATTCGCGGATCCGATTCGGAAACCCCTGTTTCCGCATCGCCAAGAACACCGTTGCGAGTCCCATACGCGGGAAGATCGGTATCGTAATTTACCGCATCCACATGGATCACCTCGACGCGGTCGAGATCGATCAATACGATTTTCGTCCCCTGGGTCGAACTGTCGATTCCCGCATACCATTCGGCCATGATCCCTCCTTTGATAGGCCATAGCTTTTTCTGTCAAGAATTTGCATCGAACGCCATTCGAAACCCGACAGGAGCGGCGTCCCCTGGTCGGACGCCGCTCTCTTGACAGTAAAGGAAAGAAAATTTCATGGGGAAAGCAAACGGTTTTGCATCGACTTTTTTTGACACACACAGCGGTTCACACCTTTTGCTGCATTTAACGCAAGTAAATCATTTTTCGGCTGTGCAGGGTTATGTTGTCGACAGTAAGAGCATAGAAATAAACGCCGCCGGGCAAGCGATCGGGATGCCAGGTGATCTCGTGTCTGCCGGCAGGCAACGTCCGGTCGACCAGAGAGTCGATCTGCTGACCAACGGCATTGAAAATTTTCAGCGAAATCAGACCCTCGCGCGCCGAATCAAATGAAATTCGAGTGCTCGGGTTAAACGGGTTGGGATAGTTCTGCTCCAGGACAAATTGACCGGGCAGGTGTGTTGTGCCGACCGGCTCTTGATCGATAAAAGTCGGTGAATTGGCATCGCGGACCAATCGCACAAAATTAAAAATACGAATGACATCGCCCTGGGGGCCATGTCCATAGGGATAGTTGTCAGGATTTCCGCTTTTGGGATCGCTTCGCTGGGCTCCGGCACCGTGAACATCCTGCAATACATAGTTGTTCGAATTGGGAGGCATCTCCATAAAACCCAAAGCTCTGCCAAAAGAGAGATAGACGGCCTTGTCCGGATAAAGACCGTCATCATGGGTAGTCGAAGTCCAATAAAACGGGTAATCCTCGTCACCGTCTTCGTCCGTTATCACCGGAACATCAAAGAGCGGAGAAATTGCCGCGCTGTTGCTGTACTCGGGCGATCGATCATAATCCACAATACTCTGCAGCTCTTTGGCGTTCGGCAAGCGCCAGTCGTTGTACCCCAGGTAATTCTCTTGATTTTTCTCCACCACCCATTGGAGGGCAATTTGCCAATCCATACCTTCCCGGCTGCCAGACTTATCCCACATCAGGCCGGTGGCCTGGTCGGTTATCGTTCCGTCTCCAGTGTCGACAAAATCATTCAAACCGTAATAGCTTCGTCCGCGCACCAACTTTATTTCGAATTTTTTAAATGTCGGATACCCTTTGATACGACCATCGACGAAATTGACGCCGAACATCGTTTCATTGCCGCCCATGGTCGTTCCCTTGTACAAAGTGGTGGTGGCGTATTGCACATCGATAAATCGCTCATCGGGAACGATCGTTCCGCCAAATCTGAAATCAAAATAATCCGTATCCAGATAAGGAATGCTGGTTGTTTCCTGCAGTCCGGTTTTACCGCTGAATAAAATCAATGAATAGAGTTCTTTGATTGTCGGCAAACGCCAATCGCTGTATCCGGCCAGAGTGCACTGATCCGCGTAGGCGAGGCACTCGTCATAGCTGTACTTTTCATCGGGCAAGGATTTCTGCCACATCAACCCGGTGATGGTGTCGGTGATGGTTCCGTCGCCGTTGTCGATGTAGGAAGGCGGATTGCCGGTATGCTGGGCGTCTTGGCCATAGAAAGGCTCGCCAAAATCGGGAGCAGGAATTTCCGATCCATTGTCATAGCACTTTGTTTGGCCGGTATCGATGATGGGATAGAGCGGTTTTTGCATGGTGCTCCGGGTTTCCCGTCCCTGACGGTTATTCGGATCGATCGGGGCGGCAAATATCGGCGCTGGGCCATCGGGCAACATTGCAAAAACAATGAAAAGCATCGAGACCCTTTTGACTTTTTTCATGGCGTCGCTCCACGATTTGTGGATTCAGAATTTTAGCGTCTATCGCCGGGCTTTTGTCAAAACAGGAAAACTCTGCTGAAAAATTGCACGGCGGATCCAATGCGTTGTTCTCGGCGATAGATCCCTGACTCAACTCGCTCTTTTTCTATTGGACAAAACAAAACAGAAAAACAGCCTCACGATTTCAATTTTTTTCTTTTTATTCCAACCCGCTCGTGTCCGATCGTCAGATTGGACACCTAACACCAACTTTAACAATATCTATAATTTATCACTACTATCCACTGGTGTCCGGGTACCGGACACCACCCAATTTAAATGCAATATAAACAGCAATGATTTC
>JAFGJN010000114.1 GCA_016929055.1 Candidatus Zhuqueibacterota bacterium
AACTGCTCTCGAGCATGTCCCTGGATAGACGTTGAGCCCGGTGATAGCCAAAAAGTCTGAATCCTTTGAGCAGCACATCTACCAGATCGTGTCCGCGGGCCATCATCCAGGGATCGTGATTTTCCGCGTTCAGATCATCCAGTTTTTTTTGCAAATCGGTGGCAGAAATATCCTGGTTATTCGAATTTGCAAAAAGGGCCTTGATCAATCCCTTTTGATCCACCTGCAATGTATCTTTATCCAGGTAATCGTCGAATTCAATTCCCTTAAAGCTAAGGTTGAGCTGATATTTAATAGAGATATAGCGAGCAAGTCCGATAAAATAAGCAGGTTCGAGCAAAGCCTGGCGCAGATTTTTCTTGAATTGGGCTTCAAAATCCCGTAAAAGCTGATCGTCGGCATATTCAGCGATCAGTTTGTCAAAGGCCCGGGATTTGACAATCAGCGTTTCGATATCATGTGTATCGGTTGTAAAAAGGCGTTCCGATTGGTATTCCCTGCCGAGGATGGTATCGAAATCGCTATCGACGATGGCCACGGCGCGATCGAACCCCGATTCTTCGAGCAAACGCAAGGATTCGATCGTGTTGTGTTTGCCAAAGGCCGCTTCGATTTTACAGCATTCCTGAACGGCGAACATTTTGAACAACCGAGCATCATCAGGACCTTCGACGATCAGAAATGCACCAGAAAAATTGGATCCCTTCATGCGGATCGTGTTGGCAATCGAGTGGGGGGTCAACAATTCTTTCATCGAACTGGCCCTTGAAGTTCCACGGTCAAATCCCATCGATCATGTATCACTTGGGGAGAATGGGTGGCAATGATGACGTCCAGATCGGCAAGTCGGGTGATGCGGCTCAGCCCTTCAAGAAAAGCCTCCTGCCATAAAACATGCAGCGAAAGTTCGGGTTCGTCGATGAGGATCAGAGTATCGGGCTTTGCTTTGAAAAGCAGCTCATAGAGGAGGACAATTTCGTGCTGCTCACCGGATGATAACTCGACGGGTTGCAATTCGCTTTCGGATTCCAATATAAATGAAAAGCCTTTATTTTTCGAGATTTCTATTTTTTTATAGTCAAAAAGTTGGTTTATCGTGTTTTGAAACAGTTCGATCTTGTCTGCGAGCGGATCGAGAATGGAGAGTTTTTGAGCCGTATCCTGCAGATAGATAGAGAGCATGTTTCGAGTTGTTCTGTCCAGTTTTTCCGGTAAAGAAAATGCCGGGCTTTGTTCCGCTTCCAGAATGCCAACTCGAATGAATCGCAATCGTTTTTTTTCAAGGTTTTCAAACTTTTCGCGCAGGGCTTTTTCGTCGAGCGGATCGGTGGATTCGAGTTGTTGTACGAACCGTCTCGGAAAGGTTCGATCGAGCGACTGGGATAGTGCAGCATAATCGGCAAGAGTCGAGCGAAGCAAATCAATAATTTCATCCGAATATTTTGCCACCGAAGGCAAAAAGGTGCCTTCCGTCCTGGCGGCAAGGCGATTGCTCGATTTTTGTTGCAACAAACGCTGCGAATCGATCATACGGATGGCCACACTGTGTCGCAACCGGTAAAGCCAATCGGGTTGTTGTACCATAGGAGCAGGATTGATTATGCCATAGATTTCGACAATCTTGTCGAGAAAATCCTTAAACGTGCCCGTTTCTTCCAACTCTTTCAGTTTATAGATCTCTTCCAAATTTCCAGAGGTGTCTGCATATGCCGGAAAAGGGCTGGATAAATCAGTCTTGACATGT
The DNA here is from genome assembly GCA_016929055.1 of Candidatus Zhuqueibacterota bacterium. Lineage (GTDB taxonomy): Bacteria > Zhuqueibacterota > Zhuqueibacteria > Residuimicrobiales > Oceaniaggregativiventaceae > Sulfursilanivivens. Next base: position 1,745 of record JAFGJN010000114.1, read on the forward strand.
GGCTTCAGGATGAATGACTGATCGCCGTATAAAAACCGAATCTCTTTTGTCACCCGATTTTGCTGATGCATTTTTTTCAGAATCTTGAATTCCGGGCCCTCGTCGAAACTGATCACCAATTCAGAAAAGGGAATTTTGATCAAATGAAAAGAGTTGTCGCTGAAAACAGACTGCAGCAAGTGCAAAACGCTGGTTTTTCCGTACCCATTCGGGCCGTGGATGATGGTGATCCGTTCCTCGGTAAAGAGGGGAATGTCGTGACGAAAAAGACCAAAAAGGTCTTTGACACAGATATGGGTGATCCGCATGATTGATTTCCTCATTTAAGGCGGTCGACGGCATGCAATCGATAAAAAGTCAGGCAATCACAGTTTGGATACCTGTTTTGCTATGGCTCGAACAAGGATGAGCCTCAGAACGCCGAAAAAAGGCATAGCTTTTAAAACATAACAATTTTTATTCATTTTTCAAGGTTAAATATAACCAGCATTTCGTGTCAACAGAATTCGGCACTAATTATTTTTGCTTATGGCATTTGCAGCATTCACCAGTTCTACCGTTTGCTGAAAAAAGTCTATTTCATTTACCGGGGATTCGGTGCGAAGCTCCAAATCCGGGTATAACTCGGGTTGTGATGGAATGGATAGTACTGGCCAATTAATTTTGCAAGGAATCCGGGCCTTGGCACTGAATCCGAGACAATTTTTGATTTGGAAAAAATGCAATTTTTTTGTAAACACAAGATAGACAGATTCACCTTCAATCAAATGACCAAAGAGAAAGCAAAAAAAATGAACAGCCGACAACGCCTCCAAGCCGCTCTCAGCCATCAGCAACCCGATGCCGTTCCAATCGATCTCGGTGCCAGCGCCGTTACCGGAATTCATGTCTCCTGTCTGCCCGGATTGCGCCGCCATTACGGGTTGGCTCCGGAACCAATCAAAGTGCACGAACCTTATCAGATGCTCGGTTTTCTGGATACCGATTTACTCGATGCTCTTGGCATCGATGTGGTCGGGCTCTATGCGCCGGAAACGATGTTCGGCTTTCGCAACGAGAATTGGCGCGCCTATACCCTGGATTCGGGGCAGGAGGTATGGGTGTCGGAGCATTTTCGCACGAAAAAAGACGAGAATGGGGATACACTGATCTATCCGCAAGGCGATCTCTCAGCTCAACCGAGTGGGCGTATGCCGAAAAACGGCTATTATTTCGACGCCATTGTCCGTCAGGAAGCGCTTGACGAAGACCGACTCGATCCGAACGATAATTTGCAGGAATTCGTCCCACTGTCCGAAAAAGACCGGCAGTACTATCATGCTCAATGTCAAGACCTGGAGAATTCCTCTCGCGGAGTGATGGCCTCGTTTGGCGGCACTGCTCTTGGCGATATTGCACTTGTACCGGCACCCTTTCTCAAAGAGCCCAAAGGCATTCGCGATATTGCGGAATGGTATATCTCGACAGTTGCGCGTCAAGACTATATCCATCGGATTTTTTCTGTTCAGACCGAGATTGCACTTGACAATCTCGCCGTGTTGTGGGAAATATTCGGCGATCGTGTCGATGTCGTATTTATCTGCGGAACCGATTTTGGCACCCAGAATTCAACTTTTTGTTCCATCGACACCTATCGAACCCTTTATATGCCGTATTATCAAAAAATCAACGGCTGGATCCATCGGAACACGACCTGGAAAACCTTCAAGCACAGCTGCGGTGCTGTTGCACCGTTGATCGAGTCGATGATCGAATCGGGATTCGATATTCTCAATCCCGTGCAATTGACCGCTGCCGGCATGGATGCGGCCGAGCTGAAACGACAGTATGGAAAAGATCTGGTTTTTTGGGGCGGCGGAATCGATACCCAATCGATCCTTCCATTTGGAACACCAAAGCAAGTTAAAGCCCAGGTCCTCGAAAGATGTGAAATCCTCGGCAAAGACGGCGGTTTTGTATTTAATCCCGTTCACAATATTCAGGCCAACACGCCCACCGAAAATATCGTCGCACTGTTCGAGGCCCTGCGCGAGTTCAACCGCTGACGCCTGTCATCCGGATTCGAGGCGAAGCACCCAATCCGGGTTTCCACAACCAATCGTCGCCAAGGAATGCGACCTGTGCAACACTCTCCAATCGGCGCAAAGCGGATTTAGTTGCTTCTTTGCGCTTTTTTCGTTACATTGATTTCTTGTTTTCTCCTGGCCAACCCAGAGGATCGTTTGAACGATAAAATCAAAATCCTGTTGATCGACGACGACTATGCCCTGCGCACCGCTTGCGCTGCCTTTTTGAGCGATGCCGGTTACCTTGTTCATTCCGGCAAGAACCCCCAGGAAGGTTTGAAATTAATGCGCGATACCGGATTTGATATCGCCATTACCGACTATCGCATGCCGGGTATGAACGGCATCGAGTTTATGCGCGAACTGCAGAAATCCAGTCCTCAGACCGATGTCATCATGATCACCGGTTACGGCACGATCGAACATGCGGTGGAAGCCATGCGCCTCGGAGCGTATGACTATTTGCAAAAGCCGTTCGAACCCGGGCAATTGCTGGAAACGGTCAACAAGCTCGTCACCCATCGGCGCCAACTCGGCAAAAGTGGCGACAGCGAGTTTCGTTTTCAATTCGAGGACGAGACTGTCAGCATCATCGCCAAGAGCCGAGTCATGCAGGATGTGTTTCGTCTGGTGGAAAAAGTGGCTCCAACAGACAGTACTGTGCTTATTTTGGGGGAGAGCGGTACCGGCAAGGAATCCATCGCTCGAGCACTGCACGCATTGAGCTTGCGTAAAAACCAGCCTTTCCTGGTCATGGATTGCGGCTCACTGGTGGAATCGCTTTTCGAAAGCGAACTTTTCGGCCACGTCAAGGGCTCCTTTACAGGAGCCGTCGCCACCAAACATGGCGCCTTTGAATTGGCCGATGGCGGCACTTTTTTCTTTGATGAAATCGGCAACATTTCGCTCAACATTCAGGCCAAAATTCTGCGAGCAATTCAGGAAAAAGAGATCCGCCGCATCGGCAGCACAGAGACCATCCACGTCGATGTTCGCGTCATCGCGGCCACCAACCTGGATCTCGTCAAAGCGGTGGAGCAGGGTGATTTTCGAGAAGATTTGTACTACCGTCTCAGCGTCATTCCCGTTCACCTGCCCAGTCTGCGCGAAAGGCGCGAAGATATCCCCTTGCTGCTCCACTATTTTGTGCAAAAAAACAATCTCCGCCGCCAAAAAAAACCGATCCAATCCATCGATGACGATGCATTGTCCGCTTTGCTCAAATACGATTGGCCCGGCAATATTCGGGAATTGCAAAACGTGGTTGAACGCGCCGCCATTATAGAAGATACATCGACCATCCGATTGTCCAGTTTGCCTCCCTCGCTGCACCAAACGACCGATGATCCTCGTCAGCCTACTTTGTTGTCCATGGTCGAACTCGAAAAGCAACACATCGCCCGGACTTTGCAGCATACCCATCGCAATATCAGTCAGGCCGCCAAATTGCTCGGTATTGACCGCAAAACACTCTATGATAAAATTCGCCGCTACCATCTCGATTGAGGGCATCTGTTTAATTTTTCCCCATCTGTCCGATTTTTCACCTCCAGAGTGTAGAGATTTTCCACAGTCGGTTCTCTTGAAACTGAGATACTCGGAAACTCCCGAGGGCCAATAGTCTCGGTTCTGATATGGCTTTAATAATTAAAAAACAATGCATAAAGAAAACATGACACCCCAAAGGCAGTGTTTCGAGTTTTTGGTACAATATTTGTTGGGAAAATGGAAAACGATAAGGACTGTGCATTTGGCCATGAATTGTCTTTTTATTTTGCCCCAAACTCAACCCGTGCATCAAGAGTTGTTCCAGACACTGCAGCGTGACCATATACCTTTTGAAGTCATCCATGATGCAATCGGTGGCATCGAAATGATGCGCAATCGCCATTTCGACGTCATCGTTCTGGATGCACAAAACGACAAACTTCAAATCGATCAGACAATCCGCCTTCTCAAAGGATGCAACCCCCTGGTCAAAGTCATTGTCACGACTGCGGTAAATTCCAAGTCTCTTGAAGCGCGGGTCAGAAAAGAAAACATCTATTATTTCCATCTGGATTCCTTTGGAACGCGGGATCTCCAACTGGCCATATTGACCGCTTGCCGACGTTTGGACGGCGGTTGCTCTCATGACAGGGCAAAGGACGAGCCGATTCATTGAACACTTTTTTTTTTCCTTTATTACCAATCGAAATTCCCATCGTATCACGTGAAGAAAAAGAGGAAAGAAATGGAGACGAATACGATTTTTCAAAAATATCCGGCAAATGATCCATCGGTTTTGATCGCCTTGCTCCAAGACATTCAGGAGACCTGCGGCTATTTGCCGGAAAGCGAACTGCATCGGGTTGCTAACCATACTCATCTTCCGGTCAGCCGTGTTTACGGAGTCGCGACCTTTTATAACCAATTTCGGCTGAAACCACTGGGAAAATATGTCATACGTGTTTGTCGCGGAACCGCCTGTCACGTCAAAGGTTCACTGGATATTTTGCGAACGTGCGAAAACGAGTTGGATATAGCGGCGGGTGAAACCACAAAAGATTTAAATTTCAGCATCGAGACGGTTGCTTGTATCGGCGCCTGCAGCATTGCACCGGTCATCACCATTAATGAGGAATTTCACGGAGGCCTGACCGTCAAGAGCGTAAAAAAACTGCTGACGTCCTACCAAAAGAATGCAGAAGAGGAGTAAGCGTCGATGGAGTCATTTGCAAAAATATATCACGGATGCTGGCACGCACCGGACAATCCCTGTCATTTCTTTGTCGATTGCATCAACAATGGCCCCCAGTGCAATCAATCGCCGGAAGCTGTTGAGGAATTGTCCCGATACAAAAAAGAACTCGTGCTGGAAAAGCACGACAAAGCGGTTATTTTGATTGGCATGGGCACCTGCGGTTTGGCCAACGGCGCTCAGGCGGTCTATGATTGTATAGAAAAAGAGTTATCTGAGAGAAAGATCGATGCTCAGCTCTGGGCAACCGGTTGCGTCGGGTTTTGTTCCATGGAAGTCATTGTCGATATCAAGCTGCCAAATGCCCCTCGTGCCAGCTATTCCCGGGTTAAGCCCGATGATGTGCCCACTATTCTGGACGCCGCTTTCACACAGGGGACGATCGATTCCCGGCACTTGCTCGGCATTTATCCAAATGGAGATGAAAAGGGTTCAAATGGACATACCGCCATTGACGACGTTCCGTTTTTCAAAAAGCAGAAAAAAATGGTCCTGGCCAATTGCGGTGTGATCAATCCCGAAAGCATCGATCAATATCTGGCGCGAAACGGTTATCGCGCACTGGCAAAGGCCTTGAATGGTATGGCGCCTGTGGATGTAATCGAAGAGATCAAAAAGTCAGGGCTTCGGGGTCGTGGCGGCGGTGGTTTTCCCACAGGAAAAAAATGGGAATTTGCTTACAAGGAACAGAGTGAACAAAAATATCTCATCTGCAATGCCGATGAGGGTGATCCAGGCGCATTCATGGATCGTGCCGTACTGGAAGGCGACCCTCACCGCGTGGTCGAGGGGATGATCATTGCCGCCTATGCCATTGGTGCCAGCGAGGGCTATGTCTATTGCCGAGCTGAATATCCGCTTGCCATCAAACGGTTGCAAAAAACCATCCGTGATGCCAAAGCCTATGGTCTGCTGGGTGACAATATTCTGGGTACGGGTTTTTCTTTCAATCTGAAAATCAAAAAAGGGGCCGGTGCCTTTGTCTGTGGAGAAGAGACGGCCCTGATCAACTCAATCGAAGGCAAACGCGGCATGCCGCGGCCGCGTCCACCGTTTCCGGCCGTATCCGGACTTTTTGGCAAACCCACCGTTGTCAACAATGTGGAAACGTTTGCCAACGTCTCCACAATCATTCTGGATGGCGCGGATGCCTACGCGAGTATCGGAACCACCAATTCCAAAGGGACCAAGATATTCGCTCTTTCCGGTAAGGTCAAATACACCGGACTTGTAGAGGTCCCGATGGGAACAAGCTTGCGCGAAGTGGTCTTTGATATCGGCGGAGGCATTCCCGATGGCAAGGCTTTCAAAGCGGTGCAAATCGGCGGCCCTTCCGGAGGAGCTTTGCCGGAATCGGTTATCGATACCCCGATCGATTATGAAAGCCTCAAAGGCATCGGTGCGATGATGGGATCGGGTGGGTTGGTGGTAATGGATGAAACCACATGCATGGTGGATCTGGCAAAATATTTTATGACCTTTATCGCCAGCGAGTCTTGCGGTAAATGCATCCCCTGCCGCGAAGGAACCAAGCGATTGTTGGAAATACTCGAACGCCTGACCCAGTCCTATCGCAGTGAAAAGTCGCCACAGGATGCACTGTTGCGATTTCAAGGCATGGTTTATATGGAACGATTGGCCGATGTCATCAAGAACACATCGTTGTGCGGCCTTGGGCAAACAGCGGCGAATCCCGTTCTCAGCACGCTGCGCTATTTTCGCGACGAATACGAAGCGCATCTCTATGACCGCAAATGCCCGGCTGGACATTGCCGTGAACTCTTGACCTATCACATCGACACCGATAAATGCACTGGCTGTACCCTCTGCGCGCGCAAATGCCCGCAGGATGCAATCATCGGTGAAGCGAAAAAAGCGCATTACATCATCGACGATAAATGCGTGCGCTGCGATCTCTGCCGTCAGAATTGTCGTTTCGATGCAATTTACGTGGAATAATCAAGCCAGAGAGGATTCGAATGATTGTCACAATAAATGGTAAAGACCTTTGGGCCAATCCCGGTGAAACCATTCTCACCGTCGCACAACGCGAAGGCATAAAGATACCCACGCTCTGCTATATGCAGGGTTTTTCTCCCACCGGTTCCTGCCGTGTCTGTGTTGTTGAAGTGGAAGGTTATCGCAGTCTGGTACCCTCCTGTGCCCAACCGGTAAGCGAGGGAATGCGGGTTCTGACAAATTCCCCCAAAGTCAGGCGCGCACGCAAGACGATTGTCGAACTTTTAATCGCCAACCATCCGCAAGATTGTCTGGTTTGTGTCCGCAACGGAAACTGCGAGCTTCAGACCCTGGCCGCCGAATACGGTGTGCGGGATTTCCGCTATACCGGTGAACGGCGCACCAACAAAAAGGATGTCGCCAGCCCCTCGATCGAACGCGATCCCAACAAGTGCATCCTCTGCGGCCGCTGTATTCGCGTCTGTCACGAGACGCAAAATGTCGGGGCGATCGATTTTGCCAGGCGCGGTTTTTCCTCCTATGTTACGCCGGCGATGGAGAGCAGTCTGAATACCAGCCCCTGCGTCTATTGCGGCCAGTGTATTGTGGTCTGCCCGGTCGGGGCTCTCACAGAAAAGAGCCATGAAAAGATCGTCTGGGAAGCGATCAACGATCCCGATCGCGTGGTTGTGGCTCAAACCGCACCTGCTGTGCGGGTTGCGCTGGGAGAAGAATTCGGCTTTGAACCCGGCACCATCGTCACAGGTAAAATGACCGCCGCTTTGCGGCGAATGGGCGTCAATTATGTCTTCGATACCAATTTCGGCGCCGATCTTACCATCATGGAAGAAGGTACAGAACTGATCAGCCGGCTGAAAAACGGAGGCAGCTTGCCGCTGCTGACATCCTGCAGTCCGGGATGGATCAAATACGTCGAGACCTTTTATCCTGATTTGCTCGATCATGTCTCTTCCTGCAAATCCCCGCAAGAGATGACCGGCGCCATCATCAAGTCATATTATGCGGAAAAAATGAATATCGATCCCGCCAGCATTTTTGTCGTGTCTGTCATGCCCTGCACGGCGAAAAAATTCGAATCCCAGCGTCCAGAACTGGGTGAAGAGTATCCGGATGTGGACGCGGTTTTGACCACTCGTGAGATGGCGCGCATGATCAAAAATTCCGGTATCGATTTTCAAAAGCTCGACGATGATCATTTTGACGATCCTTTGGGCGAATCAACCGGCGCGGCCGCGATTTTTGGCGCCAGCGGTGGTGTAATGGAGGCTGCTTTGCGCACCGCCCATTTCGCCATAACCGGCAAAGAGATGGACAATATCGAATTTACGCCCATCCGCGGTTTACAGGGCGTTAAGGAAGCCAAGGTCAAGATTGGTGACAATGATTTGCGCGTCGCGGCTGTGAGCGGATTGTCGCATATCAATCAATTTTTGGATGATATACGCAACGGGTCATCGGCCTATCAATTTATCGAAGTCATGGCCTGTCCAGGCGGGTGTATCAACGGTGGGGGACAACCTTTGCCTGCAGATCCGATCAAAGTCAAGAAACGCATCGAGGCCATTTATGAGATCGACCGCTCAACCCCGCGACGGTGTTCGCATCAGAACGAATCCATCCAGCGTCTCTATGCGGAATTTCTTGGCGAACCCAACAGCCACAAAGCGCATGAACTGTTGCATACCCACTATGTGAACCGGGAAGTGCGATGAAAACGGTTGTCTGGACAATTGAAGAGCGCTGTAAGCAGTGTTACACCTGCATCCGCGAATGTCCAGCCAAGGCGATCAAGGTCGAAAAAGGCCAGGCCAAGGTTATCGAGGAGCGATGTATCGGTTGTGGTCATTGTGTGCGGGTTTGTACCCAGAATGCCAAAGCGGTTTTGAATAGTGTACAAACCACACTCCATTTTCTGACTTTGGACAAACCGGTTGTGGCGTTGTTGGCGCCCTCGTTTCCCTCCGCTTATCCGGAACTTGAAGCGGAAAAATTGGTCGGCGCTTTGCGGGAATGCGGCTTCAAGCTGGTTGTTGAAGTCGCATTCGGCGCTGATTTGATCAATCAAGAAATCGTCAAACTGGCAAAAAACAGCACTCAGCATCAATGGCCCGGTACGACCCGGCCCATTATCGCCTCTTCCTGTCCGGCTGTTGTCAACTATATTGAAAAATATGTACCCGAACTGATCGACAACCTGATGCCGGTCGTCTCACCCATGGTGGCGATCGGCCGTGCAGTCAAGCGTATCTATGGCAATGATCTGCGCCTTGTTTTCATCGGTCCCTGTATCGCCAAAAAAATGGAGATGCAAAACTCTCAGATTGAGGATTCGGTGGACGAAGTCCTGACCTTTAAAGAGCTGGAACAGCTGTTCAAAGATCTTCATGTTCAGCCCGAAAAAGCGATGCCTTCGTGGTTCGATGCACCGCATCCGTTTCTTGGTCGGATCTATCCCGTTTCCGGAGGTTTGATCCGCAGTTCAGGTCTGCCCTATGATCTGATGGACAATGAAATCATCATGACCGAGGGTAAACATCGGGTATTAAAATTGCTCGAATGCATTCAAAACGGTGAGATCAAAGCCAACGTGGTGGATCTGCTCTTTTGTGAAGGATGCATAAACGGACCGTTTATCGATCAGACGACCAATTATTTTACCCGCAAACAGAAAATTATTGAATATGCGGAAACACGGCGAGAGAGAACCAACCATTCAGAATGGGCACAATATCTGGAACGCTGTAAATCGGTCAAACTGACCCGTACCTATCATCGCCAACCGATCCAAAGTCCACGGATCACCGAAGCCGGAATTCGCGAGATTCTGTCACAAATCAATAAATATTCCCAAGCGGATGAGCTGAACTGCGGTGCATGCGGTTACCACACCTGCCGGGAATATGCCCGCGCGTTTCATCAGGGACTGGCGGAAAAAGAGATGTGCCTGCCTTTTCTGATCGAAAACCTGAAAAAAACCAAAAGCGAGTTGCAGAATTCGCTGCGGGAATTGGCCGACACCCAGGAAATGCTGGTCCAGCACGAAAAACTCGCCTCAGTCGGGCAACTTGCAGCCGGAGTCGCTCATGAAGTGAACAATCCTCTCGGATCGATCATGCTCTATGCCCATCTGATATTGAAACAACTGGGCGAGCAAGATGAGCACAGCAAAGACCTCAAGTTTATCCTCGATGAGGCCAAGCGCTGTCAGACGATCGTCTCAGGCTTGCTCAATTTCAGCAGACAAGGCCAGCTCAAACTCGGCAAACATCGATTTCAGAATATCGTTCAAAAACTGGTCGACATGATCAAGAACCAGTCACTATTCAGCAACATTAAAATAACTTTGAACATTGCCGATGATCTCGACAGTGTTGAAATCGACGGTGACCAAATTTACCAGGTGCTGCTCAACCTGGCGGTAAACGCAGCTGAGGCGATGCCCGAGGGGGGCAAACTGACTATCGGCGCCGAGCAGGATGCAAAAAAAGAAAAACTCTTTATCAGGATTAGCGATACAGGTGTGGGTATACCTTCGGAAAATCTCAACAAACTTTTTACGCCCTTTTTTACCACCAAACAGATCGGGAAAGGGACCGGTTTAGGCCTGGCGATCGTCTATGGCATCGTTAAAATGCACCGCGGCAATGTTGTGGTTAAAAGTCAGGTCGGCAAAGGCACGACCTTTACCATTGCAATACCGTTGCAAAGCCATGTCGTTGCCAATGAAATCCTGTTGCAACAAGATCATGCGTGATATTCAATCACTGAATCCGGAAATGACGAGGAAACGCGGATGGCGCACAAAATTCTGATCATCGATGACGATTATGATCTGGTGGAAATCAACCGTGCATTTTTAAGCAAAGCGGGTTTTAAAGTCGATTGCGCCTACAATGGGGCAGAAGGATTGGAAAAGATAAAAGCATTTTCACCGGATCTCATCATTCTCGATGTAATGATGACCTCGGTCGGAGAAGGATTTGAAGTCGCTCGTGCCATCAGACAAAATGAGGAAATGAAACAAATCCCCATTCTCATGCTCTCGTCGGTCAACAAGGAGGTCGGCTTTCGCCTGCGCATCGGTCCGGATGAGGATTGGAATCCGGTAAACGCCTTTATCGACAAACCGGTCGATTATGAAAAGTTGGTTGCCAAAGTAACGGAAATATTGAACAGCAAGAAAGAGAGTTGAAAAGCCATGAAGCACAAAATACTGCTCGTCGATGATGATGTCGATTTGATCAACCTGTATCAGCCGGTTCTTCAGAACGCCGGATTCCAAGTCGATGTCGCTTTCAATGCCGAGGAAGGCTTGAAAAAATTCCAGGAATTCAAGCCCGAAGCCATGTTGGTCGATTTGGCCATGGAACATTTCGATTCCGGTTTTGTCCTCTGTCAAAAGGTCAAAAATACGCAAGAGGGAAGAAATATTCCCGTGATCATCATGACTGCCGCCGGCCACGAGACCGGTATTCGGTTTTCCACTCAGACAGAAGAGGAAAAGAATTGGATCAAAGCGGATGACTATCTGGACAAACCGATTTCGGCGCAGGATTTGCTCCAATATGTGACCGAAAAGCTATTCAAAAACAAATGAAGATAGAAAATGCCAAAATACTCGTCGTTGACGATGAATTGGGCATGCGTGAAGGTATCAAACGCTTGCTCGAGATCGAAGGTCATCATGTCGACACCGCGGAAACCGGGGCCAAAGGTATGCAGATGGGGAGCGTGTTTGAATACGATCTCTACCTGCTGGACTTGAAAATCGGCGATTATGATGGCACCCAAGTTTTGCAAAAGATCAAGAGCATCTATCCGGAATCGATTTGTGTGATCGTAACCGCCTATGCCTCCATCGATACGGCCGTCGAAACAACCCAGTTGGGGGCCTACCACTATATTTCCAAGCCTTTTTCACCTGATGAATTGTATCACCTCGTTAATCGAGCCCTGGAGCGCCGTTGGTATATTCTCGAAGCGAGACGGTTGCGGGAAGAACAGGAACGCCGTCTGCTGGAGGTGGCGCATGAAAAATCGCGCATTCGCACCATCATCAATGCCATCGACGACGGCATTCTCGTGATCAACCAGGATAAGCAGGTCGTCCTGTGGAACCCGCGATTCCTTAAATTACTGGAAATAGATCGCAAGGTGGCAGTGGGCGATTCAGTCTATCAGCTATTGCCCGAAAAACTTTACGAACAATTCGATCGTGTATTTGATCAGCAACCCCAGCTCAAAGCCATCAAGCAGGAAATCGTTATCCATCCACCAGCCAAGCTGGTGATTATGGTCAATACCACGCCCGTCATCAATTCATCGGGCGAGTTGTTGGGGGTGGTATCGGTTTTTCGCGACATTTCCGAACTTAAACAGCTGGACTTGCTAAAATCTCAGTTTATCAACATGGCTGCCCATGAGTTAAAAGCGCCTTTGAGCGCCATCAAAGGCTATATCGAATTGTTGATAGACGCCACGCTGGGAAATACCCTGGATCAATACAGCCACCAACTCGACCGTTCGCGCGAACGGATCGATGCCCTGGTCAATCTGATCAACGACTTGCTCAACATCTCGCGTATTGAGGCGGGCACTGTTCGTCGGGACATCGAGCCGATCGACATGAGCGAGCTTTTGCAGAACACCCTCGATTTCTTTCGAAATGATATTGAAAAGCGGGGATTGCAGCTTGAGCAGCAAATAGCAGCGGATTTAATCCTGGATGCTGATCGGGAGGAAATTCAACGCGTCTTGACCAATCTGATCTCCAATGCGATCAAATACAACAAGGAAAGCGGCGCCATCAGTGTCAACGCCGAACGCAACAACGGCTATATTCGCATTCAGGTCTCTGATACCGGTATCGGTTTAAAACCAGAAGAAAGAGACCATCTATTTGAGGAATTTTTCCGAGCCAAGAATCCCCTGACCCGCAACATCACCGGCACGGGATTGGGGCTGACCATCCTGAAGAAAATCGTGGATTCCTATGCCGGACGAATCGAGGTGGAAAGTGAATTCGAAGCGGGTTCAACTTTTACCGTATTTCTGCCTGCAAGCGATACAAATTAATTGCTATTTAACAACACTGGTGTCCGGTTGCCGGACCCAGACACGGGTGATTTAACAATTTGTTTTGATAAAACAATTGCCACATTCTGAAAATACCTTGATTTTTATCCAAAAAACTGTTATCTATAGGTCTGTTTTATTGTTCAAAGCAAATTTTTATTAAGGTCCTACTTGCATGACAACCCGGATTCTGTGTCAACAGAATTCAAAAAATTATCTTTATCATTTTATTGTATTTACATCTGACAGCATTTCCACCCGATTGGTGAAAATATCCTGTTGTATTTTGTGGGGATTCGGTGCTTCGCACCGAATCCGGGTATAAAAATTGGCCGCGATAACCGCAAACTATCGACACCCGGGTCAGCCATTTTTTAGTTAGTTGATTAGACGGCAAATCGTGTTGAAATTTCTCTGAAAGCGACATCTGTGGCGATCTAGATTTTTTGACCCGTTTGTAGAGGAAAATTTATGCAATTGGCGCAAATCGCTCAAGAGATTGGGCTCAATCTGCTCACAGTCGAACCCATTCCCGATCGAAAAATCTGTCGGGCTTGCTGTTCAGATGTGCTAAGCGATGTCATGGCACGCGCCGAAAAAGGCTGTTTATGGATTACCCACCAAACCAATGAGAATGTTCTGGCCATCTCCTTTTTTAAGGAACTTGCAGCGGTCATCTTTGCCGAAAATTTGCGGCCCGACTCGGAAGTTGTGAAAAAGGCGAATGAGAAGGCAATCGTGCTGTTCACCTGTGCCAAGTCCGCCTTTGATATCGCTGGTCTGCTCTATGAACGAGGCCTCAGAGGGAACAAATAGATGCTGAATTGGTTTAAAGCGGATCTGCATATCCATACGGTTTTGTCCGCCTGTGCCGAGCTTTCCATGGGGCCAAAGGATATCGTCGAAGCCGCTTTGCGAGCCGATCTCAATCTGATCGCCATAACCGACCACAATTCCACCGAAAATATCGCTGCCGTGATCGGTGCAGCGCGAGGTACAAAACTCACGGTGCTGCCGGGCATGGAAGTTTCAACCAGCGATCAAATTCACCTCGTCTGCCTTTTTCCTGATATGAAAACAGCCATCGACTTTCAAAATTTTATCTATGCACATCTCCAACAAGGTCATTATGACGAAGATTTGTACGGTCCGCAGATCGTTTGTGATCATCGCGACCACATTGTGGAAAAAAATTGCAAATTGCTGATGTTTGGCATTCGCGCCTCCGTACGTCTGGTTGCTCAAGAGACTGCGCGGCTGGGCGGCCTTATCTATCCGGCGCACATCGATCGACATGCCTACAGTATTTATCGACACCATTCTTCGCTGCCGTTTGACATTCATTTCGATGCCGTCGAATTGTCGACACATGGCGATAGTGCACAGATGATTAAAGAGCACCCCGAACTGGAAAAATATTCCTTCGTTTTCGCTTCTGACGCTCATGATATCAGCGACATAGGCAAGTCAACAACCTGTTTTTTTATGCAAGAGCCCTCATTCCATGAGCTCAAATTGGCGTTTGCCGGTAAAGAGGGGAGAAGAATTTCGCTCCATCCTTGTGACACCGAAATGTTGATCGGCAACAAAAAAAGTTGAGGGTGTTTTGCGCGAATTGTCATTGCATATTTTGGATATTGTGACCAATGCCATCGAGGCGGAAGCCACACGGGTGATTATCGATATCCGCGAATCGCAACAAGAAGACGATCTGCGTATTCGCATTCGCGACAACGGCCGGGGAATGCCGGAAGAAATGGTCAGGCAGGTAAGCGATCCCTTTGTGACCACGCGAACGACTCGTCCGGTGGGTATGGGCATATCGCTCACCAAGCAAGCAACACTGATGTCCAAGGGAACCTTTGATCTCAAAAGCACGCTCGGCAAAGGCACCGAATTGTGTATGCGTTTTCGTCTGAATTGCCTGAACCGGGTTCCTTTAGGCGATATGGCCGAGACGGTGATCAATCTGATCATCGGGACGCCTGATTTGCACTTGTGCTATCAGCACCGGACCGACAAAGGCCGTTTTTGTTTCGATTCCTATTGGGTTCTTGGCAGAATGGCAGAAAACGATTGGTCTTTGTATCAGACCATCGCTCCGGCAAAAGAGTTTCTTCAAGACAAAATAAAAACGATCGAGTCCCTGGGGTGAAACCGCCGTATTCGAGTCGGCTTGACTCTGGGAACAACTTGACGTCTGGTTTGAAATCAAAACCATGCGGTAAAAAGACAATATCGATAATGTGAGGAGGAAATGAGGTGAAAACGCTAGCGGATCTCCGAGCCATCAAGGAGAAAGCAAAACTCGAAATGGCAACACGCGAACAGACGGCAAAGTATCGTCTTGTGGTTGCCATGGGAACCTGTGGAATCGCGGCCGGCGCCCGTTCGGTCATGACCGCGATCATCGATGAAATCAGCAAGCGCGGCATCAGCGATACGGTTGTCACTCAAACTGGCTGTCTTGGATATTGCGATCAAGAACCACTGGTCCAGGTCATGCAACCGGATAAAACCGTCATCACCTATGGCAAAATCACTCCGGAACTCGCTCGTCGAATTGTTGCCGAACATATCGGCAGAGACCAGGTGATCAGTGACCATGTGTTCATGCAAAGTTAAGATTGCAGCCAAGCAAAGGAGATGAATGATGTCAGATCTCAACCGTATCGACCAAATAGTTGCCGGTTATCAATCGACCCAAAGTCCGTTGATATACATACTCAAAGATGTGCAAAAAGAGTTCGGTCATTTGTCCGAACCCGTCCTGACGCGGGTCGCTGAAGCGACGCGCATTCCTCTGAGCGAAATTTACGGCGTCGCTACATTTTATAGTCTTTTTACCACCAAGCCCAAAGGCCAGCATATTGTTCGGTGTTGCAACAACGCTCCGTGTTGGGTGAATGGATCAAAAGATGTGCTCGAAAAAATTAAGGAATACCTGGAAATCGAAACCGGTGAAACCACTGAAGACGGTTCTTTTACCCTCGAGTTTACCAGTTGTCTCGGGCTTTGTGCGGTGGCTCCGGTGATGATGGTGGACGAACAGGTTTATGGAAATTTGACTCCGGAAAAAGCAGTGGCGATTCTGCGCGACTTTAAAACGAAAGGATCTGCGAATGCATAGAATACATGTAATCATTGCAATGGATCCGCATACCATTGCTCAGGGTGCACGTTCAATCAAAGATGCTCTGGTCAAGAATATCGATCTGGCCGGATTGAACCAGGATGTCCGGGTTGTCGAAACTGGAAGTCTGGGAATTTATAACAAAGGTGTCGTGCTGGTCGTCTTTCCCGATGGTATCTATTATACCGGCGTCAAGCTGGAGGATGTTTCGGAAATCGTTTCTGAACATTTGGTCAAAGGTCGTGTGGTCACGCGCTTGCGTTACAGCGAGATACCCGAAGAGAGCCGCGCGGAAGAAAAAGCTCCTCGTTTTGGCAAACAGGTTCGCGTGGTCTTGAAAAATGCGGGCATGATCGATCCGGAAAGCATCGAAGAATATATCGCTCAAGACGGGTACGAGGCTTTTGGCAAAGCGCTGACCGAACTGACACCAAAAGATGTTTTAAAGATTGTGACCGATTCGGGCATGCTTGGCCGCGGCGGCGCTTTTTTCCCGACTGGCATGAAATGGGGTTTTGCCGCGCGGGAAAAATCGGATGAAAAATATATTATCTGCAACGCCGACGAAGGCGAACCCGGTACGTTTAAGGATCGCTTGATTCTTGAAGGCGACCCGCATGCGGTTCTCGAGGGTATGTGCCTCGCCGGTTACGCCATAGGCGCCCATATGGGTTATGTCTATATTCGCGGCGAATACCACATGTCGATCGCTCGAGTCAGACGTGCCATCGAGCAGGCAAAAAAACAGGGCTTGCTCGGCAAAAATATTTTCGGCAGCGGTTTTGATTTCGATATCCAGGTTCGCGAAGGCGCAGGAGCCTACATCTGTGGTGAAGAAACTGCTTTAATCGAATCGATCGAGGGAAAACGCGGGGAACCCCGCGACAAGCCGCCCTTTCCACCCTCGGTCGGTTTGTGGGGAAAACCCACTATTGTCAACAACGTCGAAACGCTGGCCACTGTGCCGCAGATTCTGCTCAAGGGCGGCGACTGGTACAAATCATTGGGAACCGAATCGACACCCGGCACCAAGGTATTTACGCTGGTCGGCAATATCAATAACCCCGGTCTCATCGAGGTGCCGCTTGGCATCACCCTGCGGGAAATCATCTATGATATCGGCCAGGGTATTCCAAATGGACGAGGCTTCAAATTGGCACAGCTGGGTGGCACAACCGGTGGAATTCTGACCAGCGAACATCTCGATTTGCCTCTGGATATCATCAATCTGCGATCCGTAGAAGCTGGTTTGGGCTCCGGCG
Source organism: Candidatus Zhuqueibacterota bacterium (assembly GCA_016929055.1). Classification (GTDB taxonomy): domain Bacteria; phylum Zhuqueibacterota; class Zhuqueibacteria; order Residuimicrobiales; family Oceaniaggregativiventaceae; genus Sulfursilanivivens. The sequence continues at coordinate 19,001 of JAFGJN010000114.1, forward strand.
CAATGCTTGTGGTCGATGACACGCACAACGTCGTCGAACTGGTGCAGAATTTTGCCGAGTTTTTCAATCACGAATCCTGTGGCAAATGCACGCTCTGCCGCGAAGGCACAGGTCGGCTGGTTGAGCTGCTGCACAAACTCACCTCGGGGTGCGGCTCGGAAAAAGATATCGATTTGATCGAACGTCTGGCCGGCCACATGATGAAAAGCGCATTTTGCGGGTTGGGACAAGCCGCTCCGGTCCCGATTCTCGGCTGTTTGCGCTATTTCCGGGACGATTTTATCGCAATGGCCCAACAAAACCAGCAAAGGGTGCCGGTAAGCGCCTGATTTGCAGTCGGATCAAAGACTCAGTGAAAGTCATGGAGGAATCAAACGTGAAGTCGATCAGTGTAACCATAGATGGAACCCGGATTACTGTGCCCGAAGGCACCACGGTTCTCGACGCCGCTAAAAAGGCTCAGATCAAAATACCGACTCTGTGCTATCACCCCGATTTGCCACCGGTATCCGCTTGTCGGCTCTGCGTGGTGGAGATCGCGGGCGATCGCTTGTTGCGCACCGCTTGCAGTTGGCAGTGTCGGGATGGAATGGAAATCTCGACAAAAAGCGCGCTGGTTCGCGACTCCCGTAAAATGGCGCTCGAGTTGCTCTTGAGCCGTCACCCGATGAAATGCACCGAATGCGTGCGCAACGGCAGCTGCGAACTGCAGGATGTGGCCGATTTATTGGGTATACGAGAGAATCCCTTTGAATACCGCGAGCGAAAAGGTGAATTGGATTTGTCGAGCGCATCGATTGTGCGCGACCCGTCCAAGTGTATCCTGTGTCGTCGCTGCATCCAGACCTGTGAAATGGTACAGAGCGTCAGCGCCATCGGTCTGGAAGGACGCGGCTATGATGTCTGGGTCGACACACCATTCGGCAAGGGGATTGCCGATACGCCTTGCGTTTCGTGCGGACAGTGTATTGACCGCTGCCCGGTGGGAGCGCTCTATGAAACCAGCCATGTGGATCGTGTCTGGCGCGCCCTGGATAATCCTCAAAAGCATGTCGTCATTCAGACCGCGCCAGCGGTTCGTGTCGCCATCAGCGAGGAATTCGGCCTCGAACCCGGCAAATTGACGACCAAACAAATGGTCGCAGGTTTGAAGCGGCTCGGTTTTGATCGCGTTTTCGATACCAATTTTACCGCCGACCTCACCATTATCGAGGAAGGTCATGAACTGCTCGGCCGCTTGAAAAAAGGCGGAAAACTGCCCATGCTCACCTCATGCAGCCCCGGCTGGATCAATTTCATCGAACACTTTTTCCCCGAACTTTTACCGCACGTCAGCAGCTGCAAGTCGCCTCAGCAGATGTTCGGTGCATTGGCTAAAACCTATTACGCCCAGAAATTCGGCATCGATCCCAAAGATGTTTTTAGCGTCTCCATGATGCCCTGCACAGCGAAAAAATACGAAGCCGACCGCCCGGAAATGAACGCCAGCGGTTACCAGGATGTCGATGCCGTTCTAACCACACGTGAAGTGGCGGTGATGATGAAACAAATCGGTATCGACCTACCTAACATGCACGAAGAAGAATACGATGATCCGCTGGGTGTTTCGACCGGCGCCGCAGTGATTTTCGGCAATACCGGCGGCGTGATGGAAGCGGCCCTGCGCACGGTCTATGAGGTCGTGACAGAAAAGCCTCTGGATGACATCGAAATCACGGCTGTCCGCGGCATGGAAGGGATTCGCGAAGCAGAAATCGATCTCGCTGGCACCAAGGTAAAAGCGGCCGTCGCCAACGGATTGTACAACGCTCGCCAACTTTTAGACAAAATCGTTGCCGGCACTGCCGATTACCACTTTATCGAAATCATGGCCTGTCCCGGCGGTTGTATTGGTGGCGGAGGACAGCCCATACCCACATCTCAGGAAATTCGCGCCAAGCGCACGGAAGCGATCTATACAGAGGATCGCGCCTATGAATTGCGCAAATCTCATGAAAATCCTGCGGTGCAACTGCTGTACAAAGAGTTTTTGGGAGAACCGAACGGCCACAAAGCCCATGAGCTCTTGCATACCCATTATACAGCGAAATCGCAGTACCAACCCGATAGCGCTGCCTGATAAAGCTCGCCGGCTCTGCTGATTTCTATCGCAGAGCCGGCGTTTTTAACCTTTTGCTTTTGCCGCATGGGAGATCTGAAGCATCAACCGAGAGCGTTGAGGGAAAAATGACCCCGTTATCATCCACTTCGCTGATCCTGGCGATTAATCCCGGTTCGACTTCCACCAAAATCGCCCTGTTTTCCGGCAAAAAAAAACTGGCTCAAAAAACTCTGCACCATTCAGACAAAGATCTCCAGCACTTTGACACCATCTGGCAGCAGTTCGACTTTCGCGCCCAGGCTATCGACGATTTTTTAACCCAGGAGAATTTCTATCAGCAGAAATTTTCGGGCGTCGTTGGCCGCGGTGGATTGCTCAAACCCTTGCACCATGGTACCTACCGCGTCACGCAAAGCATGATTCGAGACGCCAAACGCGGTGTTCAGGGTCAGCATATCTCCAATCTCGGTTGCGCTCTGGCCGAGCATTTTGCAAAAAAACTCAAATGCCATGCCTATGTTGTCGACCCGGTATCGGTGGATGAATTTCAAGCCATCGCCCGCCTTTCCGGCCATCCTCTGATCCAAAGACGGGCATTGTCACACGCGCTCAATATCCGTGCCGCTACTTTTCATACCGCCCAGAATCTTGAGCTGAATGTCTTCCAAAGCAACATGATCGTAGCCCATCTGGGTGGTGGCATCTCGATCGCCGCTGTCGAGCAGGGACGGATAATCGATGTCAACGATGCCTCCAGCGACGGTCCCTTTTCGCCTGATCGAACCGGTGGCCTGCCTCTGCAACCCTTTATCGAACTCTGTTTCGCTCCCCGCTATTCCATTCGCGACATCAAAGAGATGGTTATGGGCAAGGGCGGTTTGATGGCCTATCTCGGCACCAACGATCTGAAGGTTGTCGAAGAGAAAATTGACCAGGGCGATGCCTGTGCCAAAGAGGTCTATCAGGCCATGGCCTATCAGATTGCAAAAGAGATCGGCGCTATGGCCACGGTTTTGTTGGGAAAAATAGATGCGATTGTCTTTACCGGGGGGTTGTCCCATTCAAAACGTCTGATCGAGCTGATTCAGACGAGAATCGGCTTTCTAGCTCCTGTGCAGATTATTCCAGGGGAAATGGAAATGGAAGCCATGTCCGAGGGTCTACTGCGCGTTTTGAACGGCGAGGAAAATCTCCAAACTTATTGAACGAACATCTTTGTCTGTTCTGCTGAAATCAGTCATCTACCGGTCAAAGAGGAGGCTAGAAATGATTGTGGATTTTGATGCATTGCTGAAAAAAGCCGAACAGGGTCCACCGGTTCGTGTGGCTGTTGTCGCCGCTGATGACGAGGCTGCGCTGTCTGCTGTCCTGGCAGCCATCGATCGGGGAATCGCCAAAGCCATTCTCTATGGCGATCCGCAGCGCATCACCCAGCTTTTACCGGGCAGAAAAATACCGGTTCATGCGACGCTTGATGAGGTTTCCGATCCGCGCCAGGCGGCGAGCCGGGCATTGCAGGATATCCATGACGGAAATGCGGATATCCTCTTGAAGGGCAAGATCAAAACGGCCGATTTGCTGAAATGCGTTCTCGATAAAGAAAAAGGATTGCGCACCGGCAGGCTATTGAGCGATGTATTTGTTTTTCAAAACACCGGCAACGGTCAAAATCAATTGACCCTGATAACCGATGGGGGCGTCAACCTCAAACCGGATTTATTAGCCAAGATCGAAATTCTCAACAACGCCGTTCATGTCGCTCACGCTCTTGAAATTACCATGCCAAGGGTTGCCCTGCTCAGTGCAATCGAGACCATCAATTCAGATTTGCCTTCAACGATCGATGCCGCGATTCTGACCAAAATGAATCAACGCGGGCAGATATCGGGATGCATCGTCGATGGTCCCTTGGCACTGGATAACGCGGTTTCTGCCACCGCTGCAAAAATCAAAGGTATCGAATCTCCTGTGGCAGGTCATGCGGATATTTTGCTCTGCCCCGACATCGAATGCGCCAACATACTCGCCAAATCCACAACATACTTTGCTGGTTTGAGGCTGGCCCATGTTTTGGTCGGAGCCAAAGTGCCTGTGCTGATTCCCTCGCGTTCGGACTCGTCCGACAGCAAGCTCTTGTCCATCGCGCTGGGAAAACTCGTTCACCTGTATAATACCGAAAATGGCTTTTAGTACGGATGACGTCTGCCGGCTCGACTCAGGAATGATAGCGATCGTCTCGGTTTCTGATTCATATAAAGATTTGATTTCTGATGTTAATAGAACAGGCGCAGAAAAGGATTCGAATCCTCTAATTCCGTATAAATTTTGCTAAATATAGTGATAGAGGGTTGTCCGGACGAAAGCCCGAACAACGGTGCATTCGGGTCGAGTAAAAAAGATTTGATATTTTCTTGGAAAAGTTTTACCTTTTTTTTAATCGATTTTGGTTTCAAGAACAACCCTTTCGCCGATCGCAGCACGACCGGTTTTTATCCAACAGTTCGATACGCCGCTTGCTGCGACGGATGAGGAAAAGATGGCCTTACACTCGCTTTCCATTTTCACCGGTCTTCGTGTTGTACTGCGTCGCTTCGGCAACCTGATGGTTCAGCTGCACAACCTGTTCGAACTCTTTGCTCGTTCCATAGCCTTGCTGTTTTCCCGGCCCATGTACCTGAGAGAAACCGTGGAACAGATGCACGCTCTGGGTGTGCAAAGTCTGCCGATCGTCCTCCTGGTCAGCACATTTACCGGTATGGTTCTGGCTCTGCAGGCAGGTTATGCGATGGCGATCTATGGGGCGAAAATGTATGTCGGATCGCTGGTCAGTATATCCCTGCTAAGGGAATTGGGGCCGGTTTTGGCGGCGGTGGTTGTGGCCGGACGAGTTGGCGCCGGAATTGCAGCCGAGATTGGTTCGATGCAGGTCACCGAACAAATCGATGCCATGCGCGCCCTTGGAACCAATCCCATCAAAAAGCTTGCCAGCACCCGTCTGGTCGCGATTTTGATTATGTTGCCGATTCTCACCTTTATCGGCAATGCCCTCGGAATACTCGGCGCTTTGGTCATCGCCGTGACCAATCTCAATATCCCCGCTTCCTTTTTCTGGACTACCGTCTTTAATTCCATTACCTTTGAGGATCTGCTCAACAGTCTGCTCAAACCGCTGGCGTTTGCACTGATTATCTCGACTATAGGTTGTTTTATGGGATTTCAGGCCAGCGGCGGCACCAAAGGCGTCGGGGAAGCAACCACACGTGCGGTTGTCATTTCGATCGTTTTGATCTTTTTTGTCGACTTTTTAATTACCAATTTTATTCTTACCATCAGCTGATCGGATCGGGCGCCATGGACGACACAACAAAGATCGAATTTACAGGTGTCTACAAGGCATTCGGGGACAAATCCGTGCTGCAGGGTTTGAATCTGGCTATACACGAGGGAGAGACGCTGGTCATTATGGGGCGCAGCGGATGCGGTAAAAGCGTTACCCTGAAAATCCTCCTCGGCCTCATTCTGCCCGATTCAGGAAAAGTCTATGTGGATGGCGAGGAAATCACCTGTTTATCTGAAAAAGATCTTTTCCCGATTCGTCAAAAAATCGGCATGCTCTTTCAGGGTTCCGCGCTCTTTGACTCTTTGACTGTCGGTGAAAACGTCGCCTATGCCCTTCGCGAGCACGGCAAACCTTCACCTGAATCTCTTCGGGAGATCATAAATAAAAATCTCTCTTTTGTGGATATGGCTGATACGCAAAATCTCATGCCTGCGGAACTTTCCGGCGGCATGAAAAAGCGCGTCGCCCTCGCGCGTGCCATGGCCTATCAACCGGAGATCCTTTTGTATGATGAACCGACAACCGGACTGGATCCGAT
>JAFGJN010000115.1 GCA_016929055.1 Candidatus Zhuqueibacterota bacterium
AATGTATCAAAACGGTTGATCGTTTTGACTGATTTTGAAAAAGAATACATCCTGATCAATCCTGAAATCATCGCCCGTTCGGAACAGGTCGAAAACGACGTTGAGGGCTGTCTGTCCCTTCCCGGCTATCAAGGCCGGGTCGATCGCGCCCTCAAGGTCGTGGTCCGGGCCATCGATTTGGAAGGCCGATCCGTTCAAATCACGTCCAGTGGATTTTTGGCCCGCGTTCTGCAGCATGAAATCGACCATCTCAACGGCATTCTCTATATCGATCGAGCCGATCCCGATTCACTCGTCCTGTTACCCGAGAGCGAAGACGGCAAAACCATGCCTGTCGAACTCGCGGATATGCAGACGTTTTTTCACAAAACCGATCATCGCAACCGTCAGGATATTGTTTTTGAACGCACCCAGGATCTGGATTGAGCTGACTACCATCGGATAAGGACTGGACCGACCATGCATGGAGTGATTCTGGCTGCGGGTTATGCAACCCGATTGTATCCCTTGACCAAAGACCGACCCAAACCGCTATTACCGGTTGGTGGCAAACCGCTTCTCGACCATTTGTTGGATCATCTGTCGAGATTGGACGAGATGAAACGGATTTTTATCGTCACCAATGCCCGTTTCGCTCCAATATTTGCGGATTGGGTACAAAGCAAAAACAACAACGGCACTTATCCTTTCGATCTCGTGGTCGTCGACGACGGCACCACGGACAACGACAACCGGCTTGGCGCAATAGCAGATTTGCAATTTGTTCTCGATCGTTATCCAATCCAAGACGACTTTTTGGTCGCCGCAGGCGACAATCTCTTTGATTTTGATTTTCGTGCCTGGATCAATTTTTTTCGTCAACGAAACAGTGATTCCGCCGTTGCCTATACTGTGGATGATGTGGAAAAACTTCGGCGTTCTGGCGTAATTCGTATGAACGAGGCGGGATGGGCGATTTCTCTGATCGAAAAGCCACAAAATCCGCCATCACGCTGGGTTTGTCCGGCCCTTTATCTCTTCAAATCGGACACCCTCAAAGAAATCCGTCATTATCTCGATTCGGGTGGAGATCCGGATTTGCCCGGGCGATTCATAGCCTGGCTTTTGACACGACAGCCGCTCGCCGTTTATCCCTTGAAAGAGCCGGTGACGGATATCGGCACAATGCCGGCCTATGAAGCCGTTTGCAGGCGATTCAAAGAAAACTCTGCTAATCTAAAAGGTTCAAGAGCACCATTTTAAAACTTGTCACGAGAGCGATCATGAACCAAAAAAAACGCATCTTTATCGGTCTGGATCTAGGCGGAAGCTTTATCAAATATGCGCTGGGCGACCATCATGGCGATTTGCTCTATACCGGGAAAAAGCCTAGCCGCGCCGACCAATCTCAGGATGTCATTTTTTCGGTCATTTATGAGATTGTCGACCACCTGCGCGAAAAGCAAAAGGAGCTGGACGGAGAGATCGCTGCCATCGGATTCGGCAGCCCCGGATCGGTCGATTTCGATCGCGGTCGCCTGATCGGCGCTACGCCTAATATAAACGAATGGACCGATGCCGATATTCGCGGCCGCCTGCAGTCCCGCTACAACTTGCCCACCTGGGTTGACAATGACGCCAATGTGATGGCATACGCCGAGGCGCGGGTCGGTGCCGGCCGTGGTATGAAAAATATCATTGCTCTGACGCTTGGAACCGGCATCGGTGGGGGAATTTTGATAGACGGAAAGATCTATCGGGGCTCGACTTATGCCGGGGCGGAAATCGGCCATATGAGCATCAATTTCGCAGGGCCTCCCTGCAATTGCGGCAACTATGGCTGTATCGAACAGTACGCTTCGGCTCCGGCCATGTTGCGCTTCTATGAGGCCAATCTAAAAGCCGCCGGAAAATCGATCCCCAAAGATCTTTCTACTTTTCTTCTGTTCGAACGCTCCGATCAGGGTGAGCCGGAAGCGCAAAAAGCCATACAGGAAACCTGTCGTTACCTCGGCTATGCTCTTGCCAACCTGGCCAATATTTTTAATCCCGATGCAATTATCATCGGCGGGGGAGTGGCTGATGCCGATGACAGTTTGATGGAAATGATCGCGCAGGAGATGAAAAAACGGGCTCTGCCACCGGCTGTTCGAAACCTTCAGGTCAAACGCGCCGAACTCGGTAATCGCGCCGGAATGGTGGGCGCTATTTTGCTCGCTGCCGATTGTCTCGATGCCGAACGCTGAACATTGCCGGAGCCAAAAAGAGAACGCGGTTTGTCCGATAAAAAAATTGTTTGTTTATTTGTTGAATAGTTTTATATTCTTGATCACGAGTGTCCGGTAACCGGACACTCGTGATTCTTGATCAGAAAATCAATGTGTGACCCGATCGTCTATAAAGGTATACCATGTCACTGATTTGTCGACATCACCACCACAAAACGTTTTTCAGCGCTGGTGGGTAAACCGCCCGGTTACGGGTCTCTTTTGTCTGGTTTTTAGCTCACCTGTCGCAGGTGGGCTTTTTTTTATATCATTTTCGGATTCTTTCACTTCCCTGTGTCGTTTGTCTTGTACTTTTGCGGGGTATTCGTTTTGATCATCAGATGTCTATGAGGAGAAGTCATGGTAGATTTTAAAGAACTGGATCGACGTATTTTCAAAATCGGATTGCCCAAGGGTAGTTTGCAGGAATCGACTTTACGGTTGATGGCCAAGGCTGGGTTTTATTTCTCGGTTAGCCAGCGCTCCTATTTTCCCTCCATCGATGATGAAAACATACAGGCGATTCTTATTCGCGCTCAGGAAATTGCGCGCTATGTTCAAGACGGGATATTTGATGTCGGATTGACGGGCCGCGACTGGGTCATGGAAACCCGCGCTGACGTTCAAGAGATATGCGAATTGACGTATGCCAAGTTGACCATGCGGCCTGTTCGCTGGGTTTTGGCCGTGCCCGATGCTTCCCCGATTCAGACGGTTAAAGACCTGCAAGGGAAACGGATCGCCACCGAGTTGGTCAATCTGACGCGGGATTATCTGGATAAAAACGATGTCAGCGCTGATGTCGAATTTTCCTGGGGTGCCACCGAGGTCAAAGCACCGACACTGGTCGATGCGATTGTCGAGGTGACCGAAACTGGCAGTTCGTTGCGAGCCAACAACCTGCGGATCATCGATACCCTGCTCGAATCGCGTACCCTGTTGATCGCCAACAAGGAGAGCTGGAAAAATCCCGCCAAACGGGAACGCATCGAAAACCTTAAGATGCTTCTGCTGGGGGCGATCATGGCCGAGGGCAAGGTCGGATTAAAGATGAACGTGCCCAAAGATCATCTCGATGAAGTGATGGACAAGCTCCCTTCTATGAAGCGCCCGACGATTTCTCCGCTTTATGGCAATGAATGGGTCGCTGTGGAGACGATAATCGATGAAAAAATCGTCCGCGATCTCATACCGGCGCTGCGCCGCGCCGGTGCCGAGGATATAATCGAATATCCGCTTAACAAAGTGATCTATTGAGGAAGAACAATATGATTCGAATTTACCGCTACGAGGAAATCGGAAAATTTATCGATTCCTTTGAATCCAGAAGACAAGCAGACGTCGAGCATATCACCCAGTCAGTCAAGGAGATTTTGCGCAACGTTCACGAACGCGGTGACGATGCAGTGGCAGAATATGCCTTGCGATTTGATCGTACCGATGTCCGTCGATTCGGTTTTTTTGTGCCGGAAAGCGATCTCGATCGGGCTTATGAGGAACTGGATTCGAATTTGCGATCGGTCTTGCATGAAGCACGCGACAATATCGCTCGGTTTCATGCCAAGTCTATGCCGCAGTCGTGGTTGACCTGGGAACAAGATGGCGTCGTGCTCGGGCAGCGGGTCATACCGCTGCAGCGGGTGGGTGTTTATGTGCCTGGAGGACGGGCGGCTTATCCGTCTTCTCTTTTAATGGGTGTGGTGCCGGCTCAGGTTGCCGGCGTCGAAGAAATTCTTGTCGCGACGCCTGCCGATGACCAGGGCAAGGTCAATCCGACTATCCTGGCAACAGCCAGGCTTTTGGGAATCCGGCGCGTCTTGCGCATCGGCGGCGCCCATGCTGTCGCCGCACTTGCCTATGGTACCTCCTCTGTGCCTCGAGTTGACAAAATCGTCGGGCCCGGCAACGCCTATGTCGCCGCCGCCAAACAGCTGCTCTTTGGACAGGTGGGCATCGACATGGTCGCTGGACCGAGCGAGGTCCTGATAATTGCGGATCAAGCGGCTGATCCCGATTGTGTAGCGGCCGATCTTCTCGCTCAGGCCGAACACGATCCGCTGGCTTCTGCCATTCTCCTCACCTCAGATCGCCGCCTCGCAGATGAAGTGGCGCGATCTATAGTGGAGCAAACGGCTCACCTCCAACGCCGCGAAATCATTGTGGATTCGCTGAAAAATTACGGCGCCATCCTGGTCACGCCTGATCTTCGCACCAGTCTGGAGATTTGCAATCGCCTGGCTCCCGAACATCTGGGCTTGCACCTACAGGATGCCTGGAATCTGCTTGGAGAAATTCGTACCGCAGGAGCGATTTTTCTCGGTTCCTACTCACCGGAGACGGTGGGCGACTATTGGGCAGGTCCAAATCACGTTTTGCCGACCAATGGTTCCGGAAGATTTTTTTCCCCCCTGCGCACCGAAGATTTTCTCAAAACCAGCAGCATTCTATCCTACACGGCTGAGGCCATGCATAAGCATGGTGACAAGATTGTGCGTTTCGCGCAGGCGGAAGGCCTGTCGGCACATGCCAACGCCATTCGCGTTCGAATGGCTCGATTCAAAAAAGGGAGTTGATCATGGATGCCCTCAATAATATCAAAGAATCGATTCGAGAATTGGCAGGATATGCCTCACCACCGCAACAAGAGGTCCGCGCAAAGCTGAACCAAAACGAGAGCCCTTTCGATGTGCCGATCTCGGTCAAACGCGAACTGGCTCACGCCATGGTCGATTTACACTGGAATCGATATCCCCGATATATGCCCTTTGAATTACGGGAAAAATTGAGCCGATGGATATCGATTGAACCGGAGCGGATTCTTTTGGGAAACGGTTCGAATCAACTCTACCAAACCTTTGTCAGTGCGGTCCTGCGTCCCGGAGATAAAGTGCTCTACAGTCCGCCCACTTTTTCACTCTATGAAATCTTTGCACGGGTCTGTGAGGCGGACTTGGTTGCAGTGCCGATGACTGAGGATTTTGACTTTTCCTATGACGATTTTTTATCGGCT
>JAFGJN010000013.1 GCA_016929055.1 Candidatus Zhuqueibacterota bacterium
CCGAGACCACGCTGACCATCTCAGTCGATCGCTGCACGGCTTGTTTGAATTGTGTTGTAATCTGCCCGATACGGGCATTGGAGGCGGATGATGATCAATCCCAGCTATGACGTCGTGGTTGTCGGAGGTGGACCGGCTGGATCCATGGCGGCACGAAGCGCGGCTAGAAGTGGATTGTCTGTCGCCTTGTTTGAAAAAGATCGGGAAATCGGCGTTCCTGTCCGCTGCGCCGAAGGTGTGGGAGGCGAGGCTTTGGGATCACTCGTCGATATTCACCCAGAGTGGATTAGCCAGAAAATCACCGCTGTTCGGTTTCATTCACCCTCCGGACAGGTAGTCGATGTTGAAACCGACGAGGTCGGCTATATCCTCAATCGCAAAATCTTTGATGCCGACTTGGCGCGTCAGGCAGGTGCTGATGGTGCGCAACTCTTTACCAAAGCCTGTGTCCGCGGCCTCATCGTAGAAAACGGCTGCGTTCAAGGTGTCAGGCTCGACCATCTGGGAAATGCGTTTGAAGTGCGGTCGAAAATCGTCATCGGCGCCGACGGGGTGGAATCCCGAGTCGGCCGCTGGGCCGGACTGGATACCCACACCCGACTGCACGACATGGAAACGTGTGCGCAGGTTACGGCCGCCAATTTGCCCATCGATGAATCCTTGATATCCTTTTATTTTTCCGAACGTTGGGCGCCGGGCGGATATCTCTGGATTTTCCCCAAAGGCCCGGGTATCGCCAATATCGGGCTGGGTGTTTCCGGGGATTATTCCCGCAAGCGAACACCGGTCGAACTGTTATATGATTTTCTTCAGAGCGAATTCCCGCGGGCAACAATACTCGGGACTGTTGTCGGTGGCGTTCCCTGTTCCAAACCTTTAAAGACTTTGGTAGCAGACGGAGTGCTTCTTGCCGGCGATGCCGCGCACCAGACCAATCCTCTTACCGGCGGCGGCATCGTCAGCAGCATGCTCGGGGGCAAATTGGCCGGCGAAACGGCAGTTCTGGCCATCCGTGCCGGCGATTTGTCGCGCAAACAGCTGGGCGAATACGACAAACGCTGGAAAACCGAAGCGGATAAACAAAAAAAATTCTATAAAATCAAAGAATTCGTCTTTAATCTTCAGGACGCTGATTTTGACCAAATCGCTGCGGAAACACTCAAATTGCCGCCCCATAAACGCACACTGGTCAACATTTTTCGCCGCGCGCTGATAAAAAAGCCTGCCATGATTCTCGACATTATCAAACTCTTTACCTGATTCCGGTTAGGCGAGAAGCACGGAACGAATCGACGAGAAAAAAGTACAATACGGAACAGCGCTAAAGAGAAAGGAAAGAGAATTGCTATCGGTCCTGAATCGATTCCAAAAAGGGCTGGCTAAAACTCGTGCCGGATTAATCGAAGGAATCAACAAAACGCTGGGACGCGCGGCCTCGATCGACGCGGCGGATCTCGATGAGCTGGAAGAATTACTGCTGAGCAGCGATGTCGGCTATACAACCACCGAAGAATTGATCGAGCGATTGAGCCAAATCAACAATCAAGCCACAGCTGAAGAGGTGATGGGGCTGTTCAAAACCCATCTGATCGACGTATTGCAGTCTGCGGCGCCGACAGCTGAAAAACCGACCGGCTCGTCGCCACCACATGTGATCAGCATCGTCGGTGTCAACGGTACGGGAAAAACCACAACGATCGGGAAATTGGCGTATCGGCTCAAAGCAGAAGGCAAAAACGTGTTGCTGGCCGCAGCCGACACCTTTCGTGCCGGTGCCATCGACCAGCTGACGATTTGGGCGGAACGTGCGGGTGCCGATATTGTGCGCAGCAGTCAGGGTGGCGACCCGGCGGCGGTTGCCTTTGATGCCCTTCGAGCGGCTAAAAATCGCAAACACGACGTCGTCATCATCGATACCGCCGGACGTCTGCACACCAAGACTAATCTGATGGATGAATTGATAAAAATCCATCGAGTCATTCAACGTGAAATTCCCGAAGCGCCGCACCAGGTACTGCTGGTCATCGATGCAACGACGGGGCAAAACGGTCTGCTTCAGGCTCGCCGGTTTGCCGAAGCGGTCCATGTCACCGGTATCATCCTGACAAAACTCGACGGAACGGCAAAAGGCGGTATTGTCTTTGCCATCGCCCGAGAGCTCAAGCTGCCGGTCCGCTATGTCGGTTTGGGCGAATCTCTGACAGATCTCGAACCGTTTGATGCCGGCCAATTTGTCGAGGCTTTATTCCAGTGAAAGCGACCTATATCAGTCTCGGTTGCCCAAAAAACTCCGTTGACCTCGAGATCATACTCGGTCATCTCGACGGCTCGGTGGAGTGGGTGGATGATCCGCAGGAGGCCGACGCAACGATCATCAACACCTGTGCGTTTATTGACAGCGCTAAAGAAGAAGCCATTGACATTATCCTGGAAATTGCCGAATTTAAAAAGGTAAATAACGATCATCAAGTGCTGGTTTGCGGGTGCCTGCCGCAACGTTATAAAGAGCGATTGGCACAGGAAATGCCGGAAATCGATATGTTCTTTGAAACCCTGGACCCACATGAAACAGCCAAACACCTGGCCGATTTTCTCGAGATTAAGCCGAGTCGTGAAACCGTCCATCGCAAACAGTTGACCCCTCCCCACACCGCATTCCTCACAATAGCGCAAGGATGCGACAATCGTTGTAGTTACTGCGCCATTCCGCTGATCAAAGGCCACTATTGCAGCCGTGAGCCGAAAGAAATCATGGCCGAGGCCCGAATTTTAGCCGAGCGGGGAGTGCGGGAACTGATCGTGATCGCCCAGGACAGCACCTACTACGGCCGGGACAAAGGCCGCAAAAACGCCCTGCGCGACTTGCTGATCGAATTGAACGAAATCCGAGGCCTGGATTGGATTCGAGTGCTGTATACGCATCCCCATCATTGGAGCGAAGAGCTGATCGAGGCGTTTGCCGAATTGCCGCGCGTCGTCAAAGCCGTCGATCTGCCCATTCAGCACATAAACGACCGTCTACTCGGCGCCATGCGCCGCAAGACACGTCGCCGGGATATCGAATCCTTGCTTTACCGATTGCGCGAGCGCGTACCCGGCATCGCCATCCGCACATCGTTGATTGTCGGCTATCCCGGTGAGAGCGAAAAAGAATATCAGGAATTGCTCGATTTTGTCGCCGCGTTCGAGTTTGATCGTTTGGGTGTTTTCACCTATTCGCATGAAGAAGAGACCCCCGCTTTTCATTTCGCGGATGATATTTCGCCACAAGTCAAATTGGCCCGGCGAGAGGAATTGATGTTGCTGCAGGCGGAAATTTCCGCCACCGACAACCAAAAATGGGTGAACCAAACCGTTCCGGTTTTGATCGACGAATGGTATCCCGAGCGGCATCTTTCAATCGGCCGAACCTACCGCGATGCGCCGGAGATCGATAACAGCGTGTTGATCTCTACCCGCCTGGAACCCGGAAGGTTTTATTCGGTTTTCATAGAATCGGCCGATATCTATGATTTGATCGGCAAAGCCAACGGCCAGCCAATCATATCGCCTGCAGTCGGTCCAGGGCGGTTAAAAATAGATAAAATCAGAGGAAGGATTTGATTTTATGATGAAACAATCAATCGTTGTTCTTTTGTTATCGGCCTTTCTTTCGGTTTGCCCGGGGCAAACCGAAATGGCCAATAGCGGCACGATGGACGGGCCAGAGTTTCATATCGACTATGCAACTCTGGCGTCGCCGACAGATTTGACTCAGGTACGGCTCTATTTGTACTTTGAAATCAAAAACGATGGCCTGCAATTTGTGAAACTTGAAGACGGTTATGAAGCGAATTATGAGATCTCGATCGTTCTGCTCGATAAAGATGACTATCAGGTCACGGGAAAAATCACCAAAAAAACCCTGTTTGTCGACGAGTATGATCAGACCAACAGTCGCGTCGATTTTACTCTGACTCAGGAATTTTTTGATATCGAACCGGGTGATTACAGGATCTCGGCCACGCTCGAGGATGCCGAAACCGGCAGGAGCCGCACCATGGAACGCAAAATCAAAGCCCAGGACTTTTCGCGGCGCGATTTGAGTGTGAGCGATATCATCTTTTCGGACAGCCTTGCAACCGCGGAGAGCGGGAAAAAATGGATCAGCCCAACCATCAGCGACAGCCGTAAAGGATTTAACGATCGGATTTATGCCTACTTTGAACTCTACAACACAACCGACACCTCTCAACCGGTTACAATCGATTACGAATTGATCGGCAACTCTACCCGGTTTCGCTTTAATAGCAAATATGAGACGAGTGTCAATTCCTCACGCCATGCGGAAATCATCCGCATCCCGGCCGACAGCCTGGCCGCGGATGAATACCGGCTCAAAGTCAAAATTCAGGGCAAAAATAAAATCGAAACGGAAAAGACATTTTTCGTTCGCTGGCTCGGTCTGCCGGCTACGGCCAAAGATATTGATGCCGCCATCGAACAGCTGCAATATATCGCCAATTCGGCCGAATGGAAAGAGTTAAAAAAATCAGATGGTCAGGAACGGCTCGAGGCCTTTCAAAAATTCTGGGAAAAACGCGACCCCACTCCCGGCACCGATGTCAACGAAGCGATGGAAGGTCATTACAACCGCGTAGAGTATGCCAACCGCAGCTTTTCGGTGATGCAGAGAGAGGGCTGGCGAACCGATATGGGAATGGTCTATATCATTCTCGGTGCCCCTGATGAGGTGGAGCGCAACGTTTTTCCGCGTTTCAGCA
>JAFGJN010000116.1 GCA_016929055.1 Candidatus Zhuqueibacterota bacterium
CGTGTAACGGCGCCATTCCAGCAGCGACCGCCAGTAGTGAAAATCGCTGCGAAATCCGATTCCCGAAAGAGCGGCCGTCCAGCCGACAAAATAACCCCGGCTTGGATAAAAAACCGGTTGTGAGCGGTCGCTAAAGAAACCAAACTCGATGGTGGATTTGTTATAGAGCGTGATGTCCAAATCCTTCAATGCATCACGCCGCATGCTGCTGGAAAGGCTCAAACGGTCCTGCTCAAAGGCATATTTGAACGACAAATCCGTGCGATCGTCCATACGGTTTTGCAGACCAAAATTGCTGCCGATCCGATCGATGGTGAATCCCGGTTCTCTCTCCCGGCGAATGAACGGATTGATCGACAAACTGGTGCGGGGAAACAAAAACGCTGGCTTGGTCCATGTGGCATTGACATGATAGGGTTCCAGACTCGAGTGGCGCAGAAACAACCGAAACCGCAGATCTTGCCCGAAAAGAGCCAGCCGAGTGATATCCACAAACGTGCGGAATTGCTCTTCCCTCCCATACCCGACTCCATACTTGAAAGTCAACCGCGGCGCTTCCCGGACCTGAACTTCAACCGGCAGCACCCCCTGCTCCAGTTCCTCCCGAACAACCCGCACCACCACATAGTGAAAGAGACCCAGTTGATAGACCTGTTTCTGCGACTGCAGCAACCGTCTGTTGCTGAACCGCTCACCTTCCCGAAAAGCCAGCTGCTTCAAAATCGGCGATTCGGATACAAAACGGTTGCCGACAACACGCGTCGAACCAAAATAACAGAGCGGACCGCTATCGATTTGGTAGATTATCCCAACTCGCGGTCGTCCTGCAGTATCGAGTTGAAATTCCGGAGATACCTTAACAAAAGGATAACCCCGGCCGCTAAAATGGCCGGCCAGAACGGATCGATCGACCTCAAAGGCGCTGTCACGAAAACGGTCGCTTACACTGAGCAAAAACTTGTCGCGATCAAATGCCTGCAGACAGGCCTGGGAAGCCGAATCCGCTCTGACCAGGACAAAAGCGATCGAGTCGATCCGCGCCGGCTCGCCTTCATCGATGCGAAAGACAAGCGTCACCGCCTCTTTGTCATCAAAAATCTGTATCTCACTTTGGATCCCTACCTGAAGAAAACCCTCGCGCTGATAAAAACGCTCCAAATGGTCGATGTCCCGATCGACAAGCTGACGGTTAAATGTGTCGCCTTTTTTCCAAAACAGCAAACGGGACAATCCTCGGCGATCCTTTTGTTCGAGCTGTTCGCGCAGTTCGTCGTCTTTTATCGTCCGGTTGCCAGTAAAATGGATCCGATCGACGCGATACGCTTCCTGCGTTCGAGCACTGCCGAATAAAAGCAGCACAATAAAAAGAAACTTTGGCAAAAACATTAAAAACCCAAAACGGCACATAAAGCCTTTGTGGCACCACTTTTGATTAATAATAAATGAACTAAATAAATTATTTTTTCATCGAGCAAAGAAAATGTTCTTAGTCATTTAATAATAATATCTTGCAAGTTCACTCTCAATCGACGAATTGAGGCGGATACGCCACAACCGATACCAAATAGCCACATTGATCCGCGCTACTCTTGAAAATAGGGCAGTTCGTCTTGAATGTCAACAAGAAAGGGATTGAAGGATGATAAGGTTTATCGATTTCAGTGGAATGAGGAGCGGGATATCGATCGTCTCGAACCTGCTGTTCTGGTTCAGCATTGCCGCTCCTTCGGTTTTTGCCCAATCGGCGATTTACCCGCCGGAAGAGTCGCCGTTTTTCTTTCAAACCAATGGTCCTTTTGTCAGCATCGATCAAGGCGATTGGTGGAGCAATGCCGGACGCAACGGTGGAAATCAACCCCACCTCTTTGAAATAACAGTCCCCCATCTCGTACCCGATACGTTTCAGATTGCCCTGGAACTCTATGATCCGGAATGCAATCACACAGGAACCGATTTCGATAAAATAGGGGGATGGGACTGGGACACGACAGAATTTTGGCTGGCCGGGCCGATTCAACATCAACTCATCACCCGACAGCGATTTGTGCCCCCGGATACAACGTCTGAGCGATGGGTACCGTTTGTTTCGTTTACTTCCTCCCAATATGGTTACGGTGTCTATCGGCTCTATACATCGACTGAAGTCGATGATCAGAATATGTTTCGCCTCAAAATCGTCGATTCGGATCCGGATAATCGACCGAACAGCGGCGACGAAATAACCCTTTTACCGGTCAAGACTGCTTTTACCAGCTCGGAAGCAAGCTGTCAAACGCTGTGGTTTTACGTCGCAGGAGATGAAACGCTCCTCGAGCTCTACAATTTTGACATGGACAGGCGCGAATCGATCGACTATATCAGCCCTTCGGGCGAGGTGTTCAAAGGCACGGTCTCCGGGTACGGCAGCTGGAACAACAGCCCCTTTGCCTATTTTCCCCATTCAGGAGGCGATTGGCTTCAGCATCCCGAACCGGGCTGGTGGCGGACCGATATGTGCATCGATGCGTCCAATCAATTTGTGTTTTATGCCGAACGAGGTCTGTTTTTACAGGCACCCCTGCCCGAACCGCGGCTTACCGTGGAAAAATTGCACTCACCCGACGTCATTCGCCCATATGTTCCCTTTGAATACCGCTACCGTGTCGCCAATATCGGCGAGGTTCCGGCACAAGAAGTCGCTCTGGTCGATACCCTGCCTGCGGCAACTGAATTCATCTTGGCCAGCGAATCAGGTGTTTTCACCAGCGGCGTGCGTGCCACTACCGTCGATTGGTACCTGCCGGTTTTAGCACCGGGTGAACAACAGGAATTTTCCGTCCGGCTTTTGGTTACCGATTTGGAGCAAACGACCTTTGACAATACCATCCGCCTCACTTTTCACGATGCTGCTTACAATTTTCACGTCGGTCCGCTGCTGACCGATCACACACCCCTGGAACCCGTCGCGCTGGTGCAGGGACGGGTCTGGTTGGATGACAACACCGACGGGCTCTATAACGAACCCGAGCAGGGGCTGAAAGACATCGAGGTTTATTTGCACAACCTGGCAAACGGAAACGAACGGATGCAACAGACCGATGCTGAAGGAGAATTCCTTTTTGTGGATTTGGAACCGGCCAACCATTCGCTTTGGCTCGACGAAACCCGGTTGCCTGCCGGCTATCGTCTGACCACCAACAACAATCCGACCCATTTTTACATTTCTGAAGCAGAAATCGTTCAAATCGAGGGTTTTGGTTTGTCGCCCGAGGCTATGGCCATCGAATTGGCGAGTTTTTCCGTTGAGCAGGTTGGCAATGGAGCTGAGGTGCGGTGGGAAACCCATTCCGAGACCAAAAATTTGGGGTTCCATGTTTTTCGTTCCGAAACAACGGACGGCCGCTATGAACAGATCAACGATCAACTGATTGAAGGCGCGGGCAACAGCTCCTCGCGCAAAATCTATCGCTACACGGATAAGGATGTACAGCCCGGGCAGGAATATTTTTACAAAATCGCCGATGTGGATTTCACCGGGAGCCTGACAATGCACGGGCCGGTTCAGATTCGCATTCAGAAACCGCAAACCTATGATCTGGCTCAGAATTATCCCAATCCCTTCAATCCGGAAACCACCATCGAATTCAGTCTGGCACAACCGGGGCGGGTCGAGTTGGTCATCTATAATCTTTTGGGGCAACCGGTCCGCACGCTTGTCGACCGCGAGCTCGAAGCCGGCGCCCATCGGGCTATCTGGATGGCGGATGACGATCGCGGCAATCCGCTGCCGAGCGGCACCTATATCTATCGCCTGACAGTCAACGACTATCGACAAACGCGCAAGATGACGTTGCTGCGCTAAAAACCAAACGAGAGCCTCTGCATCAAAAACCGGGGGTCACGGGTGTCCCCGATGGGACACCCGTACCTCAAAACAATAATTTGGACAGGGGCTCTCGTTTCATTCTTGCAGGTTTTTCTGACGTCGGGCTTCAAAAAAGAGAAGGGCGGCTGCCACCGAAACATTGAGGGAATTGACTTTGCCGCACAGGGGAATGGAAACGATAAAATCGCATTTTTCCCGAACCAGGCGGCGCAAACCTTTGCCTTCACCGCCGAGAACGATCCCAACCGCACCCCGCCAATCCATCTGGGTATAGAGTCGCTCACCGTCCCCCTCGCTGCCGACCAACCAGACACCCTCTTTTTTCAATTCGTCCATGGTACGAGCAAGATTGGTCACTCGAGCGACGGCAACATGAGCCGCTGCACCGGCTGATGCCTTGAAAACCGCTGGCGACAGACCTGCGGACTGGTCTTTCGGCACGATGAGGCCGTGCAATCCGGCGCCGTCGGCCGAACGCAGAATGGCGCCGAGATTGTGCGGATCCTGAACGCCATCCAGCAGAGCCAGAAACGGCGGTTCACCGCGTTCGCTGGCGATCCGAAGCAGATTGTGCGGTTCAACATAAAGCGCCTCGCTATCGGCGAGCAATATGACCCCCTGATGGTGATCGTGCCCGATTTGCTGCCGCATTCGCCGGCGATCGACCCGGCGAACCGCAAGCCGGTTTTTCGCCGCTGCCTGCTCGATCTCCTGCAGGACTCTGTTCTCTCCTCCCGCCACCCAAAGTTCGCGAGCGGGCAATCGCGCGCTCAACCACTCGAGGACGGCGTTGCGGCCATAGATCCAATCGGACATGGCGGCTCTCCCTGAGAAAAACCAACAGGATCAGAAATAATAATTTCCACTCGCATGTCCGGTCATTCGACCGAACACCAATGATAATTTTCGTTTTTTTCAAAAAGGAATCGCTGCCGAAACGGTTTCAGTCCAGCAGACGGCCGCTGTAAACGGGTGTGACCGAGCCGCTAAGGGTCAAGCGAGAAAAATCTGCGGCAAAATCGATGGTCACTTTCCCTCCGGGGAACCGGCAGGTGACCGGCGGCTTGACGCGACCGCGGCGATAAGCGATGATACTGGAAGCGACCGCTCCGGTTCCGCAAGCCAGCGTTTCTTCTTCCACCCCGCGTTCAAAAGTGCGGATCTCCAGATGATGGACGTCGAGTGCGCGGATGAAATCGACATTGGTGCCGCGCGGAAAGGCGGGATGATGGCGATAGCGGGAACCGATTCCCTGAACGTCGAGCCCTTGCAGGTCATCGGCAAAGACCACCAGGTGCGGCACGCCGGTATCGATCTGTCCCGCAGTCACGAGGCCGCTCTCCCGCACCACATCGATCTCTAGATCAAGATTCCGGGGTGAAGGAAAATCCGTGGTCACCAGCCGCCCATCCACTTGAGCGCGATAGAGGGTGCCGAGAATTTCAAAACTCGGGATTGCCCCGCTTGCGCCGATCTGATGGGCGAAAAAGGCGACCGCGCGTGACCCGTTGCCGCACATCTCTGCCAGACTGCCGTCGGAATTGATGTGCACGTATTCGAAATCAGCTCGATCGCTCGGCTGAATCAGAATGACGCCGTCAGCGCCTACCGATGTCCGTCGACGGCAGATCTCGGCGAACCAGCTGCGGTCGCCGGATGAATCCAGCAACTTTTGCCGGTTGTCGATGACGATAAAATCATTGCCGGTGGCGGAAATTTTGATGAAATCAATCTGCATCTCAACCCACTGGTGTCCCATATGGGGACACCCCACACTCTAATTTATGTAAAAACAATAAAGGTTTTCATAAACAACAGATCAGGTTTACAATTTCAGCGTTTGTTGCAAGCTCCTATTTATTTGAAGATTATTCATGCCGATAAAATCTATTTTGGACAGGTCTGATCTCAACCGTTTTTCCTGAACCAATCGGCTTTGGGGTGGTAGCTCTTTTGCAGCCGTTTTACCCGGTGCCGGCGCTCAAAAGCCAGACGTATGAGTTCATCCAATAAAGCGCTATAGGCCAGTCCAGATGCCTCCCACAATTTGGGAAACATGCTGATCGAGGTAAACCCGGGAATGGTATTGACCTCGCTGAGATAGAATCTGTTTTCCAGGTTGTCGAGAAGAAAATCGACCCGCGCCATACTCTCGGCGCTCACCGCCAGAAAAGCCTTGATCGCCGCTATCTGCATCGATTGCGCCAGCTCGGCATCGATTTCCGCCGGAATGGTCAACTGACTCGATCCGTCGATATATTTGGCGTCATAATCATAAAACTCGTTCGACGGCGCAATTTCACCGATGACGGAAGCCCGGGGGGAATCGTTCCCGAGAACACTGACCTCCAACTCGCGCGTGTTTCGCACCGCCTTTTCCACGAGGATCTTTTTGTCATAGAAAAATGCGTTTGTGATCGCTTGTTCCAGTTCTTGCCGATTGTGAGCCTTGCTGATCCCGACGCTGGAGCCCATGTTGGCGGGTTTGACAAAGAGCGGAAAATCGAGCCGATCGCCGCAGAGCTGCAGCATCTGTTGCCGGGTTATGTTGCCCAGCTGATCCGCCAGTATCGGCAGGCTGTCCGCATCCGAGTCGGCCTGCCAATCGATGTCGCGAATCCATAAAAAATCGACCACCGGCAACCCCATCTGCCGGCAGATGTGCTTTTGCACGACCTTGTCCATCGAGAGAGCAGAACCAAGGACGCCCGAGCCAACATACGGAAGATCGGTCAGTTCGAGTAGACCCTGAAGCGTACCGTCTTCTCCCAAAGGGCCGTGCACAACCGGAAAGATGACATCCAATCGTTCAAAGACCTCGCCAACGCCTTTGCCGAGCGGGATCAGCTGTTGCAACAAAGGATCGACGGGCAAAGTCACCCGCGCCTCGGGATCGTTTATCTGTTCTTTCAACCGACTCATAGCCTCGGCGCCGGCATACCAGGCTCCGTCCTTGGCGATGCCGATGGGGATGATGGAGTATTTGGCCGGATCCAGAGCGTTGATCACCGAATCGGCGGAAACGATCGAGACTTCATGTTCACCGGAACGCCCGCCGAATATCACGCCCACATTGAGTCGCTTTTGCACGGAACCTTTCTCCTGCTGTTGAAGGTAACCCGAATCCTGACCCCCATCGGCCAATCGATTCATTCAAGGTAACACCTGCCGGAGCAAAAGTCAAGGCCGGAAAATCTTGCTTTTTTCAAGCAGGGAATACCCTTTCTTGACCATTTTTCCTTCATGTCCTGTGGCTCTTTGTGGTTCATCTGTTTTTTGAGTAGAAAAAAATAGGGGCAGCCCCCATCGGATTTGGCACATTGTACCGTACAAGGCATCGTGCCGGTTTGGGTCGAGCGTTCCGAGCGTATGGGGGATGGTCGGGGTTTGCTTTTTAGGGCCGCTCCGCGCAATTTCTTATTGGTGTCTCTCGTAAAGAGGTTGACTGTGATCATACGGGGTTTGTTGGTGTTTTCTCTTGGGTACCGCTCCGGCTCCGGCCCCGCCTCTGTGCCGTGACAAAGAATTGCGGGAAATGATTCAGATCGTTCGCTTTTAATTGTTTGCGTTGCGGGGCCAGGAGCCTGTGCAGGCTCCGCGCGCTGCCTCGGCCGCAAAAGCGGCGGTCTCGGCGATCGCGCTCCGCTCACATTTAGGGGAGTGGGTGCCTGTCGATTCCCGGCCCTGAAAGGGCCGAACATATCAGCCCTGGGCGCAGCCCAGGGATTGAAAACACCGGCGAAACCCAAGCCCTGAAGGGGCGCCCCATAAATCCAGCGACAGCGCGGCCCAGCCATCCTCCAAAAAATCATGCCTCGCCATTCAACAGGCGATGATCGATTCCCGGCGACTCTCCAATTTCAGGAACGCCCTTTCAGGGCTAATAAAGAGAGTGGGGTTGTCCGGTTCCCGGGGCTGACGCCCCGGGCTGATATGGGGCACCCCTCCGGGGCTCGGAATGCCCACGGACGAAATCGCCAAACACTCTAAATCAGAATACAACAAACAAAGCAACTCACCCCGCACAAACCGCCTCACAAAATTCAGCGGAACGCGACTCCGCAGGCCGCCGCTCTTGCGGCCGAGGAGGCGCACGCAGCCGCCGAAGGATCACGGCTTGCGTATCAAAAATCCAGTGATTCTGCACCAGCAAACGAACTCTGCAAACATAAAAAATGATCGTTAATCCGCGCGCAAGCCGTAGCCGAAGGCGAAGTGAAAAAAGTTAAAAGTGTGAAACTTGAAAGAACCTTTACTAATCACCGATGTCAAAAATCGATTTAGCTGCAGAGTCGGGCGAGGAGAAAGCTAGAGAAAGATAAAAAAAAGAACCCGCCTAAAGGCGGAACTAGATACGAATTGCCGAAGGCGAAGCGAAGAAAGTGCCAAGTGCCAAATTGCAAGTACGAAAGTTAAAAAACTGTCTCGAGACATTTGTGTTGTGAATCACTCTTTTTTTTTCTATTTTAATGTTTGCTCACGGGTGTCCGGTAACCGGACACCCGTGATGTCTGCTTTTACCCGAACGATATTCGGGCGCGACGATCGTTCTGCACGGGTGCAATCGAACGATCGTCCCCTACCCGGCGATAGAACAGCAATTTTTAAGGAATTGGGCGCAAAGCGCCGAACCAAGAGTGTCCATGTTTCACACCGTCTCGTTTTATACCCTGGGCTGCCGGCTGAATCAGGCCGAGACAGCCGTTCTCTCTCATCGCTTCGGCGACTGCGGCTTTGAGGTGGTCGATTTCGACCGCAAAGCCGATCTGGTGGTGATCAACACCTGCACGGTCACCGAAAACGGCGATGCCGATACCCGCCGGGTCATCAACCGCATACGTCGTCGTTTTCCCGGAACAAAAATCGCCCTGGTCGGCTGTCAGGCCGAGGTTCAGGGCGAATCGTTGCTGCGCAGTGCTCAGGTGGATTATGTGGTCGGCAACGGCGCTAAAATGGATCTGCCGGATATTCTTCGTCAAAACGGCACAGAGACACCGGCGCTTTTGCTTCCCGGGATCGAGCCAGCGCTCTTTACCATTCCGACCTGCGAATCCGATCCGCACCACACCCGCGCCAATCTCAAAATCCAGGACGGCTGCAACTTTTTCTGCTCCTACTGCGAAATCCCCTATGCCCGCGGCCGGTCGCGCAGCCGCGATTTCGACGATCTGGTGCGCGGGGCAGAAAAATTGGTGCAGGCCGGACATCGGGAGATCGTCCTCACCGGAATCAATATCGGCACCTATCGGCACGGCGACAAAACTCTCTCCCATGTGGTCGAGGCGCTGGAAAAGCTGACGGGACTCGAGCGGATCCGTATCTCTTCGATCGAATTCACCACCCTGAGCGACGATCTGCTGGAGCGGCTGGCCGCAAACGGCAAGCTCTGCCGTTACCTCCACCTGCCCCTGCAGCATGGCCACGACCGCATTCTGAAGGCGATGAACCGCAAATACACCATCGCCGACTATACCGCCTTTGTTCAGAAGGTTGTCCGGCGTGTTCCCGATGTCTGTATCGGCACCGACGTGATGGTCGGGTTTCCCGGTGAAGGCACGAGCCACTTTGAGCAAACGCTGCGGGTTGTGGAGGAACTGCCGCTGGCCTATTTCCATGTTTTCAGCTATTCGGATCGATCCCGCAACAAAAGCCGAACCTTTCCCGACAAGGTCGCCAAAACCGATATTCAGGAACGCAGCCGCATTCTGCGCGAGCTGAGCAACCGCAAAAAAGCGGCGTTTATCGACCGCTTTATCGGCCGTAAAGTTCTTGTCTTGTTCGAACAGGAAAAAAACGGCTGGTGGAGCGGTGTGACCGATACTTTTATTCGGGTTCAGGTGCGTTCCGAGCAAGCCCTGCACAACCAGTTGCTGGCGGTGGAACTCGAAAAACGCGAAGGACTGACGGTGATCGGAAAAACGCTATGAATCGGGTTTATATCGAAACTTATGGCTGCCAGATGAACGAATACGACAGCGAGATCGTCGGCGCTCTTCTCCGTTCCTCCGGTTTTGCCTTGACCGCCTCGCCAGACCAGGCAGACATTATCCTGATCAACACCTGTTCGGTGCGCGAAAACGCCGCGCGCAGGGTCAAAGCGCGCGTTTATGAATTGCGCCACGCACGACGAGACAATCCGGCGGTGATCGGCCTTCTCGGCTGTATGGTGACCAATCTCAAAGAGAGCCTCTTAAAGCTGCCGCTCGATTTCATCGCCGGTCCCGATAGCTATCGCCATCTCCCCGATTTGCTGCAACAGGCGCGGAATCGATTCCGGCCGGCGGATTATCGCCTCTCCCGAACAGAAACCTATGCGGATATCTACCCCCTGCACAAGAGCGGCGCCAATGCCTGGATCGCCGTCATGCGCGGGTGCGACAATTTCTGTTCCTATTGCGTGGTGCCCTATGCGCGCGGCCGCGAGCGCAGCCGCTCTATTGAAAATGTGGTCGAGGAGTGCCGCCGCCTGGTCGACGAAGGATTCGTGCAGGTGACGCTTTTGGGACAAAACGTCAACTCGTATCACCACAACGGCCAAAGCTTTGCCGATCTCTTGCAGGCGGTCGCCGGGGTTTCGGGCATCGAACGCATTCGCTTTACTTCTCCCCATCCCAAAGATTTTCCCGACGAACTGATCCGCATGGTGGCCGATTATCCGCAGATCTGCAAGCATATTCATCTTCCCCTGCAGGCCGGCAACGACCGCATTCTCCATTTGATGCGGCGCACCTATAGCCGGGCAGAGTATCTGGCGCTGACAGAGAAAATCCGCCAGCGGGTACCCGGCATCGCCCTGACCACCGATATCATTGTCGGGTTTCCCACCGAAACCGAGTCGGATTTTCAGGACACCGTCGAGGTAGTGCGCCAGGTGCGTTTCGATTCGGCCTTTATCTTTAAATATTCCGTGCGTCCGGGCACGGCAGCGGCAAAAAAATTCGCCGACGACGTCAGCGCCGAGGACAAAACCGACCGCATCGTCCGCCTCAACGCTCTGCAAAGAGAAATTACCCAGGAAAAAAACCGGGCCCATATCGGACAGATTCACCGAGTGCTGATCGAACAGCAAGGAACGCGCAAAAATCCCCTGGATTGGCAGGCGCGCACCGACGGCAACAAAATCGTCATCCTCCCCCCTGCTCCCCATCGAATCGGCGAATTTGTCGATGCCCGCATCGTCCGCACCGGCGTTCACACCCTGCGCGGCGAAATCGCCTGATCCCCCTTCCCTGGCCCCTGCCGCCCAGAAGAACCACCAACCGCTGCGCGTTTTGAGCGTTTCTCAGGAATAGACGATCCGGTTCTTCTGTTGAATTAAAAGAAAAAGTTGAACGACAACAAACGAAAATAGAGGACCAAAACGCCATGCGTATACGCATTTTCTCCCTTTTTTCTCTCCTGCTCTTGGCGTTGACGCCGGCCGAGCTCTATGCCCAAAAGACCGGCGTCATCGTCGGCACCGTTATCGACAAGCAGACCAATGAACCGCTTGTGGGCGCCAATGTGGTCGTTCTGGGCACACAGCTGGGCGGAGCCACGAATATCGACGGCAAGTTTCGCATTCAACGGGTACCGGTAGGAATCTATGCGGTGCGCGCTCTGGTCATCGGCTACGAGCCGGTCACCAAGACCGATGTGGTAGTCTCGCCGATGCGCGACGCCCAACTCGATTTCAGCATGAACGAAACGGTGATCAAATTCGATGAACTGACCGTTCGCCCCGATTATTTTGAAAGCTCGAGCGAAAAACCGATCAGTACACGGCTTCAGAGCAACGAAGAGATTCGCCGATTGCCGGGCGGATTGGAAGATGTGGTGCGAGCGGTATCGATCCTTCCCGGCGTTGCCCAGGTCGATGGCGGGCGAAACGACCTGATCGTCCGCGGCGGAGCGCCGTCGGAAAACCTCTATGTCGTCGACGGCTTTGTCGTTCCCAACATCAATCATTTCGGTACGCAGGGAGCAGCCGGCGGGCCGCAGAGCTTTATCAATCTCGATTTTATCGAAACCACAGCCTTTTCTACCGGCGGCTTTGGCGTTCGCTACGGCGACCGCCTCTCGTCGGTGCTCACCCTCAACCTGCGCGAAGGCCGGCGCGACCGCCTGGGCAGCAAAGCAACGATTTCCGCCACCCAGTTCGGCCTTGACATCGAGGGTCCGGCCACCCGGCGAGGTTCGTTTCTCTTTTCGGCCCGCCGCAGCTATCTCGATTTTATCTTTAAAGCCTCCGGATTCAGCTTTGTGCCGGAATATTGGGATTTTCTCGGCAAAACCGTCATCGATCTCGGTGTTAACGACAAAATCACGCTGTTGGGTATCGCAGCTCTCAACGACGTCAAACTGTTCAACGATACCGCCGAAAAACGCTACAACAACTCGCGCATCCTGGTCAGCGACCAGGATCAATTCATCGGCGGAGCCGCCTGGAAGCGCATCTTTCGCGGCGGATTCACCACCCTTTCGATCGGCTATACCGACTATCGCTTCAACTTTGAACAGAGCGATACGCTATCGACCGCGCTCTTTTCCAATCGCTCCAGCGAATCCGAGACGACCCTCGACGCCGGCATCACCCTCTATCCCTTTTCCGGAACCGAGCTGACGGCAGGGGTTCAGGGAAAATGGATTCGCTATGGTGCGGACATTGAGCTGAGTTCCGTACCTTCGCCCTTTGGGCCGACACCTGCCCTCAAGTCGCGGAGCGAGGCGCAGGCGCGCAAAAGCGCGCTCTGGGGCCAATGGAGCCAACAATGGAACCGCCTGCGCCTGATCGCCGGCGCTCGCATCGATGCCTTTGACCGGATCGAAAGCTCGGCAGTCGTCTCGCCGCGCCTTTCTCTGCGCTATCAGCTGAGCGAGTCGGTGGCTGTGAACGCCTCCACCGGCCGCTATCGCCAGACCCCGGCCTACATCTGGGTGGCGGCAAATCCCGAAAACCGCCGGCTCGATTATCTCGGAGCCGACCAGTTCATCGTCGGACTGGAACGCCGTTTGCGCGAAGACCTGAAAGCGAGCCTCGAGATCTATCAAAAGAACTATTTCGATTATCCGGTCAGTCTCGTTCGCCCCTATCTGGTCATGGCGAACACCGGCGCCGGTTTTGGCGGACTGGAAGAGGGGTTTGCTTCATTCGGCATCGATCCGCTGGTTTCCCGGGGCAGCGGCCGTTCGCGCGGAGCCGAGTTCTTTGTTCAGAAAAAGCTGTCGCCGGTTCCCGTGTACGGTACATTCAGCCTGACCTACAACCGCAGCACCTATACGGCTCTGGACGGCATCGTTCGGCCGGGCAGTTTTGATCAGCGCTGGATTGTCAACCTCGGCGGCGGTTACGTGCCGAACGAAAAATGGGAGTTCAGCCTCAAATTCCGCTATGCCACCGGCCGTCCCTACACGCCGTATGACACGGATTTCAACCGTCCGGCCGATTTCTACAATTCGGCCCGAGTGGCGGCCAACCACTTTTTGGATCTTCGCGTCGACCGGCGCTGGTACTTTGACGGTTGGGGTCTGATCGCCTATATCGACATTCAAAACGTCTACAATCGCCTGCCCAACGTCGTGCCGCGCTATGATGCCTATGAGGATCGGGTGCAATCGACCGGCCAGATCGGCATTCTGCCTTCGCTGGGATTGAGCATCGAGTATTAGGTATGCGCACCACAGGATGTGTCGGGCGAAACCAGCGCCAAGACCCTGCAGGGTGATCCGCTGCCACCTCGCAGGGGCAGGGCGCCGACCACGACCCAGGCCCCGGTGGCGGGCACGCGGTGCAGATGGGTCAGATTTTCCAGATGATAGGCGCCGTTCTCGGCCAGGAGGTGGTTGACCGCATAGGTGGTGCTGGCGCCGCCGTCTATCCCGGCGGTATCGATGCCGAGGGCGGCGATTTTGCGTTCCTGCAGCAGGAATTGCGCCGTTTCTACCGCAACACCGGGAAAATGCAGTCCCTCGTTGCCAGTCTGTCCCAGATAGGCGCGTGAGTCTCGCCAGTAATCCGACCACCCCGTCGCCACCAGCAGCAGCGCGTTCTCGCCCAGCGGTGCGTTTGCCTGTTCCCAGCGCCTCACCTCTTGCGGCTGCAGCAAGAAATCGCGATCGTCCCGGCAGGCGGCACGACAAACGATAAAAAAAGCCGGCAAAACCAGGCGATCCGCCGGAATACCTTCGACGCTGATCCCGTCCGCAAGCGAATGAACCGGTGCACCGATGTGGGTGCCGCTGTGTTCGCCGATCTGCAACCGATGGAGCAAATAGCCATGGTGCAGCAGATCGGCAACCGCCTGCAGCTGCGTCGGCGGATCCCCCGGCCAATGCGGCATCCCGGAGTCGATGGGATGGGTGAGATCGATGACGGAAAAGGCCTGTTCCAGGAGAGAGAACATCCGCTGTCCTTCGGCATTTAATAAGGGTTCTGTCGCAACACGCGAAAAGCATGCGACTGCCTGAACGATTCAGGCCAGGAATTCTATTGGTAATTTTGCAAAATTTATCGTATTGTTCAACCGAAAAGAACTGCACCTCCAACCGTACGGAAGAGATGCGTAAAAAGCACAGCAAAACCGATTCTGCCGAGCATGCGTTTATCGAATGGCAATCCGCGCCCGATATTTCGGCCGGACTGGTACCGGAAGTTGACGCCAGCGACCTCACGCAAATGCCGCTGAGCCGGGCGATCCTGACTCTGGCCGTGCCGGCTATTCTTTCCATGCTCTTTTTGATGGTGTTCAATCTCGTCGATATCTGGTGGGTCGGCAAACTCGGTCCCGATTACCTGGCCGGTGTCAGCGCAGCGGCCTTTATCCTCTGGGCGCTCCAGTCGATCGGCACTCTGATCAGCACCGGCGTAACGGCGTTGGTGGCACGGGCGGTAGGCGAACGCAATCTCGAAAAGGCCGACACCATCGCTCGCCAGGGCTTTTGGTTGGCGATCCTCATCGGCGCGCTTTTTTCCATCGGCGGCGTTCTTTTTGCGGCCCCCACCTTTCGTCTCATGGGACTGCAGGGTACGGTCTATTCGTCGGCGCTGCACTATATGGACTGGATCATTCGCGGATTGCCGGCATTTTTTCTCGCCTATACCCTCGAAGCGGTTTTTCGCGGATCCGGCGACACGCGAACGCCCCTGAAAATCATGTCCCTCGCCCTGATATTCAACGCCGTTCTCGATCCCATCCTGATTTTCGGTTTCGGCCCCCTTCCGGCCCTCAAGGCTGGCGGCGCGGGCCTGGCCACCGTCCTCGCGCATATTCTGGCCTTTATCCTGGGCTGGTATCTGCTCAGAAACTGCCCGGTGTCGCTGCACCCCACTCGATCGCCCATCGCCGTGCCGGAGGTGATGCGCCGCATCGGTCGCATCGGCACGCCCATTGCCTTTAACGGTGTGATGTTCAGTCTCAGCTATATGGCGCTGACCCGCATTATCGCCGACTTTGGCTCCGGCTCTCTCGCCGCATTGGGCTTGGGACACCGAATCGAAGGCATCGCCTACTTTGCCAGCGTCGGATTTGCCATCGCTGCCCAGACCCTGATGGGACAAAACCTCGGAGCCGGAAAACCCGAGCGGGCAGAAAAATCCGTTTGGCTGACCCTGCTTTTTGTGGGAACGCTTCTCGCAGCCGTGTCGATCTGCTTTATTCTGTTTTCAGAACCGATTGTCCGACTTTTCACCGACGATCCTCGTGTGGTAAACGAGGGCGTGCGCTATCTCAAAACCATCGCTGTTTTTGAGGTGTTCCTCGGTTTTGAAATCGTGCTCGAAGGCGCATTTGCCGGTGCCGGCAATTCGCTGCCGCCGATGGTCATTATCGTACCGCTGACCTGGGCCCGTATTCCGCTGGGACTATTTCTGTCGAAAAATCTGGGCATGGGCAGCCTGGGAATCTGGTGGGCGATCGCCGGAACCACAGCTCTGAAAGGCCTGCTGCTGCTCTATTGGTTTAAATTGGGACGTTGGAAAAAAATCGAAATCTGAGGCTTTTCGCATGCGAAAATCCAGAGATGGACACCTGAATCAAACTTTTGATGAAAAATTAGCCGTTCTGGCCGAGAAACAGTTGTCGCTTATGGTTGAAAAAAACGGCCAGATCCTCTGTTCATCGGCCGACAGCATGCTCGCCCCGCTGCTCCAGTGTCTCAAGGAGCATGGCCAGGATATGGCAGGCGCTCTGGTCATCGACAAGATCGTCGGCGCCGCCGCCGCTCATCTCATGGTCGTCGGTCAAGTGGCACAGGTCGCCACACCCGTGGCCAGCCAGGCCGCCCTGGAAATCCTGGCTCGCCATGGAATCCCTGTGTATGCACGTCAAACCATTCCCCGGATTCAAAACCGCGATCACACCGATCTCTGCCCCATGGAAAAACTGGCGCTGCAGTTTACAAGCTCTTTAGATTTTTATCACCTCTTGCTTTCACGGCAAAAGAGCTGAGGCAGCGTCATCGCTACCGGTCACCTGTCACACAATCGCTTCACCTCAAAGCTTTACCAACGGATTGTCGGCCGACCGGCCGCGCGTTCAATGATTGCAATTTAAAATCGAATGGCTTTCTGTTCCCGCCCGGCTTTTGCGCCTGCAGAATCCATCTTTTTTGTTTTTGTTTTTATTGGTTTTGCAGCAATCGTCATTCCCGTCCATTGGATTGGAATATTCTGTTGTTTTCCTGGATGGGTCGCTGATTGCGCCGAACCTGGATCTCGACTGTATCGAACCGATGGGATTTCAGGCACGGGATTTGCAAGAGCGACAACCGAGAAAAGAATCCAGAGTTCACATGTGTCGAGCAGCTTGAGCCAGGCATTTGTGCAAGGCACCTGAGGGAGCGCCTTCGTGAACTCTGGATTTTTTTATTCTATCGGGGAGGGAGATGCGGGTTTCGGATTGAGCGTTTTGAAATAGAAATAAACAGGCAATCCGCTGGCGATCAGGATCGC
This sequence comes from Candidatus Zhuqueibacterota bacterium, assembly GCA_016929055.1. Lineage (GTDB taxonomy): Bacteria > Zhuqueibacterota > Zhuqueibacteria > Residuimicrobiales > Oceaniaggregativiventaceae > Sulfursilanivivens. Next base: position 16,794 of record JAFGJN010000116.1, read on the forward strand.
CGCAACGATGACACCGCCGCGCGAGTAGGCCGCAAAGGTGCCATACGCGAGAAAGATCTGAACCAGGATGGAAAGAATCGCCATGCCGGCCCAAAACGGCGCGCGGTAGGTCGGCCGATAGTCCGGTTTTCGCCGCAGCCAAAAGATGGTGCCGTAAACCAGGCCGTTCTGCAGCACATAGGAAAGGGTAAAATAGCCGAGCAGCGATTCGATGCCGCCGATCAGTGTCAGGACAATGGCCAAACCCGACTGGATGACGATCGAGGCATGCGGGGTTTGATAGCGAGGATGGACCCGGGCAAAGATGGGAAAAAAGTAGCCGTCACGGGCGATGGCGTACTCGATTCGCGGCTGCACCATGATGCAGGCATTGGTGGCTCCGACCATGGAAATAAAAGCCGCCAGGCCGAGAAATCCGGCAGCGAATTTCGAAAAGACCGGCAGGTATTGAAAAGGATTGGCAAAGGAACCAACGGCGGCCACCAGAGCGTCATGAGGCATGATAGTCGAAGTCGCCAGCGAAATCAACACATAGGCAGCCATCACGCCGAGAACCGAGCCGATCAGGGCGCGAGGAAGAACGCGGGAAGGGTTCTTGATCTCACCGGCCATGTAGAGAAGATTGGGAAAGCCGGCATAGGACCAGACTGTGGCAGCCATACCGGCTCCCAACACGGCAAACAGGGAGTGCGACGAGATAGAAGTGATGGCGGGCGTATAAAGATTGCCGGAATCGAGATAAAACGCGCCGATCAGGATCAAAAGCACCAGAGGTGACAGTTTGATGAGGGTGAGGACGACCTGCAGGTTGCCGCCCTGGCGCACATCGCGATAATGGGGAACCGTCAAAACGATGATCAAAAGAATGGCGAAAGCGCGGCTCAACAGCGGCCCGTTCAGAGGCGGCCAAAAGACGGAAAGAGCCGATGCCGCGGCCAGGGAAATAATGGTGATCGATGGCGTATCGCTGGTGAGAAAAGCGCTCCAGACATAGAGAAAAGAGAGGGCCGGACTGCCGGCCTCGCGCAGATAGAGATAGCCGAACCCCTGTTGAGGATAGGCGGTGGCCATCTCGGTGATGATCAAAATCTGGGGGATCCACACCAGTCCACCCAAAAACCAGGCCAATGCGGCCATCATCGGACTGCCCGTGGTTCGAGCGACTATGGGAAGATTGATAAAAACGCCGGAACCGATGACGGTCCCCACCACGATTGCCAGCGCGTGGCCCAATCCGAGTTTTCGTTCCAGGTATTCGATGGCAGAATCCTCCTGTTTGATGTCCCGGTTCAAGATAGAAAATCTGTGGAAAAGAAGCAATTGATGATTGTATCGCTCGATCGAATAACTATCCCCCTTTTTTAATCGTTCCACCTCCCATCGAATCTCTGCAAGAGTCCTTGCTGTTCAAAACTGATTCTTGATGCTTTGCTTGACTTTCTGTAAATGAAAAATCGTGATCAAAAAAAGTGTGTATCACCCTGATCTGTTGATTTGGAAATTCATTGCTGTTATACACAACTTGGGTTCGCTGGTGCCCGGCAACCGAACACCAGCGAAAAAATCCACTGCTTCGCATCGAATCCGAAACTATGGCTATCCATCCTATCCCATAGTCAGGGATATCAGTCTATTTTAAACCTTGAATCCTGGATCAAAACGCTGCTTTGAACAGATAGGGTCTAATTTACTTAACATTTTTTAAGATTTTCTAAACAATTTTAGTTTAATTTGCCAATATTACTTATTAATACTACTGAGTTGAGTTTTTTTATTAATTTTTTATTCATTTTTGCATTATTTCCTTATTTATTGAAATTCACTTGACTTTGTCAGGAGAAAAAGTAATATTATAAAGGCGTATGCGGAACGGCGACAAAACGAGGGTATTTCGCAAGCGATCGTAAACCGCGCACCAGTGCAACACGGTACCCGGCAAGGAGACTGCCATTCAGATTGTGAGTCGATTCGGGGGTGTTGTGGAGTGCCCTTCTAGGGGTGAATGGATCTCCAACATCGAGGCGAGTGAAATCTGGATTCGCAAACAAATTGCGGCGACCGAATTGATAGCCAAACCGTCGCAAACGATTTTTCGTTTGTAAAACACAGATTCTGATCGAAAATCGCTATTCGCATAGGCGAAACCGGTCGTCTGCGGATTCGTCGTTCAAAGCGTTCACCAATCCTTTACCCAGAATATCATGGAGGCAACGGATGATCAAGAAAAGCGTGTTCCTATTTCTACTTCTGTTTTTGACCGGCAGCGCATTTGCCGGCATCACCGGAAAAATCGCCGGTCGGGTGGTCGACAAAACCAGCGGCCAAGCTCTGCCCGGGGTGAATGTAATCATTGAAAACACCAGCATGGGGGCGGCCAGCGATATCAATGGTCAGTACACCATCCTGAATGTGCCGGTCGGGAGCTATGTGGTGCGGGCCAACATGATGGGCTACACCCCCATGCGCGTCGAGCAGGTGCGGGTATCCATCGACATCACCACCAAAATCGATTTTGCTCTGACCGAAGAAGTGCTGGACATCGCCGAGGCGATCACCGTCATCGCCACACGGCCGATGATCCAAAAAGACGAGGTCTCCACCCGCCATTTTGTCTCTGCCGAAGAGATCGCCCTGCAGCCGGTGGACAGCTTTCAGGAAATCGCCAAGAACCAGGCCGGTGTCGTCGGCAACCATTTTCGCGGCGGCCGCAGCGGCGAAGTGTTGGTCTTGGTGGACGGCATTCCCGTGCGCGACCCGGCCGGTGAATACGCCGGCAATCTCGGCGGGTTCACCAGCGATGTGCCGGAATACGGTATTCAGGAGCTCGAAGTCTCGCTCGGTGGATTCAGCGCCGAATACGGCAATGTCCAGTCCGGCATTCTCAATCTGGCGATGAAAGAAGGCGCTCAATCCATCAGCGGCCGCATGCGCCTGACAACCACGAATTTCGGTTCCGAATCGGTCAACACTCGACTGCTGCAAAACATCTATGAAATGAACGTCACCGGTCCGATCTTTAAAGCACGGCAAGGGGCTTTCCTGCCCGGCGAGCTGTCGTTTTCGCTTTCCGGCGAAATGACCGACAAGGGTCGCGGCTATTATCCGAATCAGCAGACGCTCGACCAGTCCTATCAGGGCAAATTGACCTATAAAATTACCCCTAACCACAAGTTCATTCTCGGCGGTCTCTATTCCAACAGCGATTGGGAACAGTACTACTTTCCCGCATCCAAATACGGGCCCGGAGACGATTATCGCGAAAATGAACACCTGTTCGTCGACAACTCGGTGCGTTATCATTACCGTTATGTCTACGATCCGACTCTGTTCGAACAGGGTGCCGTCGATCCCACACCCGGCGAGTTGGACGGCCAAGCCTACGACCGCACTGAAACCTATTATATGGCCGGCATGCTGAATTATCTCTGGAATTATCACAAAAACAGCGATATGATCTATGGCATCTGGACCCACACCCTCAGCCCGAAAACCTATTACGAGGTCCGGCTGCAAAATTTTTATACCAACTATCACTATGCCACGCCGGATGTCGATGACCGCGATGGTGACGGTGACACCGAAGAGGATCTCATCTGGGACATCAAACGACCCGGCCCCCATCCGATCTACCGCGAACGCGAAGCCAACTATTGGTGGATCCGCGGCGACGATCCCGGTTTTCGCGACCAATCCTCCTGGACTCAAAGCGTCAAGGCCGACCTGATCAGTCAGCTCACCTCGAACCATCTGCTCAAGGGCGGTATCGAATTCTATGCCCACCGCACCAAGGTCGAAAACGTCAGCTGGACCCTGAACCTGAGCACCGTGCGCAAAGATATCTGGGATCAGCAATCCTATGACATGGGCATCTATCTGCAGGACAAGGTCGAGTTTCAGGGCATCATCGCTCTGATCGGTCTGCGCTACGACCTCTTTAATCCCAATGGTTTGGGCGACGAAATATTTTATCCCACGGATTTCAACCGCCCATTCTCTAGCATCGATGAAAACGGCATGCCGATTCTGATCGATCCGAAATCGCCGACCCTCAAACATCAAATCAGTCCGCGTATCGGCATCTCGCACCCGATCACCGATCGCAATGTCATTCACTACACCTATGGCCACTATTTTCAGCGACCGGACGGCTACTTTTTATACCGCAACAACGCCTATCAGGCGTTGACCAAAACCGGCAACAGCATCGGCAACCCGGATCTGGCACCGGAAAAAACGGTGGCCTATGAAGTGGGTGTGGAGCACCAGTTCACCGATGACCTCAAGCTCGCTCTGACCGGCTATTACAAAGACATTTCCGATCTGATGGATTATCGCAAATATGTCGGTCGCACCATTCAAAACATCGAGCTCAATGTTTTCGAAAACGCCGATTACGGCAATATCCGCGGTATGGAAGTGTCGCTCAAAAAGCGCATCGGCCGCTGGTGGGGCGGCATGGTCAACTATACCTACTCGATCGCCAAAGGGCGCAGCTCCGATCCCTGGGGCGGGTTCGGTTCTTTTACCGATGCCAAACGCATGAACCTGCTGAGCTTTGACCAAACCCATACCGTAAACGCCAATCTGACGCTGCAGACACCAAAAGATTTCGGCATCACTCTCGGTTCGCTGCGTCCCCTGGCCAACTGGATCACCAATGTCCAGTTCGATTTCGGCAGCGGCTTGCCTTACTCTTCTTACGGCACCGGCAAGGTCAACGACCAGCGTCTGCCCTGGACCAGCACCACCGACCTGCGCTTGATGCGTCGAATGCCTCTGGGCAAATTCAATGTCGAATTTTTTATGGATCTCTTTAACATCTTTAACAAACGCAACGTGCTCTATCTCGGCAGCACCCAATATTATGAAATTACCGGAGACCCCCGCAATCTGGGTCCCGACAATATTACCGGCGACTATCTGCTCAATTCCCAGGTATACAGCGCCGGCAGACAAGCTCGGATCGGATTCGTGTTGCAATTCTAATCGACTATATACGGAGGCTTTTGATGCGAAATCATGCATTGATCTTTTTCTTGATCGCTATTGCGTTGCTGCTTGCGGGTTCGGCCGGGGCTGCGGATTCGAATCCACGACCCACCAGGCTGGCCAAATCCGCTCTGGGCAGCAATGCCGGTCCGATTGTGGAAGACAATTGGAAATTCCATCAAATCGGCACCCTGTGGACGCGGGTCACCAATTTCGGCTACATGGGCGATGACGCCTATGAAGGCCGCACGCCCTCCTGCGACTGGCCCGGCGGCTCCGGCAACTCGTATCTCTATCGTGGAACCATTTGGCTCTCAGCTACCGTCGATGGCATCTTTCGCAGCACGCAGGGCGATGACCACGAATTCGCGCCCATCGATTCGGTGCACGTGATCACCGGGCCCGAAGCACGCTCCGAACAGGACACGTGGACACGCTTTTATGACGTCTCTGCTCCTCTGGCGGAAAATCACTTCCCTCTCGGGCTGGAAATCACCGAGCGTTCGTTCGCCTGGAGCGCCAGCTATGCCGACGATTTCATCATCTATGAATGGACGATCAAAAATGTCGGCATCGACAGCGACGGCAACGGCGAACCCGACACCCCGCGCGATCTGCAGGATTTCTTTTTCACCATCCGCTTCGACCCCGATGTCTCCAAACTGCCCAACTGGGGAGCGGAATACCAATTCACCAACATCGACGACCATGTTCTCAGCAACGCCACGCCCTGGGATGAATGGCTGCCGCTCTTTCCGCAGATGGACGGACGGGAGCACACCCTTACCCCCGAGCAAAACGACAGCACCATGATCTTTATGTGGGACGGCGACAATCCCAATGTTCCGGCGGACAACGGCCAGCCGGACGATTTCGGCAATCCCGGTCCCGACGGCAAACTCCAGTCGCCCGGATTTATCGGCATTAAAATCCTGAAATCCGAACCCTATCTCGCACCTTCATCCTTTCATCAATGCAATATTTACAACGACCCCAAAACAGACGAAGAGGCCTACAACCGCATGATCAGCAAATTCGAATATGAAGGCGTGGTGCTGAGCAAAGGCAAGCCCTTTCCCTATGATTACCGGGGTATTTTGACTTTTGGCCCCCATCCAACTCTGGCCTACGGCGATTCGATTGTGGTCACGGCAGCACTGGGCGTGGGATGCGATCCCGACAGCGGCGGCGTCTATAGCCTGATGAAACTGGTCGAGATCATGGATGTGGCGCAATTCATCGTCGACACCGATTATACCATGTCCACAGCTGCCATGTCGCCCGCGACCCCGGATGTGCGCGTCGAACCCAATCTGCAAGACGGCGTGGTGAACGGAGTCAAAGTGACCTGGGATGATGCGTCGGCAAACCACGACTATTTCGCCGGTTATAAAGTATGGAAAAGCGTCGGCACCACCGCGGCCGGCGGTTATGACTGGCAACCGCTGGGACTGGGCGTCTATGAAAATTTGCCCGGCAGCAGCAGCTGGCCTCCGCCCGCAGCAGACGAACCGGGCCGATTCCAGATCATCGACTATGATGTGATCAACGGTCTCGATTATTACTATTCCGTCCAGGCCTACACCATTCCCATCGAGCATCCCATACCGCTGGGCGTGGTGGAAACCAATATTCTCAACAGTCTGAAATACATCTCGCCGGCCAATCCGGTGGCGCAAACCCTCGACAATGTCAAAGTCGTGCCCAATCCCTATATCGGCAGCGCCGTATGGAACAATCCCCTGCCGAGCGACATCAATCCCTGGGAACACCGGCTGCAGTTTATCAATCTGCCCGCCGATGCCGTCATCAAGATTTTCACCCTGGACGGCGACTTTGTCGACGAAATCCAGGCCGGCCAGTCGGTGCGCAAGGGTACCCAGAGCGTTGAGGGCAACACCAGCGTGGCCGAATGGGACATGATTACCCGCAATGACCAGGAAGCGGCTCCCGGCCTCTATATTTTTCTGGTCGATTCGCCGTCTCTCGGGCAGACGACCGGCAAATTTGTCATCATTCGATGAATCGGACAAGCTTGTGCAACGGGTTTGAGCTATCATGTAAAAATTGAGGATTGAGATATGATGAAAAAATGTTTGGCGACTCTGCTTCTGACCCTCTGTGCGGTCGCTCCAACCCTCGGGCAGGGATTCGCCCCCGTGGGAACCGCCGTGGCGCAGTTTCTTGAAATCGGCCTGGGCGCCCGCGCAACTGGCATGGGATCGGCCTATACCGCCATGGTCGACGACGCCGGCGCCGTTTTCTGGAATCCCGCCGGCCTTGTCCACGTCGAGAATCACAACCTCTTTACCGCCTATAATCAATGGCCGGCTGATATCTCCCTCGTCGGCGCATCCTATGCCGTGACCCTCGGAAACATCGGTACCTTTGCGCTGCACTCGGTCTATCTGATGACCGATGATATGGAAATCACCACCATTCAGAAGCCGGATGGCACCGGCTCCTTTTTCAGCATCGCGAACTATAGCATGGGCATCTCTTTTGCCCGTATGCTCACCGATCGCGTTTCCGTTGGCCTTACTGGCAAAGTGGTACACGAAAAATATTGGGAAAATGGTTATACCACCTTTGCCGTCGATCTCGGCACGCTTTACAAAACCGGTTTTCATGGCCTGCAACTGGGCATGTCTATCCTGCACTTTGGACCGGATGTCACCTATAACGGCGACTATATCGATTACAGCGATTCGCGTTCTTTCGATGCCAACCGACCGAAAAGCTTTGAACCCCATTCCATGCCGATCAATTTTCGTTTTGGTATATCCATCGATGTGATCGATCGAGGCAACAGCAAATTGACCACAGCGGTCGACATGATCCATCCCAACAACAATCTGGAACAGTACAATCTGGGCGCGGAATATGGTTTCAACCGCACTTTTTTTCTGCGCGGCGGCTACCAGTTCGAATCGGATGAAGGCGGCCTCTGTTTCGGCACCGGTATTCGTTCTTCGCTGATCGGTCAGGCTCTCGCAGCCATCGATTATTCCTATGCAGATCTCGGTGTTTTGCAGGATGTCCACCGGGTTTCCTTTTCTCTGTCTTATTAACCGCAATCGCAGCTGAAACATCAACCCAAACAAGCGAGAAGGAGGTGACCGTTTTCTCAAATTCCACTCTTTCCCCAACCGTTCAGGGAGTGCCGAAAAAAGATATCGCTCCTGCACCGACGTCGATAGTCGACGCCTGTTTCAGCATCTCCCCGGACTGTCGAGTTGGCGAAAAACGCACACAGCATCCGGAGCGATGATGCTTCAAAACATCCAAGCCAAACGCAAGGAGGTTAAACATGAAACGTAACAGCGCTACGCTTTTATTTGCAACCCTGGTCGCGCTCTTTTTCATCGCATCGGCAGGTTTTGCGCAAGTTAATTTTGTCCGTGGAACCGAGATCCCCGTACCAGAAACCGACTTAAACGTGGGCGGAACCGGCGCAATGGTCTCCGGTGTTGACCTCGACAACGACGGCAAAAGCGAAATCTATCTGGTCAATGACAACTGGAACGATACCCCTGAAGAAGTGATACCCAGAATCTACAAACTGGAAAAAGAAGGGGACGAGTGGGTCGTGGTCTGGAAAGCGATCGCACCGGTGGAAAAACAAAACACCTGGCCGATCCTAACCGTCGCCGACCTGGACAACGACGGCAAACAGGAAATCGTCTGGGGCCCGGTCAACAACACCTCGGGCGTTACAGATCTCAACCCGGCCCGCATCCTGCTCTATGAAGTCAAGGGCGACGGAAGCGATGTTTTGGGCGTCGATGACGGCAGTGGCGCTTATCTGCCCAACGCTATGTGGACGATTTCCGATGAAGACAATGCCAATATTCGGCCGATCCATGTGGCTGTCGCCGACCCCGACGATGACGGCGTGGATGAGATCATTTTGGCCGATCGCGCCGGCAACACGGGTGGCTATTACTGCATCATTGCCTCAGTCGATGATGTTCCGGATAACGGCGACGGATCCGAAACCTGGACCCTCGAAGCCAGCGGTCTCGATTTCGGCCTGAAAGACGCGTCGACTGAAAACAAATGGGACGTGGCAGTCATCGGAGCCAACGTCTATGCCTTTTGCGAAGTAGAGATCAGCAAATTCACCTGGACCGGTGCGGTGTGGCAGTACGAAGCCCTGGAACCTTTGCCGGGCGGCTCGCCGGTGCAGTCATCTCAGGTCGTCGATCTCGATGGTGACGGCGTCCACGAAATCGTCACCGCTGTCTATGACTGGGGCGATGATGCCTATAAAGGCGTATATCTTTTACAGGAAGAAGGCGGCGACCTGAAAGTGACAGAGCTTGCCAACGCCTCTGCCTACTGGCCCAGTGGCTCTCGTGGTCTCTGGGGCAGCGCCTGTGGCGATATCGACGGCGATGGCTATCACGATTTTGTCTATGGTTCCCGCGCCTCCACGCCCAACGCCGGCATCTTTCATCTCGCTTACAAGGGCGGCGCCATCGACGATCCAGCCAATTATACCTTTGAAATGATCGACTCCGACTATACCGAAAACGGCGTCTGGAGCGTCCTCAATATCGCCAACGTCGACGACGATCCGCAACTCGAAGTGCTCTATACCTCCAGCACCGATGCCGGCACCCTCCCCGATATGAGCACTCCGCCCATCATCGTGCTTGATTTCATTTCAGCCGCTCCGCAGATGGGCGATCTGGTCGTCGCCGAAGAAGTGCTGCTCAATGGCGAAATTCCGAGCGGTTATCTGTTCAAACCGGGCCGAATCTTTAACAACAATCGGACGATCTGGTTCTGCGGTGTTGACGGCACCAACCGCGAAACCTATGTTTTCCGCTCGATCGACGGCGGCAAGACCTTTACCCACAACGCCACTCCCATAGCCGGACGTGCGGCCCAGATCGACGCCTTTAACGCCGACGTGGCGATTGTCCCTACCGCCGAAGGCCAGATCTGGAGAACCGATGACGGCGGCCAAACCTGGAGCGAAGTCTATTCCTACATGATCAATCCGCTGGGCGGCGGCTGGTTCGACGCCTGCCGGGTGATCGACGATCAAACCGCTGTTGCCGTCGGAGATGGTGAACCCAACGGCAATATGCATTTCGTCCGCACCACCGATCAAGGCCAGACCTGGACGGAAATCGAAGGAATCGACTTTTTGGGCGCAGCCTATTCCTACTATACCTGGGGAATGGCTTCTTGCACCCTCGGGCAGAATATGTGGGTATCAGCGACCAATATGGAATATAGCGCCTCTTTTGTCTTCCGCTCGAACGATGGCGGCCTAACCTGGGACAGCTTTACCATCCCGACCGATGTCATCTCGAGCTATCCCCGTACCATCGCTTTTATCGACGAGTCCAACGGCATGATCACCGACCGCCGGGGTAACGTGGTCACCTCCACCGACGGCGGCGAAACCTGGGCCCAGATCGCCAAGCCCGATACTACCGCGGACGGATGGGTGAACGCCGTCGCAGCCGTTCCCGGCACCAACATCATTATGGCCATGGACGATGTCGGCGTCTTTTACACCACCGATGTGGGCGCGACCTGGACTCCAGTCGGAATTCTGGCTGATGTGGAAGGCGACTATATGGTTAGCGGTCTATTCGGAAGCCCCGATTTCGGCTATGTCTTTACCTACAATGGGCAGGTGTTGCGCTTTGACGACCAGGTGACCAGCGTGTTGGCAAATCGGCCGGAATCACAGCCGATCACTTTTCAGCTCGGCCAAAACTATCCCAATCCGTTCAATCCCACCACCACAATCGATTTTCAACTGACCTCGACTGAAAAGGTCGCCCTGACGATTTACAATCTGCAGGGACAGGAAATTAAAACTCTGGTGGATGGAGCGATGGCAGCCGGAAACCACAGCATCCGCTGGGACGGCACCACCAGTTCGGGCGCCAAAGCTACCAGCGGTATGTACCTCTATGTGTTGCGAGTCGGCGAACAGCTCGTCTCCAAACGCATGCTCCTGGTAAAATAGCTCCCTGTCGTTTATAACGACACCCCCTGATCAGTTGACTCTGGTCAGGGGGTTTTTATTTCCAGCCAACTACCCCCCCTCCCCTCATTCTGCCCGATCTATAACCACCGGCGCACAGAGTGTTCCGTACAGGACAACACAAACATCGCGATGGCGTCCCGGTTGTCAAATTAATCAAGCCCAAGGCGAAACAGTCTCACGGATTCTGTGTTGCCAGAATCCAACAAAAAACATCTTTATGATTTTATTCTATTTGCAGCAGTCACCATTTCCACCCTATTGGTGAAAATATCACAGCGTATTTATTGAAGAGTCTGCCATCCCCGCCGAGTCGGTGGAATTTATAAGGGTTAGAGAGGTGATTTTTCTAGTGCGGCGAAAAGAGAGGAAAAACGTCAAGCGCTCGGCTCAATAATTAAAAAAACCCAGTGTTTATCGTTTCGCCTTAAAAAGAGCTCGATTAAATAGAAGCGGAACGATAAACACTGGGCTTGAGAGAAAAATAGCCTATTCTAATACTTGAGCAGGTAAGGATTTGCCATTCACCGTGTTGTCGAGCTGAGCGGGGTCGACTCGTAATTTATTTGGGTTCCAAACTTTGGCGCAACTCTTCCAGTTCGCTCTGCGGCTCTCGACCCTCCAGCACCTTGCGCAGACGTTCGAGTTCACGCTCGGCCTTGCGGCGCTCATCGCGGATGCGCTCCAGCTCCTCTTCGGCCGATTCGGTCTCTCGCCGTTCGCGAATGATCTGCTCAAAAAGTTCCCGCCGGCTTTCGGCTTTTTGCATCAGGATATCGCGCTCGCGCGTGCGATAGATCGATGTAGGCAACAGAACAAACTTGGCGCCGACATTCACCCGCCAGGTGTTGTAATTGGGTGTTCCCAATTCGGGAAAACGCTGCGGCAGCGTCGTCTCGTTGACATCCGCAGTCAAGCGATAATCGCCGGAAACCATAAAATGAAACCAGCGAAAAGCTTTGTAGGTTACGCTTGCATTGATATAAGCGTAATTTTCCCGGCTGGCGGCAGCTCTCGGCGGCTTTTGAATCCACCACAGACCATAGAGTTCCAGACCATAGTTGAATCCGATTGTCGGGATGGTAAAACCGAGGCCGTAATTGACATGCTGGCTCGGGTGAATCACATTGTTTTCCGGATGAAGCACCTTTGGAATCAGATCCTGACCGACGTCGTTGTGATGCCAGTATCCGAGATTGGCATGAACGTTCAACGCGTCTTCTGGATAAAGCGGATCATAAGCATAGCTCAGCAGAGCGGTCAAACCAGCTTCGATAGTGCCGGCTGTATAATCCTCATAGATTACATTGTGCCGTTCGCCGGTCGGAAATCGAGCGCCGAGTTCAAAGCCATAATTCAGCGAATTCGCTTTGGGGCCAAAAGAACCGATCTTGAGACCCAGAAACGTATCCCAGGGATACTCTTCAGTCTGACCCTGATGCACGTCCTGATAAGCGATCGGTGTAAGCGTCACACCGAAATGTTTGCCCAGGCCGTAATTCATGCTCACCAGACCCTGAACCGTCCAGACCGTCACCGCATCCTGCAAGCCCAATTGGGTGTCGGTAAACTGGCTGACCTTACCCCAGAAGCGCGTGTGCATCAACATGGAAAGATGCGTTCTCTCTTGCACCCAAGCCGCTTTGGTGTGGGGCAATCCGCGACCGCCATTGATCACCGCCGCTTGTGAAGCGGTGCTCAAAAGCAGCACGACTGCAAAAATCAGTGCGGACTTGTAGATTTTCATCGCCTTACCTCCGGGAGAATGATAGGGGATCACCCAGAATTCGAAATAGAATACGAGTTTACTTAAAATCTATTATTTTTTGGCAAAGAGTCAAGATAAATCATCACTTGCGACCGGTTAAAGACGGCGAACCTCTCGGCAAATCAAGGGAATATGAACCGATGCCAGTTGGATTCGCTGCCTGATCTGATCGACGAACCAACGATATCGACTCGCCAGCGGTAGCGGCGCCGGCTCTCAAGCCGATCTGAATTGCTGGTGCCGTCCCAATTGTAAACCACCTCTTCTTCCAGACCGCTATAGGAAGACTGGATCGATGAAAACCAAATCGGCGTATCGTTTTCGTCGTCATACAGTTTAAGCACATAGCGGTCGGGCAGGATCTCGGGCAACTGCCAATGAAAAAGCAAGGAAGTGATGGTAGAGATTCTCAGATTTACCGCCTTGGCCACGAGTTGATAATCCAACGTATCTGAAGCCGGGCTGCGATTGTTGGAGACGTCCAGCCCTACAGCGGTATAAAAATAGCGTTTGTTCAGCAGGACAGTCGAATCGATGAAAAGGGTATCTGCTGCTTTTACTTCAGCGAGGGCTTGGAAATCATCCTCATCGGCGGCACGGCGGTAAAGCCGAACCCGATCCAAACGCTCGTCATATTCCCACTGGAGCTGAATGGCGTCGATTTCCGCTATCGCATCGATGCCGCGCTCATCAAGCGCCATATCGGGCGGGCTTGGCAGCAACGATGGCAGCGGTACATCTTTGGTCGGCCGTGTGCTCTGATCCCTGCACCCGGTTGTCGCCAAAACAAGCCATCCGATCAACAAGGCCAAAAGTAAGCGCATAGAGACCTCTTGTATCTAAAAATTCAAATTGCAGCTCACCCGATGCACACCGTCAAAATCCAGGGTTACAAAAGCATAATCGACTTGCAGGCGCCACATTCGAAATCCGGCTCCGGCAGTGAAGCCGAATCGATTGGCTCCGATCCGCAGAGCCAGACCTCGGGTCTGGAATTCCGCCCCCCACAGGTTGTGGCTTGTATATTTGCGATATCGGGTCCAGTAAAAACCGACATCTCCGTGCAACTGTCGCAACGGGTGGCGATAGGCGATACCCAAACGCATCGCTGCATGAATCCGATCTTCGTGTTTGGTATCCCAGATAATAGCGGTACGGGTGATATCGCTCAAAGAAAATCCGATACTCAGATCGCCCAAAGCTCGGCGATCAAAGAGCGCAGCGAGACTGAAGCGCAAAGCCGTCCCGCAATCGACGCCCAGACCCGAAGCGCTGTGGCCGTAAACTGACTCCTGAAAAACTTTGAAATTCAGACCAATCGGGATCTGAATCGGCAAATCGATGAACAACCATCCCAGCGGGAGCACAGGCTCCCAGAGTTTGCTGAAAGTGAAATAGTAAACATCCTGCGTATCAGTAAAATAGCCAAGCGGTTCACCAGTGGGGCGTAACTCTTTGTTCTGCCGTCGATCGGCAAAGAAAAGCTTGCCGATAGAGGGATAGATCGGAATTTCGTCGACGCTGAAACGCGTCCAATTGACGGCGACGGCCGCCTGACCACGGAGGGGAAAAACCAGACCGGCATGATGATAATGCGCCATCGGCTCGGCGATGCTGCCAAATGTGGGCGCGTACATCAGATGCATCTGTCTCTGCGTCAGAGCGATTAAAGCTGGATTATAGTAAAACATCGGTCCATCACCCATCAAGGCGACGGCGGCTTCTCCCAAGGCAAGCGATCGTGCACCCAAACCCAGTTCGAGCGCAGAACCGGCGTATTTGCCCTCTGAGGCCCAAAGTGACACGACCAGAGTCAGCAAAAACAACCCGATAATCGCATAGTGTTTCTTCACAAAAGCACCCGTTTTCACCGGTATCTGTTACTGTAGCCGCATCAATTTGCCCGTCAATTCAAGCGATTGACCGCCTGCAGCCACCGATAATTTATAAAAATAGACGCCATTGGCAACCGAATCCCCCGATTGATCCCGGCCGTCCCACAACAATTCGTGATAATCGGCTCCGAGCGGATTGGAATCAGCCAGGCTTTCACGTGCGTCCAACGTCCGGATCAATTGACCCGAAGCGGTATAGATTTTAATCTCCAAACGATCACAGGGTTGCGTCAGTTCATAAGCGAAAATCATTTCGCGCATAAAGGGATTGGGATAGGTCCCCAGCAAACGCACATCAAACCGCTCCGCCACCTGAAACGAAAATTCTTTAGGCAAAGACATGTTGCCAAAGCAGTCAAATGCGGTTAATTCGATGGTATGGCGGCCAGGCACGAATTCGGGTCTGATTTCCACGACCACCTGATTGCCGTTGCTCGGCCTGTCGGGCATTCGAATCGATTCCTGAGTTACTGGCTGACCATCGATGTGGAAAAACAGATCATGCTTGGAGAGATCCACGCCATTGACGTCCTGCAAAACAGCGGCAATGCGCGGACGGCGCTGAACAAATCCATTTTCAACCGGCGGCTGTCCGTCGACCATCAACTCGATGGTTGGTGGCACCCGATCCTCACCCGCCAGCAATGTATAAACACCGCCCTGCCGAACAAAAGCCAGGAGCTGATCCTCATGCCGTTCCTGCTCCAGCCGCACCCATTTGCCGCTGCGCTCCTGCAAACGAAAGATGTGAACCGGTTTGCCGATCTCTTCGAGCCGAGTTCGCAGCAGCGCCGAAAGGTGAAAGGCGACCGCAACAGGCTCCACGAATTGTTCCGACGAATCTGCCGTGAAAAATCGATAGGCAAGAATCCCGGAGAGCGCCTGAAAATCCGGCTGTTCGTCGATTCCGGGAAAAGGAGTGGAAAAAACAGTCAAAACCGTCGGCGCGGCAACAGCGCCGGAGGAAAGCCGCAGCGCAAAAACAGAATCCAATTGCAAGGAGTGGATCAGACTGTCTCCTGCCACCAAACCGAGTTCCGGGATGCAATTAAAGTGTTCGACAGCAAAAACCGCACTAAATCGATTGTCATAGCGAAAGAGTCGATCAAAAAGCGTATCCGGATCGACCGTAACACGAACGCGTGCCGTGCCCGGAATCGGAGAAAACGGCACCTCCGCTTGCACTTTGGACAGAGCTGACAAATCCACTCGGTCGCGTCCCAGATTAAGCCAGACACCGCTTTTTTCATCATAATGCTCAAATTGCACATCCACACCGGCAACGTCGACAGCGCTGTTGTTGCTCAAGCGTACCGCCAGGCGGGTTTCTTTCGATCCGCGCAAGTGAATCGATTGTTCGAGCACAGCCAGATCGATACGGTCTGCCGGCGTAAAATCCTGCCCCTCGCTCTGCAAAACCCGGTCATCATCCAGGCGTACAAACACACGATAGTTGAATCCAAAGGGATAATAAAAGGGCGCGGAATGATAGCGCTCTCCCGAAAGGGGGAAAAAAGGAATCGAGTCCGACTGCACCCGTCCCCAAACCCTGTCGATGCTCTGGTCGGCAACGATGCGGGCCAGAAGGCGGCTGCTGTCGCCGGGAAGCGGTTGTACCCTCAGGGAATCAAAAAGAACGGGGGCGAGCGACAGTGCACAGGAGCCATGGACCCGTTGCAGGCCCAGTTCATCTTCACCATAAAAAACAAGACGCCCGGTGGAACCGCCAAAGCTGTTCGGCACATCGATTTGAAATGAAGCAGATCCATCTTGAATAAGCAGCGATTGTCTTCCGCTTGCGGTCAGGGCGCTGTCGATCAGGACAGCCTGACCGCTGCCGCGGGCGAAAGGCAGTTCAACATCGACCGAGACAGTTTCTCCGGGGTTGAGCAGAGAGCGTTCTGCAGAGAGCGGTATACGCTGGTCCGCTCCGCCCAGCCGCAAGGCGGGATCGCCCAGAAGGTGGTATTGGTTGGTTTCAGAAAAGACATAAGGTGTGGGACCGTTTTGAATCTGGTAGAGATTTTTTCCCTGCCGAATCAATTCTCCCAGCGGCAGGGATGGGTTGCGATCGTAAACCTGCAAAATCTCGCGTTGCAGCAAATAGTCATTGACGACCCACCCCTCGCCACTGGCGCCCAGAAAGGCTACCGAACCGATTTCCTCGTTGAATAGCAGAGCATCGGCCAAACCACGAAAACTCGGCGATTCAAATGCACCGGAAAAACAGGTCATGCTCATAATAAAAGGCCATTTGCCCCGATTGGCAAATCGCCCGACATCCTCTGTCCGCAAGAGTCCGTTGTCCGCCCAAATTCCGCCGCCGCCATGCCCATGAAAATTGATGATCGAACATCCCTCATCGATATAGTCGAGAAGGTCGGCGGTTCCACCAAAAAAGGGATCGTTTTCAACTCCACCGCGTCTGACGGTCAGCAAAATATTTTTCTCATAATCGGGAGACATGCGCTGCACCAGATCAAGCGCCTGCTCGTGAAAAGGCGCCTGGTTGCTGAAATTGCCACCGATGAACAAATGCCGATTTCGCCAGGACCCGCCGACAGACTCGTTTTCATAGGCGACAATCTTGTTGGTCAGTGCGTCGCATTCGTCGACTGTTCGTGCCGGCAACCGACCGAGAGCGATTTCCGACAATTCATCGTCTCCGTCTAAAAGCGTGTACCAATAATCGCTGGCGGTTGCACCCCACTGCCACGTTTGACGCAGATAGACCGGAACCAGATCGAGCGTGTCGCCAAGCGCAGTTCGCCGTTGGCGGCTGCCGTTGCCGACCAGGAGCACATATTTCAGACGGGGGTTTTTCCAGGTGTGGTAGGCGTGCGACAGAAACGCTTTGAGCGCTTCAGGTGTTGGTCGACCGTCGCCGAATTCGTCATAGATATCCGCGACGTCGACCTTGAGCACCTGCAGTCCTTGATCCTGTCGTTTGCCGATCAAACGATCCAGCCCTGGGGAATTAAAGAATCGATTGTGAGTGATGACCAGGTAATCGCAGGCCAGATTTTCCGCACGCAGCCGGACAGGATTGACGGGCAGGATTTTATGCGGCTTTTTTTTGCGATCGCGCTCGATGGCCAGGTATTCAGTCGCCGACGAGGTCGCCTGATCCTGAAATGTCACCTGAATGGAGGTGAAATCCTCAAAATCAGTCGTTTCTTTGGTTACAGCACCAACAATCCGGCTGGACCCCAATTTGAAAATGTCGATCTCGTGCGACGAAAATCCGTCGATCTGAAAACGATAGAGTCCCGGTGTATAGTCCGGCGGCATGGTAAACCGCAGCCACCCTTCATGGGCGCGATAAAGCCGTGGGTACGTGACCTCGAACCAGTTCAGCATGACATAATCGATCTTGGAGGCGTCGACGAGATTGATCAGCGTCAGACTGTTGCGGCCGGAATAAAGATCCGCGCCAACGAGCGTATTTGTCGCTTCCGTGCGCAAATCGCTATAATTCTGACCATACCATTCGCCCTCCAGGACGTAGCGATTGTTGATATAGGCTGAAATTTTATGAAAAAAAGGATCCATGCTGCTGGATGGTGTGCTTTTGCCGCCCATCATGATGCGAATCTGCAGAGGCTGCGCCGAACGCTTGTCCGGATGCCACAAATCAAAAAGATAGTCGCGCTTTTCTGCAGCGGCAATGCCGCTGTCATAAAAAAAATGATCGCGACTGTCTCCCTCCGGCACATCACGCAGATGATTGAAAGCCGGGCTCTGTTCCACATGCACGGTTTGCATGAAGGAATAGGGACGATGGATCGAGGGATTGCTTTCGCTGGTCACGGCGCCGGATTCGTCAGTCAACCACAAACCCAAGGACGTCCCCCAACTCAGATAATAGACCCGAATCGGGCCGTAAGGATCTTCATACAGATCCGGAGAGGTCTGGCGATCGGGATAACGCGCATACTCACCCCAAAACTCGATACCATCCTGCTCATTGAATTGACCGTCCTGCCAGCCCTGAACGTAGATCGGCACCTGACTCGAACCGCAGGTCAGCTGCACCGTTCGCATATCGATGGACAAGAGATCGACTCCGGCTTGACGCAAATCCTTTCCGGTGACGCGATACCAGCCGTCTTGCTCGATATAGAGTTTGCAGCGCTGCATCGCGTTGCTTTGAGATTGCTGGTTTCGCACGTCTCGCTCCGTCGCCAGTAGATAGGGCTCGCCGAGCACCAACTCTATCTGTTCTGCGCTTTGCAGTGCGAAAGTATTCGGCATGACCCTTCGGGCTTTTGCCGAACTCGAAGACCAGCTGAGGGTGACGGTATAGGATCCATCGACGATCAGCTGACCAGCAGAAGAATCGTACCGCACCGGGTTGAAACAGAGACGCCAGACATCAAAACCGTTCATTCGGCCGAGACGATACAGACTCGCCGGCTCGTCGTCGTGATCACCCGTTTCTAGCCCCTCAACCCGGCCGGTGGACAGACTCTGTTCCCGATGGTGCTGCAGCGGCGCATCCAATTCGATCCGCGTGCTTTCAAGTTTGTTGATCTCCAAATCGATGTCAGTGGCGGGAATGTGCAACGGCAAAACCTGCAACGGCAAGGAAAAGGGGCCGGATTCGATCCAGCCCTCCTGCGGCACGGACAGACGCATCCGGCGTTCGCCGTCCTCAAAGATGGTTTCAAGCAACGGATGGTCAAACCGGCAGGAAAAGACGAGTTTTTGCGAAGAGTGGTGCAGGATTCGTACCTGAGCCAAACACGGGGTCGTCGAAAGTATCGACAGAATCAGAACTTGGAGAACAAAAAAAATGCGAGACAAGGAATTCATCGGCGTCATTCGATTGAAAAAAGGTGACAAAGGCTGCTGCGCCAAATCGCATGTGCAAACAATATAGGATATTCGCGTCATGAGTCCAATGACTTTTTTAGCGAAAAAAGGGCTGCGGCTGAATGCTCGATCGAAATGGCAGGATGCAGAAGAAGGCCTGCCGATGCGAGTTCTCCGCCGCAGCCCGAAACAGCTCAAGGGCGCAAAAAATTCGATTCGCCTTATTTGATCATCAGCATTTTAACAGAAAGAGTCTGATGTTCCGATTCGAATCGCGCAAAATAGAGACCCGATGCGAGCGCTTTGCCGCTATCGTCCCGGCCATCCCAGGTCACTTGATATTCACCGGCTTCATAAGCGGCGTCTATCAGGCTGCGGACGCGGCGGCCGAGATTGTCATAAACCGCGACACGAATTTCGGCGCGCTGCGGCAAAATGAATTTCAGCCGAGTGGTCGGATTAAAGGGATTGGGATAATTGCTCATCACGGTGAATCGATTCGGCAAGGCCGTCGACGGGTTTTCATCGACGCTGACAACCTGATCGTCGAGGTCACCGGGAAAAAGATCGAAAACCAGTCCCGAGGTCGGTGTAGATTCGTCCACAAACACCGCGACGGCATCATCCGGCACATCCACAGCAAAGGGCAGAGGCACATGCAAAGGCAGCAACGCCTGGTCATAGCTATTGACGAAACCATGACGGGTCAGATCAAAAATAAAATCATAGAGATTGAAAGCGAGCCAGGCATCGCCCCCGCCGTTCCAGATATCCTGATACACCTGAAAGTCGAGATCGAGATCCAAAACGGTCGACAGCAATCCACCAACCTGATCCATCAGATCACCATCGCCCATCAGGCCATCCAGCATCTCTTCGGCCATCTCTAACAGAGCTGTGGCACGAGTAAAGGATAAAGTACGCAAATAATAAGAACCCGTCTTCAGCCCGGTCACCTCAAAAAATCCCGGATCGGAAAAAGGCATACCGCTCGACAAATCGATGCCGCTCATTCCGAATCCAACAAGGTGGCCTGTCAGGTCATAGGCCAAAACACCGATCGTGCTCAGCGCTTCGCCGGTCTCACCGTCACGAATGGAGCCGCGGATCTTTCCAGTCGCTCGAGCGAGATCGATCGAAACACCGTCTTGGATGTCGCCTGCCGCCACGGCGATGGTTTGTACCGCCTGGTCGAACGCATTGCCACCACCCAAATAGCTGGCGGCATAAGGCGCCACCACCGGCAGGGCCATGATTTTATAGGAACCTGCCGGCAATCGATCGATTCGATAACCCCCGGTGAATTGGACATAATCATATCCCACCGTTTTCCCGGTCGCGGCATCGAACGCTATCACCGGAAAACCCCAGAGCGTATCCGCACCCGCCGAAAAGTCGCTTGCCAATCGGATAAAGCCCTGCACAGTGGCCCCTTTATTCAGTGAAAAATCCTTGTTTGAAACCGTATTGCCATCCAGCACAACGATTTCTGCTTGCTCGAAATCGCAGGTGCCACTAAAATATTGACTCAGATAAAGATCGCTGCTTTGGAGACCGCTGAGAGCCAGCAGTTTGTATTGACCAGGGGGCAAAGGCGTGATCGAAAATTGTCCTTCTGGGTCGATTTTTTTTCCAGGTAGGTCGGCGTAACCGCTGACCAGAGGCAGATAGGGATAACCGGTAGCAGCATCTAGCGCGACGATGGCCACATCGTGTACCGCCGCCCCGCTATGAGCATCTCTGACGGAACCGGAGATCGTTCCCACCGGCGGCAATTGAAAATTGATATTATTTGTCACCTCTCCAACAATCAATGGAACGCGCTCGGCATCACCGAATCGAAAGATATTTGCAATACCGCCGTAATAGATATCGATGATTTCGCCGGCGTGCTTACCCGGAGCGATCAGATCACCAACGTCGGAAAGACCGCCGAGATCGGCATTGATCATGTAATCGGAAAACGTACGTACATAATAATCGCCATCCGGCAAACCCGTAATCTCGTATCGGCCATCGAGATCGGTAACCGCAAGCCCGAGTTGGACACGGGTGAGGAACGGATCCTTACCAGGGCCGCCAAGATCGGCGTTTACAGCCAATACGATCAACGAATCGACCGGTTGTCCCTGTTGATCCATCACTCGACCGGAGATGGAAGCGCCCGACAACAGGGTGAAATTGATATTTTCCTTGCGCTCGTTGGCAGTGACTTTGACCAGGGTGGCTTCGGCCGGCGTACGAGCACCGTCATAGAATTCGCCGAGGTAATCGCCGGCACCTACAAGGCTGCCCAGATAGTCGTTGGCATAGACGTAATACTCTTTAGGCAAGAGATTGTCGATGGAATAACTGCCAAAAAGACCATTTAATTCGAGGACATTGTTCATCGCGACCAGTGAAGTGTCTTCGGCGTCAAAAACGAAAACAAGAGCCAGAATGCTGAGATAGCTGTCTTCAGGCCAAACCCGGCCGGAAATCCCGCCGGTTTCCGGGCCTTGAGGCAAAGGCCAGAGATTGAACGACAGAACCGGCATGGCTCCGCCCTCCACCAGCTGCACCGGTTCGGCGAATGCCCATTCGACGCCGGGATACCAGGTGGTCTGGTAACCGGCGACACGAGCGCCAATTTTCACCGCCCCGGCTGCCGGTATAAGCAGATTGAAAATGCCGTTCGATTCGTTGTGAATCTGGGCAATCTCTATGTCGGGATTATCCGCAGGCGTGATGAAAAACCAGACATTCTGATCTTCGAATTTACTCATGCCGTCTTCACGGTAAAGCGTGACTTTGACCGGATTGCCAGTCTGAAGCACAAAATCGATACCGCCGGTCATTTGGTCGTCGACCACATCAACAGCTGTGGCCATGCGCCAGGTCTCCCGCGAGCCCATCGGGGCGATGACATTTGGATAGATAGCATTGATGCAATAGTCGCTTTCCGTCATCACATAATAGGCGCCGGCTACAAGATTCCAGATGCGATAAACGCCTTCGGCATCGGTCGAGGATGAGCCGAAAAAATATCCATGCCGGTCAAAAGCCAAAACCCGCACCGGATGGGCCGGCACGGCACCGCCGACGATCACCGTCCCGCTTATCGATCCCGAACCCTGGACCGCTTGTTGCTGGTGCCGGTTGAGTTTTTCCCAGGCTTCTCGATCATCGTCGATTTGAGCCCGCATGTGGGAAAAGGACTCGAAAAATGACGGGACCAAAATATCGGGTCGCAACTGTTGTTCGATCTCGCTATCGATTTTGGCCATGACCGCACGGTCACGAATGGCGGACTCGACTGAATGCTTGATCTGCGCATCCATCGATTGAGCCGTTTGTACGGCAGCCTGCAGCCTATCGGCTTCCATCGGCCGAGTAAACTGTTGCGCCAGCACCTGGGCAGCGCTCTCCTTTTCGCTCCGGTCGATGGCAGCTGTGGCGAAAACACTGAACGCATAAACCATCAAAAACGAGAAAAATGCTATGGAAAAACGGCTGATTTTCATGATTTTTTCCTTTCTTTTGGAATCCCTTCGGGATCACCTTACGGCCGTTGCCGCAAATTTTTCAGCATTGAATTTTCGCGCTCGCACCCTAGTTTATCGATCTTGATGGACACGAAACGTGAGCGAGGACACATTCGACCGTTTTTTTAGTGGCCGACTCTAGCAAATCTAAAACAAGCGTTTTGGTTAGGTAAATTCCCGCCGGGTTCTGATAAAAGCGACAAGTACAAAGGCTCAAGTCCGGCAATGCACTGATTCGGATCGATTTCCTGCCAGATAGCGGTCGCTATCGATCATGATCAGGGTTGAAATCGGCGGTTTGTTTTATCGCATGCACCGCGATCCACTCTTCTTCTCGCAGAACGGTCAATGGGTGAAACCCGGCTTGATGCAGATGTGTGCAAAACTCGATCTCTTCAGCAAGGAGCAAACCGGAAAGAATGACATGCCCATCCGGGGAGAGGCGATCAAAAAAATCGGGCAAAAGGGGGACAAGGATGGAACGCTGAATGTTGGCGACGATTCGATCGAAGCGCAAAGGGTTCAGGGCATCAAGAGTCCCGGTGTAGAATTCGATCCGGTCGGCTACCCCGTTCTTGATAGCGTTTCGACGAGCGGTTTCCACCGCGATCGGATCGTTGTCTAGAGCGACACAGTTTTTGGCTCCCAGCTTGACGGCGGCGATGGCCAGAATGCCGGTGCCAGTGCCAACGTCGAGCACCCGATCGCCGCCGCTGATCGCCGTTTCTAAAAACAGCAATGTCAATCGCGTGGATGCGTGAGTTCCGGTACCGAAGGCCATTTCCGGATCGATCTCGAGCAGACAAGCAGGCTCCGGCTCAGGAGCCGGCAACCAACTCGGCCGAATCCAGATCCGATCCGAAACACGCAGGGTTTTCCACCCGGCTTTCCAGGTGCTGTTCCAGTCCTGATCGGCAAAAAAAGAGGTCTCGGGACTGCGTGCGGGTACGGTAAAACCACGATCGGCCAAAAGACTCAGAAAAACGGCATAGGCAGATTGAATTTCCTCGATCGACTGCGAAGGCGGAAAATAGGCCTCAATTCCTTCCGGTTTTTCGATCAGGCCGCTTGCCCCTTGATCGAAACAAAACCGAGAGATCGCTTCCCGTAATTCATCGGGCGAGTAAAAGAGCCAACGGCTCCATAAAACGACGGGTTGACTGGTATCGGACATGACAGCACCGCTCAATTGCCGCGGATGGCGATATTGACGTCGATCGAAAACTCTTTATAGGACGAATCCCCTACCAAAGCGTTGTGGGTTTTGCCCATTTCAAAGCTGGTTCCTCCGCGCACCCGGTCGGAAAAACTGTATTGAACGGCTGGCTTGAGCGACCACTTGCTCGTTTCGGAAGTGGGCTCATAGTCACCGCCTGCTCGGCTCTTGTACTGTTCCTGGCTGGTCATGCTAAAGGTAAAGGAAAAATTGATGCTGTTCTTGAGACGCATGTTCTCGAAAGGCCAGATCGGAATGCGGAAATCGCTCTGTTTGGACCAATTGGCCGACAGCGACAGGTCGTCGCTGACCGAGCGTGTTGCGCCATAATTGGATCCAATACTGATGGACTCGTCGTTTTGAGTGTTGTAGCGCGCCTGTATCGACAGGCCATTATTCATCTGCATCGTCAATCCAATCAGTGGCCGAAAACCCGATTTGTTGTTTTCTTTGGTCGGAATCTCGCGGCCGTTTTCCACATCAAACGTGTTTGAGCTCTGACCGTTATAGGCATGATCAAGAGAAACTCGGCTGAACCAATCCTTTATAAAAGGCAATTTCTCGCCGCCGCCGACACGCACCGACCAACTGGGAAAGAGCATATCAAAATCATCTCCCATAACCAGCCAACTCTGCGACCGGGAACCGGTGGTCTGAGTGCTCGAGTTGAGTGAATAGGATTGGTCGTACTTGAAACTGATATTGATGTTGCGGCTGATATTAAAGCCGGATGAGGTGTTGAAAGAGCGATTGATTCCGCTGGAACCGCGGTTAAAACTGCCACTCCCGGTGTTGGCCTCCAGGGGTACGCCAAGGCTGTCGGTCAGTCCCAGTTGAAATCCCCATTGCGGAATTCCCATCACACCAAATGCGGTTATGTTGTTGCGTTCGGACCAATTTAGGGTAAAAGGATCGAAAATGCTAAAAAATTTGACAAACAAACCGAGGGATTTAAGGGCCACATTCGGACCGCTATCGGTTTGTTCTTCCTTTTTATCTGTTTCGCTCTGATCCGTTTGTCCCGGACGGGGGCGTCCGGTTCGCTGGGTCGGGCGCCGCCCGCGTGCGCTTTTATCCGGATCATAAATGGATCGCGTCAGGGTCTTGAGATTCAGCGATCCGTTGAAACTCACGGTGCGGTTTTGCGAGGCATTAGCCGCAGCCAGGGTCTGTTGCCGATTAAAGCTGTATTTGAAACTCGTGCTGTAAGTGAAATTGCTGGTCAGCCAGGCAAAGATCTGGGGTGAATACTTGACCGAGGTATTCTGATCGATTCCAGTTAAAAGACCCAATCGTCCGGCTCGTATTTGCGCCCACAAAGAATCGCTCGGCACATCGCGCAAATCGTTGGTATAATTGCGGCTCAAATCGAGCGACAAACTCTCGAATATTTTCATGCGGGTGGAGAAATTGCGATTGATGGTAAAGCTGCTGTTGGCGCTAAAAACCTCTGTTCGGGTCAGCGACTCTTGGTTGTTTCGCGTGCCACTCATACTGGTCGAAATCGACTGAGGAGTGTAATAGAGCTTGAGATCCGTTAACTTGCGCACCATTTTGGCATCACCCAACCATTTCAATGGACGCACGTAATTATCGCGGGAAAAATTGATGCCCCAGTCCAGTTTGCCGTTCTCCTGCAACGCCGTGGCGTATTTGGTGGTCGAATTGTGGCTAAACGATTCGCTGCGGCTGTAATTCGCCTTGAACTGAGACAACAGGTGTTTGACGACAAAGCTTTGCGATCGGGAGCGAACGGATAGCGAAACGCTGAATCCTTTCTTCTCGTTGTACTTGCGCACCAGATCGACGATTGAATCGGGCAGCGCTTCAGTTTCCACATCGGTGCCAGGCTTGTATTTGGGCGTCGCCTCACTGCGCGCATAGTTGTAATTAACCGGCAAAGAGATTCCGAGTTTACTCGGGAAAAACTTGTCGAGATTGAGAGTCGTGCTGAAATTACCGCTTAGCTGATTGTCGCCGTCGCCAAACCGGGTGGCCACATTGTGAAAATCTGCATCCCGCTGGTTAAGTTCTCCGTTGAAACGAATCAGATCGGCCCATTGCAGGTCGAGACGCGCGCGCATGGCCATACCAGCGTCTTTTTTAACGTTGGAAAGACGCAGTTCGTTCAGCCAGATTTCGCCGTTAAAGGGAAACACTTCATTGATCGGCAGGTCGAGCTCTTGGGCACTGAGATTTTTAACACCGGCGATCAATGTCCGCACATTGGTCAGCGCAGGCTGCCCCTTGATATAGAGAATCTGACCATTCGGCTGAACCTGCTGCCATCCGTATCGCCCGTCGACAGTGGAATCGGCATCGGTTTTCAGCTTGAGTGCAGCCAATTCCACCAAATCGACATCAACATCGTTGTTCAACCACCCCTCATAAATCCGTCGCCGGACTTCGTAATAGTTGTTTTCATCGGAGCCAAAACGCAAAAAGACCTCGATGTGACTCGAGTCCGAGCGGATATGACTGCCAAAAAGATCCGAGCCATAAACATACATTTTCAAATTCTTGTAATTAATATAATTCTGCGGCTCGTAAAAGGTCTTTTGAATGGCGCCATTTTCGCC
>JAFGJN010000117.1 GCA_016929055.1 Candidatus Zhuqueibacterota bacterium
ACCTGCTCCTGAATCAGGGCATGGGTGCCGACGATAATCTGCGCTTTGCCGCTTTCGATCTCCTCCAGCATGCGCCGGCGAACCGCTTTGGGCTGTCCGCCGATGAGCAAAACAACGCGAACGTCCAGGGTGGACAAGGTCTGATGAAGAAAAAGAAAGTGCTGTTCGGCGAGAATTTCGGTGGGTGCCATCATTACGGCCTGATAGCCGTTCTCGACGGCGATCAGCAGGGTAACCAATGCCACCACAGTTTTTCCGGCTCCGACATCGCCCTGAAGCAGCCGGTTCATCGGCCTGTCGCTCTTCATATCGGCACGAATCTCGCGCAAAACGCGTTTCTGGGCTTCGGTCAGCTCATAGGGTAAGGAATCGAGCAAAGCACGGACCTTGTCGCCTACCCGCAGAAAGGCGATGCCGCCGACGGCCTGGCCCCAGCGTTTCTTGCGATAGGCGATAGTCAATTCCATAAAGAAAAACTCGTCAAAAGCCAGCCGCTTTCGAGCCATGTCAAGAGCGGCAAAATCGGAGGGAAAATGGAGCGAATAGAGTGCATCGGCCAGGGGAAGCAGGTGGTGTCGGGTACGAATTTCCTGCGGCAGAGTTTCCGGGATGGAGGAGCGGTACTGCTGCAAGGTCCGATGCAGCAGGCGTCGAAAACCACGGCTGTCGAGCCCGACGCGGCCGAGTGCTTCGCTCGAGGGGTATTGGGGAATGATCTTGCCGGTGTTGAGCAACTCGCCGTCTCCGGAATCGCTCAGGCGATCGAATTCCGGATGGATCATCTGCGGTCCGCCGAAAAGGCTGACCTTACCGCTCACGGCCAGCCATTCGCCGATACGAAAAATTTTGCCCCAAAAGGCCAGACGGGAAAACCAGATACAGGACAGAAACCCGCTGTCGTCGGAAAGAACCAACACAAAGCGGTTGCGCCGGCCTTTTTTAACGCCCATGGTATGTACCCGGGCAAAAACCGTCGCTTCCTGTCCATCCTGCAGTTTGCCGATTGGAGCGATGCACGAACGGTCGAGATATCGGCGCGGAAAATAATAAAAGAGATCGCCGATGGTCACGACTCCTGCAGAAACAAGTTGGGCGGCCTTTTTGGGTCCGATTCCGGCAAGTTTTTCGACCGGTTGATCCACCACCCGTTTTTGCATTTCATCCGCCATGCCCGTTCCGGATCACGACTCTGGCCTCACGATTTGATCAGAACGGTGTATTCGACAACCGCCTCCTGGTCTTTGGCGACCGGGACGGCGAATTCGACGCTGTTGGCATCTTGTTTGACGATTTTCGGAGTTTTGCCAATAAACTCCCAATCGCCCCAAAACCGTTCGAGCACATGGACAACCACCGGCTCGTCCTTGTGGTTGCGCAACTTGATCTCGACTGTCTCGCGCCGGACACGCTGATCGAGTTTTTCCATCTTTTTCACCGTGCGTTCGCCGACGATGTCAAAGGCATTGCCGATGCGCAGTTTGACCTCTTCGTTTCGGGGAGTATGATCGATCCGGTCTTCGCCGATGAACTCTTGCGATCCATCGCTGTCGGTTTTGTAGACCCGGACTTTGCCCATGGGCAACGGCATGCCCAGTCCCGATTCTTTGGAATTTTTGAACTGCAAAGAGACCGAGACGTTTTTCGGATCGCGTTGTCCGTCATAGATGAATTTCTTTTCGATCTTGGCCTGTGCTTCCGGAAAAAGCGACAGCTGCTTGACCTGCCGGTCGGCCAAAGTCGTCCGCCGCGGCAGGGTGTAAAGGTGGTACTCGAAAAAGGCTTTTTCCTCAAAACCGGCTGCCGCATCGGCCATCATGGCCGTCTTCATCACCCGCGGCATCTGCTGCGGCCGCACCAAATTGACGTCGCCTGCCACCAGCTTGAGCAAAGCATCGCGAAAGGTCGCGCCCGACCGGTTCTCGATCGACACCCAACCGCTGAGATCCATCTGAGTGTCGTCGGCGTTGGTCACCGCTACATATTCGGCATGCCAACTCACACCGCCGGTGAGATAGCTGATTTCACAGTCGTGACGACCGGCTTTTTTGTTCTGCATCAGCCAGACCAGGGTCGGCTGCGTCACCAGTCCATCAGGTAACTTGGGGAATTCGATACGGGTGATGCTGCTGCTTTTGACAGCCAGTACCTTTTGGTCGTTTGTTCGAAGGATCACATCGCCGCCGCCTGCGTTCATCAGGGTGCCGGTCAGAATATCCCCTTTTTCCGTGGCGACCAGGATGGGCTGCTCGAGATAGCGTTCGAGCAATCGTTCGGTTCCGACCAGGTCGAATTCGTAATTCTGCTCGATGAGCTGCACAGCGTCCGGCGCGGTGAGCGACTTGAAATGCACCGAAGTCGGATCGATCTGCGCCGCGACACCGGTAAAACGATAGAGCTGTTCCCCGGCTTTGAGATCGATCGAGCGGACATCGCGCACCACAGCCAGGTTGTTGTTATAGACCGTGATGGCGACCTGTGCAGATGCGGAGATGACGGTTGCTGTCAACACTGCGAGCAGTCCTGTGATTTGTTTCATTTCCAAGCCCTCCAACCGATTCGCCGGAGAGCGCAGGGGGATCGATCAGCTGCTTAACAACCGGCTCAAATTACCCCTCAATTTGAGCGAATTTTCCTCAAAGTCGCGCAGTTTCTGACGCTCCTTGTCCACTACTTCTTGCGGCGCGCGAGCGAGAAAATTTTCATTGTTGAGCTTTTTCGTCAATCCGTCGACCTGCGCAGACAGGCGTTCGATTTCTTTTTGTAATCGATTTTTTTCCACCTCGACATCGATCAAGTCCGCCAGAGGCATATAGAGTTCAATACCTTGAACCACAGCACTGGCCGACAGTTCCGGCTTTTCGTCGGTCGGTTCGATGCTTTCGATCCGCGCCAACCGTTCGATATAGGCCGAGTGGCGCAGCAACAATGCCGTTTTACTTTCATCCTGGGAGCGCAGCTGCAGAGCGGCAGACTTGGTCGGTGGGATGTTCATCTCGCCGCGAATATTGCGCAAAGCGTTGATGCTCTGACGGATCAGATCCATCTGTTTTTCCGATTCAGCATCGATAAAAGCCGGATCAGCCTGAGGAAAGGGTTCCCTCATGATCGTTTTGATCCCGTCCCGGTTGCGCCAGACCGATTCGGGCAATGCCTGCCAGATCTCTTCGGTAATAAAAGGCATATACGGGTGCAGCAGCCTCAGAATCGAATCGAGAAGCACCACCGCCAGACTGCGCGCCGTTTTTCGGGCCTGAACATCGGCTTCATCGTACAAACGCATCTTGATCAATTCCAGATACCAATCGCAGAATTCAGACCAGACAAAATCATAGATGGCGTGGACCGCTTCGTTAAAGCGAAAGGACTGGTTGGCCTGTTCGACGCTTTCAATGGTGCGATGAAGCCGGCTGAGAATCCAGCGATCCGCCAGTTCTAGATTTTCACGAGGAGTTTTATCGAGGGCGGCCGAATCGTCATCGCCGAGATTCATCAGCACGAAACGCGCGGCATTCCACAGCTTGTTGCAAAATTTTTGTCCCATCTCCACCAGGGTGTGATCGAACCGAATATCGCCACCCAACGGAGTGAGATAAACCATGGTCAGACGGATTGCATCGGCACCGTAAGGAGGCACGCCGCCACCATAGCTCGGATTGACCTGGCCGAAATCGCCCACAGAGCCGGCATCGACGCCGTCGATCAACCACAGGGGATCCGGCGAATTGCCGAGCGATTTGGACATTTTTCGGTTGTCTTTATCGCGGATCATTCCGTTGAAATAAACATCGCGAAACGGGATTTCGCCAGTGAATTCAAGCGATGCCATGATCATGCGGGCGACCCAGAAAAATATGATATCCGGACCGGTGACCAGGGTGTCGGTGGGATAGAAAAAGTCGAGCTCTTGCGTCTGGTCCGGCCAACCCAGGGTGCTGAACGGCCATAACCAGGAGGAAAACCAGGTGTCCAGCACATCTTCATCCTGACGCAAGTGTGTGGATCCGCAGCCCTGGCAGCACTTGGGATCCTCGATAGCAATCGTAATATGGCCGTTTTCGCAGTACCAGGCCGGAATGCGGTGCCCCCACCAAATTTGCCGGCTGATGCACCAATCGCGGATGTTTTCCATCCAGTGGAAATAGGTCTCTTCCCAGTGGCGCGGATGAAAACGGATTCGGCCCGAGCGGACTGCTTCGATCGCCGGGCCGGCGAGCGGCTCCATTTTGACGAACCATTGATCCGACAAAAGCGGTTCGATTACGTCGTTGGTGCGATAACAACGCGGCACCGGAATGATTTTTTCTTCCACCTGTCGCAGCAGACCTTTTGACTCGAGATCGGTGAGAATGCGTTTGCGCGCCTCGAATCGATCGAGGCCCTCATAAGGACCGGCCTCCTTGTTCATTCGAGCGTTCGGGTCGATGACCGAAATCTGCTCCAGGTTGTGGCGCAAACCGACTTCAAAGTCATTGAAATCATGGGCCGGAGTGATCTTGACGGCACCGCTGCCCTTCTCTGGATCTGCATGCTCATCTGCGATGATGGGAATGGTGCGATTGAGCAGAGGCAGAATGACCGTCTTGCCGATCAGATGAGCATAACGCGTATCCTCGGGATGAACCGCGACGGCGGCATCGCCCAGCATGGTCTCGGGACGGGTGGTGGCCACGACGACGTGGCCGCTTCCATCGCTTAACGGGTAAGCGATGTGCCAGAAATGGCCCTTTTCGTCGGTATAGACCACCTCTTCATCTGCCAGGGCGGTATTGGCAGCCGGTGACCAGTTGATCAACCGTCTTCCTCGGTAGATCAAGCCCTTGTTGTAAAGATCGACAAAAACTTTGCGAACGGCAAAGCTGAGGTTTGCGTCCATGGTAAAACATTCGCGCTCCCAATCGCAGGCGGCGCCCAACTTGCGCAATTGCCTGAGAATTATACCGCCATATTCGCGCCGCCATTCCCAGACGCGCTCGAGAAATTTTTCCCGGCCGAGATCATGACGGCTGATGCCTTGCTTTTGCAGTGCGGCAACCACTTTGCTCTGCGTTGCGATACCTGCATGGTCGGTGCCCGGCATCCAGAGGGTTTCGTATCCCTGCATTTTTTTCCAGCGGATCAATACATCCTGAATCGTGTTGTTGAGAATGTGTCCCATGGTCAGCATGCCGGTGACGTTGGGAGGCGGAATCATGATCGTATAGGGTCTTTTCTCGCCGGTTGCTTCGGCATGAAACAATCTATTGCTTTCCCAAAAGTCGTACCACTTGGTTTCAACACGTAAGGGATCGTAGGTTTTTTCCAGTTCTTTCCGGTTCATCCGTTCCTCTAATTGGTTGGATTTTCAAGCTTATTCTTTTGATGGTTTGCAGCTCATCAAAAGATTCAAAAATATAAAAAACAATACACCCAGAGTCAACGCAATTCTCATTTCGAATCGAGTCGAACACGAGTCAATCGAAACGATCGGACGAATCACGGGTATAAAATAAAGCTTGCACCGGGAGGGTCAAACCTGTAGTTTGAAACGACAAATCTTGTGGACATGATACCTTTCGGGATCCGCCTTTGACGGCAGCCGATGCGCTCATAACCCCGGCATAGGAAAAAAAAGGCAAAAATGCAGATCAAATTGTTGACAGTCGGAAAATTCAGCGAGACCTGCTACGGTCAGTTGGCGGAAATCTATCGCCGACGTATCAGCCGCTATCATTCGATGGAAATCGTTGCCGTGCGGGCGGAAAAGCTAAGCTCACTTTCACCGCAAGAGGCTATGCTGCGCGAGGCCAAGCGCATTCTGGATCGGGTGCGGGATGCAGATTGCTGTGTTATTCTCGACATCGAAGGCAAAACCCTGGATTCTCTCGGCCTGGCGGAATGGCTCGATCGACGAATCGCCAGAGGAACCCAAAAACTGACTTTTATCATCGGTGGACCGTTTGGGCTGCATTCGAGCGTGCGAGAAGCAGCGCAGGAGCGCCTTTCGCTGTCGAGCTTAACCCTGGCGCATGAACTGGCGGCTGTGGTCTGTCTGGAGCAGATTTATCGCGCCTGCACCATCCTTCGCGGTGAAAACTATCACAAATAAACCGATGCTGAAAAAAATGCCTCTGTTGGTCACAAAGGCATTCGGTCGTCGTCTTTGTCAGGCTTTTCCTGCCCGGCCCCCACTTTCCGGGAAAGATGTCAATAATTTTAAAATCGCGATCTTTTTTTTTACACCACCCCCCGACAGAGCGAGTCTATTCCAGAATTTCCAGAGTTGCGTGCTTACCGGCTTTGCGGGCGACTGCACTTAACAAAACACGGATCGCATGGGCGGTTCGACCGTTCTTGCCGATAACCTTTCCCATATCGGGTTGAGCAACTTTGAGCTCATAGACTACGGTTGTTTCGCCGAAAACTTCAGAGACCTTGACTTCATCGGGATTATCCACCAGATGTTTGACTATGTACTCGACGAATTCTTTCATACGGGTCCCCTTCCATCAAGCTGTACGCATCATTCGCTACTTGGCAGCAGCCAGAATCCCGAGCTGTGCGGCATGAATTAACTCCTGTTGCAGTAGCCCAATAAAAATATATCCATATAACGATCAATTGTCAAGAGAAAAAATGAATATATGAGAACCCGTTCTCTCCCTAACAATCACATCCTCAAGCCATCCCACTAAAAAAACTTCTTGACAAATTCACGCAATTTGTTATATTATTTCACGACTATTATCACTCATCTTCAACGAGTGCCAACAGCATAATTGTTTTTATTTATTTTAACAACTTTTTAGGAGGACAATCCATGAAGGTAAAACCGTTAGCCGATCGCATCGTGGTCAAATCTTTCGAAGCCGAAGAGACCACGCACGGTTCGATCATTATCCCCGATACTGCGAAGGAAAAGCCGCAAAAAGGCAAAATCGTGGCAGTCGGACCGGGCAAAATTTCCGATAGCGGCTCCCAGATCGCCATGGAAGTTAAAGTAGGCGATGTGGTTCTGTACGGCAAATACTCCGGTACCGAGGTCACCATCGACGGAGAAGAATATCTGATCATGCGCGAAAGCGACGTTTTGGCCGTCATCTAGTGGACGGGGCGACAATCAAGCATGTTTAAATGAATACTGCATTAAAGACGAATAAAGGAGCAATAAAAAATGGCAAAGTTAATCGAGTTCAATCAGGACGCACGCGACGGGTTGAAACGCGGCGTCGATATTCTGGCCAACGCCGTCAAGGTGACCCTGGGCCCCAGAGGCCGCAATGTGGTAATTGACAAAAAGTTCGGCGCTCCGACCGTAACCAAAGACGGTGTCACGGTCGCCAAAGAGATCGAACTGGAAGACGAATTTGAGAATATGGGCGCTCAGATGGTGCGCGAAGTTGCCTCCAAGACCAGCGATATCGCTGGCGACGGAACCACCACCGCCACCGTTCTGGCTCAGGGAATCGTGCGGGAAGGCCTGAAAAACGTCACCGCCGGTGCCAATCCCACGGCCATCAAACGCGGTATCGACAAAGGCGTGAAAGCGGTTGTCGAAGAGCTGAAGCAAATGAGCAAACCGCTTCCTGGCAAAAAAGAGATCGCCCAGGTCGGCTCCATCTCGGCCAACAATGACAGCGAAATCGGCCTGCTGATCGCTGATGCGATGGAAAAAGTCGGCAAAGACGGCGTCATCACCGTCGAGGAAGCGAAAAGCACCGAGACATCGCTGGAAGTGGTCGAGGGCATGCAGTTCGATCGTGGCTACCTCTCCCCCTATTTCGTCACCAATCCGGACGCTATGGAAGCTTCATTGGAAGAGCCAATGATCCTGATCCACGACAAAAAGATCAGCACCATGAAAGATCTTTTGCCGATCCTGGAAAAGACGGCTCAGATGGGCCGGGGCCTGGTTATCATTGCCGAAGACGTCGAGGGTGAAGCCCTGGCAACTCTGGTGGTCAATAAAATCCGCGGCACCCTCAAGGTCGCGGCTGTCAAGGCACCGGGTTTTGGCGATCGCCGCAAAGCGATGCTCGAAGACATCGCTGTTCTCACCGGTGGTCGGGTGATTTCCGAAGAGACCGGCTTTAAGCTCGAAAACACCACTATCAACGATTTGGGTTCGGCCAAACGCGTCAACATCGACAAGGACAACACCACCATCGTTGAAGGTGCCGGCAAGACCGATGACATCAAAGGCCGCATCGCACAGATCAAAAAGCAGGTCGAGGCGTCGACCTCCGATTATGACAAAGAGAAACTCCAGGAACGTCTGGCAAAATTGGCGGGCGGTGTGGCGGTTCTGAACGTCGGTGCTGCCACCGAAGTGGAGATGAAGGAAAAGAAAGCGCGCGTCGAGGATGCGCTGCACGCTACCCGCGCCGCGGTCGAAGAAGGAATCATCCCCGGCGGTGGTGTTGCGCTGGTGCGCTGCATCGATGCCCTGAGCAAGATCAAAGCCGATGCCGAAGAAGAGATTGGCATCAATATTCTGCGCCGCGTTCTGGAAGAGCCTCTGCGGCTGATCGCGGAAAACGCAGGTCATGAAGGCTCGATCGTGATTCAAAAGGTCAAAGAAGGCAAAGGCAATTTCGGATTCAACGCCGCAACAGACACCTATGAGGATCTGTTCGAAGCCGGCGTCATCGATCCGACCAAAGTGGCGCGCATCGCGCTGGAGAATGCCGCCAGTGTTGCCGGCTTGCTCCTGATGACCGAAGCCACCATCGTTGAAAAGAAAGAACCCGAACCGCCGGCTCCGGCCATGCCTCCCGGCGGCGGCATGTATTGATCATTCACGCACGAAAAGAAAAACCCCGATCGTTATCGATCGGGGTTTTTTCTTTTATCGCTGACAGACCGGACAAAAGTAGCTCGACCGCCCGCCGATTCGCCTCTTTTCAATCGCCGCACCGCAAGCAAAACAGGCCTCTCCCTGTCGCCCGTAAACCCGCAGATCGAGCTGAAAAAACCCTGGTTCGCCCTGTGTATTGCGAAAATCCTTCAGAGTCGTTCCCCCACGCTCGATCGCCAGAGCCAGAACCGTGCGAATCGCCGCCACAATTTGCGCTGTTTCATTCGTGTCGATCGACATCGCCGGCCGATCAGGTCGCAAGCCGGCCAGATAAAGCGCTTCGTTGGCATAGATGTTCCCCACCCCGACAACACAGCCGGCATCCATCAACACATTCTTGATCGGCCGGTTTCCGCACATGCGCTGTGCGAGATAATCAGGCGTAAAAGCTTCGTC
>JAFGJN010000118.1 GCA_016929055.1 Candidatus Zhuqueibacterota bacterium
AGCGCCGACAATCCGGCCGAAGTGGTGGCGATCTCCGATCGCGCGCCCATCGAGTCGGGACGCTCCTATGGCCTCTCCGCCTGGGTCAAACTCGAAGGCGTCCAGGTCAATCCCAAACGCGAGGTGGAAACGGCGGTTCTCTTTACCGTCACCTACCACACCGATGCCGAGGGCTGGGCTGAAGTCGCTGGTGAAGACTTTTTCGTCATCGATCAATCAGCTGCCGATCACGACTGGCGTCTCTACCAATTCACCTTTACCCCACCGGCAGAAGCAACCCGACTCTCGGTGCGCGCTCGACTGCAGCATCAGACCTTTGGGGACACCTACTGGGACGATTTTCGTCTCTATCCCGTGGGCGTGGCCAAACAGAATTACACCTTTGACGAATCGCGCAATCCCGCCTACTGGGGCCCGCGCAACGATGGGCAGGCCATCGTCGAATGGGCCGGCGATCAGTATCGCTCGCCGGAACGATCCCTCAAGATCAGCGATGACGGCGGCGACGACGATCCCTACTGGATCTCTGGCAACCTGGCCAAACTGAACTGGAACAGCCCAAACGGTCTCGGCAAAGACATCGAGATGGTGATCGGCGGCTGGGTTAAAACCGAAAACGTCAACACCAATCCCGCTGATGCCAACGCCGAAATTCGCCTCACTTTTTCCTTTTTCGATGCTGACCAGAACCTGATCTTTGGCGAACCGGTGGTGCTCAACATTCCGCAGGATCAGGCTTCGGTCGATTGGACCGAAATCAAAAACCAAGTACCGATCGTGTTGCCGGTGGAAGCCGATTCGCTCGTTGTCATGTTTCATTTCGGCCCCAACGCCGTTGGAACCGCCTGGCTGGACGATATTTTCATGCATCCGGCTGAAGGCGCCGAAGGCTGGATCGGCGATCTCTTTAACTCCAATTTCGGGGTGCCCGACGGCTGGTTCTACTGGAAAGATTGGATGAGTTTTGGCAAAGAAGGCTATGGCGTGGTTTCCATCACCAGCACCGCTGCGCACAGCGGCCTCAACTCTCTCCGCATCGCCGACACCGATGACAATCCAGCAGAAGTGGTGGCCATATCAAACCGAACCCCGGTGCAACCCAACACCGAATACCTGGTCGGCGCCTGGGTTAAACTCGACGGCGTCAATCCCCTGCCGGTTTTTGACGTCGAAAAGGCGATCTTTTTCACCGTCACCTATCACAGCGATGCCGAAGGCTGGGCCGAAACGCACGGCGCCGACTTTTTCGTCGTTAACCAGACCGCAGCCGACCGCGACTGGGCGCTCTATACCTTCCGCATCCGCACCGAGGAGAACGATCGACGGATCTCGATCCGTGCCCGTTTGCAGCATGAAGCCACGGGCGACGTCTACTGGGACGACTTTTTCGTGGTGCCGATCGCCCAGGTTATGGCCGGGAACGGCTTTGAGAACGCGGAAATGCCTGCCTACTGGACCAAGGCCAACGAAGGCGACGCCACCGTAGCCTGGGACGATCAACAGTTCCGCTCGCCGCAGCGGTCGTTGATGATCCAGGAAAGCGCCGGCGACGACGCTCCCATGTGGGTCACTCACGCCAACATGGCCAAACTTCAGTGGAATCCGGTAGACGGCATCCCCGCCAACGTCGAAATCGAGGTCGGCGGCTGGGTCAAAACCGAAAATCTCAACACCAATCCCGCCTCGGCCGATGAACAAGTGCATCTGGTCTGGGAATTCTATAACGCCGAAGGCGCCTTGATTTTCGGCGAGCCGATCGTTTTGCCCGTCCCACAGGATCAGGCGACGATCGATTGGAGCGCCATCCAGAACGATGTACCCATCGTTTTGCCAGTCAACGCCGATTCTCTGGCCATCAAGTTTCAGTTCGGCGCCGATGCCGTCGGAACCGTCTGGCTGGACGACATTTTCATGCGTCTGGCTGAAGGAGCCGAGGGCTGGATCGGCGACCTCTACAACGCCAATTTCGGCGTGCCCGAAGGCTGGTTCTTCTGGAAGGATCATATGAGCGAAGGCGAAAAGGATTACGGCGTGGTCAGCATCACCCGAGACGCCGCTTTTACCGGCGACCACTCGCTTTTGCTTTCCGACACCGCTGACAATCCGGCCGAAGTCGTGGCCATCAGCAACCGCAATCCCATCCAGGGCAACAAAGTCTATACCGTTCAAGCCTGGGTCAAGACCGAGGGTGTCAACCTCAACCTCGAAAACGATGTCGAAAAAGCCATCTTTTTCACAGCCACCTACCACACCGATGCTGAGGGGTGGGCGGAATTCAGCGGACAGGACTTTTTCGTCGTCGACCAGACAGTAACAGACAAGGATTGGTCGCTTTATGTCTTTACCCTGACCACACCGCCGGATGCGAAACGCATGTCGATTCGCGCCCGTATGCAGCATCAGGCTGTCGGCAATGTCTATTGGGACGATTTCGCCGTGGTCGAAGGCAATGTGACCCGCGTCGGCGGCACGGATCTGCCTGTTGCGCCTCTGGTCTATTCGCTGGCCCAAAATCATCCCAATCCCTTTAACCCGAGCACGACGATCCGTTTCAACCTGCCGCAAACGGAGCAGGTTTCGCTGGTCGTCTATGACCTGCTCGGTAAAATCGTTCGTACATTGGTCGATGGTGTCCGCGAAGCCGGCGAGCATTCCGTCCTCTGGGACGGCCGGGATGAAACCGGACTGGCGGCTTCCAGCGGTATCTATTTCTATGTATTGAACACACCTCGAACTCGACTGGTTCGAAAAATGATGTTTGTCAAGTAAATGGATGGCATTTCGGGGCGGTCGTTGGGCCGCCCCGAAACTGTAAAACCGGTTCCGTTTCAGGGTTCAGAAAAAGGAGCCTCGCATGCAGGCAAAGCTTTGGACGCTCCCGCTACTCTTGTTGTTGGTCTGGTCGATCTCGGCCCCGTTACCGGCCGGCACAACCGGGAAAATCATCGGCAGAATCACCGATCGCGAAACGGGTGAACCCCTGCCCGGCGTCAATGTTCTGGTCGAAGGCACCCAATTGGGGGCAGCAACCGACATCGACGGAAACTATTTCATTCTTCGCCTCGCTCCCGGCGTCTATGCCATTCGCGCCACCATGATCGGTTACGACAACCTGCGCTATGAACAGGTGCGCGTCTCGGTCGACAAAACCACAGAGCTCAATTTTTCCCTGTCCTCGGCAGTTCTCGAGCTGGGCACAACGGTCACCGTGATAGCGGAAAAACCGATTGTCGAGCGCGATCTCACCTCGACTTCAGTGACGGTCGATGCTCAAGTCATTCAGCGCCTGCCCGTAACCTCGATTCAGGATGTGATCAACCTGCAGGCTGGCGTGGTGGATGGCCATTTTCGCGGCGGCCGCAGCGGCGAAGTCGCCTACCTCATCGACGGCGTTTCCATCAACGATGTCTATAACAACGATTTTTCACTGCAGGTGGAAAACCAGTCGGTACAGGAACTGCAAATCATCAGCGGCACTTTTAACGCCGAATACGGCCAGGCCATGTCCGGAATCGTCAACGTCGTAACCAAAGAAGGCGGATCCACCTACCACGGCCAAATCCAGAGCTATGTCGGCGACTATCTCAGCAATCACACCGATGTTTTTTGGAACATCGATGCGCTCAACCCGATCTATAATTTTGAAGGAACGCTCAGCGGTCCTCTGCCCCTTTTGGGAAAATCGGTGACCTTTTTCGCTGCCGGCCGTTATGCCGATTATGAGGGCGCCCTCTATGGCCGCAATTCCTTCACCCCTACGGATTCATCCAATTTCCCCAGCACCGATATTCGCGACTGGATGATCGAGTCCCGTGGGATAGAGCACCGATTTTCCTCGCCGGAGGATTTTGCCCGCTTGAGCGACAGCTTGCGCAACGCCTCGGACTATGTGCCCATGAATCCCAGCCAACGCTGGACCGGCCAGATCAAGTTGACCACCCGAGTGAGCGCGTCCGACAAAATCGATTATGAGGGATTGATTCAACACCACAAATACAAGACCTACAACCACAGGTTTCGTCTCAATCCGGACGGAGATTTCTGGCGCTACCAGACCGGCTGGAACAACACTCTCACCTGGACGCATGTTTTCAACCACCGCACCTTTATGACCACCAAGGCAGCGCGCTTTTATACCGATTACCGACAACAGGTCTATAGCGACCCCTATGACCCGCGTTATACCAATCCGATGCTGCTGATGGCGGCCAGCGGTAGCGCCTTTCTCACCGGCGGCCAGGAAATGTGGCACTTTAAGCGCAACACCACCACCAGCATCGGAAAAATCGATCTGACCTCACAGATCACGCAGACCCACCAGATTAAAACCGGTATCGAATTGCGGCGGCACCGGCTGTGGCTGCGAGCGTTTGAAATCCGGCTCAACCGCGAAACCGGATGGCAACCCTATGTTCCGACCCGCACCCAAAATGTGCAGAACAATGACGAGTACCTTTATTACCCCATCGAAGCTTCCGCCTATCTTCAGGACAAAATCGAGCTCCATTATATGGTCGTCAATGCCGGCGTGCGTCTGGATTATTTCTCTTCCCAGGGTATTGTGCCGATAAATTTTTCCGATCCGGCTTATTCGCCGACTCGCAAAGCAAGCAGCGAATACCAGATCAGTCCGCGAGTCGGCCTCTCCTATCCGATCACCGACCGCGGCGCCATTCACGTCTCATACGGCCATTTTTTCCAGATCCCCGGATTCGAACACCTCTTTAGCAATCCCGAGTTCGAACTCTATGCCACCAGCAATTACGGCAGCACCAATCCGCCAGAACGCCAGCCGAATACCATCGGCAACGCCGAGCTCAAGCCACAAAAGACCACGATCTATGAAATCGGTCTGCAGCAACAGATCGGCTTTGATCTGTCGCTGGACGTTACCGCTTTTTTCAAGGATATTCGCAATCTGCTCGGCACCGAAATTCTTCACACCACCACCGGTATCCGCTATGCGCGCTATATCAACCGCGATTACGGCAATGTCAAAGGGCTGACCGTAGCGCTGGAAAAACGCTTCGGCGGCGGCATCGGCGCGACGATCGACTATACCTATCAGATCGCCCAGGGCAACGCCTCTGATCCGACATCGGCCTTTCTCGACGTTCAGGCCGGCCGTGAACCGCAAAAACAGCTGGTACCGTTGAATTGGGACCGGACGCACAGTCTCAACACCTCGTTGACCCTGGGCGATCCGGATCGCATGTCCGCCAGCATCATCGGTCGGCTCGGCAGCGGATTTCCCTATACACCCACGGAACAAAATGTGCGCACCGCGGTGGAAAACAGCGAGCGCAAGCCGGCGGTCTATACCGTGGATCTCTATGCCTACCGCCGCTTTGGAATCGCAAACATGAATGCCACTGTTTTTGTGCGGGTTTTTAATCTGTTTGACCGTATGAACGAAACTGATGTCTATTCCGATACCGGCCGCGCCAACTATTCAATCGCCGCTGAACGGTCGGGAACGATTTTCGGGGTCAACACTCTGGACGAATGGATCCGTCGGCCCGATTTCTATTCGGAACCGCGACAGGTTATGCTCGGATTCAGTCTCGATTTTTAGCCTGTTGCCGAACCCGTTCGATCAATCGATGGTGGAAGGAGCTATGCGAACGCTAATCTGCACAACACTCGTAGGGATTCTGGCCGTCGCAGCCTCGGCACAGCGGCAACCCGATCCCAATACCGGCAGTCTGGAACACACGCGGTGGGGCATCATGGATGGCAATCTGGTGCGCACCGTGTTCGCCAACCACGGCGAAATCGGCAACTGGGATGAACCGGCCTGGCCTTCCGGCGAGTGGCCCAAAGGTAGCGGCCACACCTATGTCGACGGCGTGGCCCTGATCGTGGCCGCACCGATCGTCGACGTCGACGCCGATGGCGTGCGCCGCCATTCGGTGGTGACCCGCTATCGCGAAGACATCGATGTCTCGCCAGAGGGAATTCCATGGGGATTCGCTCCTCTGCCCGGCTATTTTAATTCCGATTCCAAGATCAATATCCGCAACTTTCCAGCCATGAGCAATGACGAACGCACCTGGCCCGCCTTTTGGCCGGACAAACCCCTGGATTGGTCGGGTTTGTGGAACGGTTTTTTTGGACGGGGCAAGACCAACGCCGATCTGGAAGCCTATATGGTTTTCGACGACGATCCGGATGAAGAGTGGCTTTTTTATCCCGATCCGGCCGATTCCAGCCGCCGCGGGTTGGGAATCGAGGTGGCCTCGCGCCTCTTTCAATGGAATCAGGTGCTGGCGCAGGATGTAATTTTTGCGATCTATTTCATCACAAACGAAGGCGCAACCGACTATGACAGCACTTACTTTGCCTTCCATATCGACTGGGGTA
Source organism: Candidatus Zhuqueibacterota bacterium (assembly GCA_016929055.1). Classification (GTDB taxonomy): domain Bacteria; phylum Zhuqueibacterota; class Zhuqueibacteria; order Residuimicrobiales; family Oceaniaggregativiventaceae; genus Sulfursilanivivens. Next base: position 6,364 of record JAFGJN010000118.1, read on the forward strand.
TCGGCGGACACGACGATTCGGCCGATGACGGCGGCAACTATGACCTCGACCTCGATATCGCCTGGGCGTTTGACGGCAACGGCTACGGCAGTCCCTACAATTGGTCGCCGGTCGGTGTGGCCGGATTCGCCTTTCTCGAGAGTCCCGGAATCTTTTATGACAACCGCGACAACGACCGTGACGGGCTGATCGACGAACGGCGCGACAGCGGTGCCGGAGTTTATCTCTCCACCCCGCCCTACGGGGTCGACGATGCCAACCGCTTTGGCGAATTTTACCCCAGCACCGAGATCCGTCCGCATTGGAGCGGCGACGAGAACATCAACTGGGATCCCTTTCTCGACCTCAACGAGGACGGCATCTGGAATCCCGGCGAACCATTGCGTGACGACGTGGGCGCCGACGGCCTGGGAGCCAACGATCTCAACTATCCGGGACCCGATGCCGGCGAAGGTGACGGTATCCCCACAGCGGGCGAACCTGATTTCGACTTTACCGACAAAGACGAGTCGGACCAGATCGGCCTGACCGGTTTCAATGTCTTTGTTCTGCACGAATACAAGATGGAAAACGACGAGGCCTATTGGCGAGGACTGGTTTCCGCCCCATCGCCGCGCGACAAACTGGTGCAAAACACCAATCTGGGCATGTTTTTCAGCTCAGGGCCCTTTTTCCTGCGCGCCGGGGAGACGCAATTCTATTCCATGGCGCTGCTCTTTGGCGAAGATCAGCGCCAGCTGGCGCGCACCAAAAAGACCATTCAGCAGATCTACAACGCCTCGTATCGTTTTGCCAAACCGCCGGATAAATCGCGCCTGACTGCGGTGGCCGGCGATAAACGGGTGATCCTTTATTGGGACGATCTGGCCGAACGCTCCTGGGATCCCTTTTTGCAGGAATACGATTTCGAAGGTTATCGCATCTATCGCGCCACCGATGCGGAATTTCTCGAAGCGCAGGTCATCACCGATGCCTATGGTAAAAAAATCTTTCGCAAGCCAATCGCCCAATTCGATCTAAAAAACGACATCAAAGGCTTGCATCCCGTCGATGTGGACGGCATCAAATTCGATCTTGGCAACGACACCGGATTGCGCCATTATTACATCGATGAGGAGGTGCGCAACGGACAGACCTATTACTATGCTCTGGTTCCCTATGATCGCGGCCATGTGCAGGTAACAGCATCCGGTGCGATCGACGGCATTCCGCCGTCCGAGGCATCGAGCGTCATCAAGGTCAGCCAGGCCGGCGTCGTCGAATATGTCGACATCAACACCGCACGGATCACTCCGCAGGCGCCTTCCGCCGGCTATCGCCCGCCACAACTCGGTTCGGATTTCATCCATCACGGCCCCGGAACCGGTCGGCTCGATAT
>JAFGJN010000119.1 GCA_016929055.1 Candidatus Zhuqueibacterota bacterium
CCCATTCACTCAGGCGCACAATCGCGGCGGCCAGCGTTTCCTGCATCGGCGCCTCGCCCGTCGATTTGCGGTAACCTCGACGATGCAGTGATCCGCCCGAAGTGTCCAGACTGATGACGGCGCGATTGTTCTCGATATGGAGATTGAACCAGACATGCGGATTTAGAGTGTCAACATTCGGTCGACTGCCGACAGCTTGGCGAAAGCTATCGACCACTGCATCTTTAAGGGTGAGTGCAGCATAAAGCGAATGGCGAATACTGCTGTTGACGGTTGTGGCAAAAACGGCAAAGGTCTGATCGGCTGTCAGAAATTCCGTCCAGTCGATCTCGCGCGCCCGGCGGTAGAGGTATTTGCTGCTGTGACAGGAAAATGCCGCCAACGGTGCCAGGATGCGGGTGCAGAGCCTTGTCAGGTAATTGATGCGGTAAAGCCCGGCCCGGTCGGCGCTGAAATAGAGCCCGCGATAGGCGGTCGCTGTTTCGGTCGCGCCCAGTTCCTGCAGCTCCTCTGCCCCCATCTCCTCCATACCGCCGGCGATCTGGGCGAAAAAACGATTGTTTTTTCGGTACTCGAATTCCATCAATGAGACGATTCCAATTTTTCCATAAAGCGTTGATTTTCCGACCGAACGAATTCTGTGAACAGCACAGCAAAATGATGCCGGGTATGGCGCTGTCGTTCGGCGAGCACACCCACCAGAGCACCCACCGCCGCCACGCTCAGGGCATCGGATTTATTCGGCTGTTTGCCTTGCGCAAAAGCCATCAATTCCCGTTGTTGTACCACGAGGTCGTTGTGTTGTCCGAGATTATCCTGTAAGCCTTTCAACAACCGAACAAAACGCTCGATTTCGTCGGCCGGAAACAGGGATGCAAACACTTCGAGCAAATAGCGCAACTTTTTGCATTCGATGCGCAGGGCATGAACCTGATCATCGGGGCTGGTTTCGTCGATGATGCGACCCTGATCGAGAATGCGGTGATAGCGATAGGATATCGTTCGGCAGGCCGTTTCCAGGACCGTCGGTAAAGCCGGAGCGGACTGAACAGTCCGCTGCAGCACGAAAAAGCGATCCCAGTCATCGATCAACCGTTCATAGCTCGAATCCTTCATCTGTTTCCGCAGTTTTTTCAGAGCCTTTTCCCGTTTCCGAGCGAATTCGGCAAAGAGCGTTTCCAGGCCGGGCCGAAGAATCTGCGGTACCAGCGTCTGATACTCCTCGCAACGCAAGAGATAGACATCGAGATCCCGAAGCCGATTGGTGGCTTTGCCCAGGCGGCGAAAATCTTTTTTAAAGCGCAGATAAAGCTCCTCGGGCAAAACGTCGCGGCACTCATCGACAATGGAGCGCATTCGGCGGATCGACACGCGATAATCGTGGAGAAATTCGCTATCCACATCCTCCAGCACCCCCCACTGGTTTTGCCGGACGATTTGAAACAGCCCGTCCAGAATGCGAAAAACCGCCAATCGGGCCGGCAGTTTAGGCTGCAACTGCAGGCGAACCTTGTTGCTGTAGGCGCCGGGTTCGATGTTGGCCAGGTTCGCCAAAAGTGCAAAATCCACTTGAGCGATTTTTTTACCGCCCCGCTCTTTGCACCAGTCGATCAGCGGGCGCATCCGTTCGCTGTAACCGCGGCGCGGCTGTAAATGCAGCACGAGGCTTTCGTGTGCCTCGGGAAAAACAAGCCGTTCCAGAGTTACCAGGCCGGCATCTTTTGTTTGCTCTCCCATCGGCAAGCGACAGTGACAGGCGATGCGGTTGACGACAAGGTGCGGCACCAGGGCGCGGATACCCAGCTCTTTGATAACTGCATCAGCCCCTGGCCCCTGCAAATCGCCGGCTTGTGGATAGTTGATTTTCGACGGCCAATCCACTACCTGCTCTTCATCGCTGTCCAGGGCCAGCAGCCGGATCTGCCGCGCCAGCTGCCAAACGACAAGGTTCTTTTGCACCAGAGACCAGTCAAAGGTATCCCAGTATCGTTCTTCAGCTACGGTTTCCTCGGTTTTTTCCAGCGAGAATAGCCGCGCCACTTCTTCCACCAGGTCAGAAACACTTACTCCGGAAAAAACAAAACGCTGCATGACGATTCTCCGCATTCTTGCCTGTCGGGTTAAGGGGGCATCCGCTATGATCCATGAGCATCCCGTCTGAATGATCCAGAGAATGGAGACACGCCCGGCTGTGCCAAACGGATAACCGCCCAAAGATACGAATTTTCACTATGTCGATCAACGGCTAAAGGCTGGCTTGCCTATATAAAAAGAGAAATCAAGCCTTGGCGATCAGCTGAGCGAGATGGTCGGCAGCGGCCCAACCAGAGAGAGCAGCACCTTCCAGGCTGGCGGCAACAAAGCCGTCGCCGGCGAGGGCGATGGGAGCAGGATGGTTCCAGGCGGCACAAGGTTGCGGGAAAAAGTGGAATGGCCGGCTATATTTCCAGCGGTGCACCTGAACCGCTGCCGGCGGAGAGGCCAGATAAGCGGAAACGGGATGCAGCAATCGATCCGCGACCGTATCGTTATCCAATTCATAGTAGAGCCGGCTGAACTGCGGTCCGGCATGGAGTGTGACGGCTGTGGCGTCCGGCGAAATGCCTTTCTGCCGGTTATCGGCGATCCAGAATACGGGTTCGCCGCTCAACCAGATTCCGCCCGGCGACGGAACCCCACTATCGCCGTCCAGCAAGGCCAGGACCGCGATACAGGGGTGATACGCGACGTTCTGCAAGCCGGGTAAAAGATCGGAAGGGACATCGATCTCGCTGTGCTGAAGCAAATCAAGAGTCTGCGGCACCGGAGGCGTCAGCAGCAGGGCATGGGCTTTTAAGACCGAGCGATCCGCTGTTTCAGCATGCCAGAGCTCATCCTGATGATAGAGAGAAACGACGCGCTGCCCGGTATGGACGGTCAGATTTTGAGCCAGGTTCTTGGCGATTTGCCGCATGCTGACCCTGCCGCGATAGTGCGTTTCGTCGGTAAGCGCTGGTTCGTTGCGCAGGCTGGGAAAACCTTCGGACCACACTGACGCCGATCCATTTTGCAACCAGTCTTGAACCTCGGTGACGAATTCCGGCCGGCGGGCGGTAAAAAACTGGGCGCCGTAATCGAACACCCCTTCGTGAGTATCGCTGTCGATGCGCCGGGTGGCCATTCGTCCGCCGATACCGCGGCCCTTGTCCACCACGATCACGGCAAAACCCTTTTCCTGCAAACGGCGGGCGGCCAACAGACCGCTCAGGCCGCCGCCGATGATCAGCACGCTTTTCTCCATCTCCCCTCGCTCTCCGGTTTGCACAACTTTAGGCCTGTCGTCCCTTACAAAACCTGATAGAGCCGGCATGACGTCCCCATGCCGCTATGCCGGCTGCGGTGTTCTCAGTACAAGGCGTCTCCGATATCGATGACGACATCGATACGTCGATTGATTCGACGCCCCTCTTCGGTATCGTTGGAAGCGATCGGTTTGCTTTTGCCGAATCCGACCGCGATGATACGGCTTTCATCGATTCCCATGTTGGCCACCAGATAGGACTTGATCGCATTGGCTCGCTCGCGCGAAAGCCGCATGTTGATCGTGTCGTGGCCACGCGAATCGGTATGGCCTTCGATGGTCACCGGTGAACCGGAAAATTCGCGCATGGTCTGTTGTACTTTGGTCAGCAGCGCAAAGTATTGCGTCTCTATCTCGCTCTTACCGGTCGGAAACGACAGACCGGCCAACCGCAATATCAGATCGCCCTTTTCACGCAGAACGATCGCTTCATCACCTGTAAACAGGTCTTCGATGCGCTTGATCTTTTCCTCCAGCCGCTTTTTCGCAGCCAGATCGGCTTTCAAACTCTCCTCTTGCTGGCGGGTCTCATCCAACTGACCAGTAAGCCGGTTTGTCTCTTCCCGCAACTCGCCCAGATCCTTTTGCGCCTGCCCCAACTGCTCATTCAGATCCCGGCGATCCGTCTTGAGGGCTTGCAATGCTGTGGTCAGATTGTTCAGAGGTTCTGTAAAACCGGAATCGAACCGGGGCTGAAAATTCATCGCTTCCGCTGCCGGCCGAACCGCTGCCTCGAACTCGAGCATCAGCTTTTCCCAATTTTCGTCGTTCTTGCGCAGTTCGTCCACTCGATTGGAAATATAAATGGCATGCCTCGCCTCATAGGCCGCCTCTTCGGCGTTCCGCCGCGCTTGCGCCTGTTCCTGCCGATTGCTTACCAGAATCTTTTCCGCTTCTTCCAGCAGCGCCTGTGCCCGCGAATAGCTCAACGGCGCGTATTTGTCCGCCTTGGCCTTTTTGGCCTCCTTAAGCTGCTCATGCACCGGCCCGATAATGCTGATTTTGATCGCTTTGAGCTCGGCGTCTCGAAACTGTTCTTCGGCTTTTTTGCCTTCGCGAACAGCGCCGTTCAAATCGTCGTTCTCGATCTTTTCCATTGCTTTGCGAAATTGGGATTCTGCCGCCTCGTATTCCTGCAAAGTGTAGGTCGGCACATCCGCCGCCAGAGCATCTTCACGAGCCTGAATCAAATCCGGCAACTGTTTTTTGGCCTCTTTGGAATTGCGCAGAGCATTGGCCAGAGCTGCTTCGGTTCGGTTAAGTTTCTCGCGCAAGACTTTGACACTGCGCTTGCCGTTGAATTCGGCCCGCGCATCGGCCAGATTCTCACTGGCCTGGCGGAATTGAGACGGCGACAGATAATGCACCTGCAAGGCCTGGGCCTGGCTCATGCCTTGCACCAGGGTCGCCATCTTTTCTTCCAACTCTTGCAACACCCCTGCATCCTGTTGACCGGCCGCAACCGCAGACAGTGTCAGGATCAACCCGACTGCCGGCAATAAACGCCGGGCAAAAATACCGATTCGATTCATCACAGCTCCTTTCATTTGGATTCGGAAACGATTCAACTGGAAAGCCTTGATTTTGGCCATATCACGGTCGACTCGGGTTATATGACCGGTCGCGTCGATCCGAACGCACCGATTCTTCTTTCCGATGTGTGTTCCACCAGACCGAGAACCGGGCAAAAATCATACGCATTTGGTCTTTGAGCACAATAATAGCAGAACTCGTTATATTAAACAGATAAACTCTTAATTTTATTGCAACAAATATCCACGATTCCGCCTGCACAGATCGAAACCTTTTTTGCATTGGCTCAATTGATGTCAGCATCCTCCACCCCTTTCTCAAAGGGACTTCTGACCTTGAATTGTTTTCAAAAATCATACCAGAGCCAAAATGCACCAGCCATTTCGAGGTCTCGGGCAAACAGTAGCCTGTTTGCTTTTGATAGCCAGGGGCTTATCCCGGTGGAAAACCCGGGGTACCAAAATAAAAAAACCGGCCATAGCAGTCGAGACCAGACCGGTTTTAAAAAATGGGTAATGCATCAACGGATGCAGGCCAGTTTTTGCACCCGGTGAAATCCGCTGTTTCGATCCGAGACCTGAAAAAAATAGAGACCGCTGGCCACGGGTAGTCCGTTGCGATCCAGTCCGTTCCATTCGATCGATACGGTTCCGTTTTTCACCGCCGCATCGAGCAGGACACGAACCAGGCGTCTACGGCTGTCGATGATCCGGGCCAGCAGTTGACTGGTCTCCCTGACCTCCAGCGTCAGCCGCGTGCCGGCGTTAAAGGGATTGGGATAAGCGGGTAAAAGGACGAAAGCGGTGACGGGTGCGATATCGTTTTTTCTTTGCACCGCGGTCATCGCGCCGGTATCGATCTTGTACATCGAGCGACCATGGGTACCGACGAACAACTCGGCTGTGACCGGATGAAACTTGAGATCATAACAAACCACCACGGGCATGGCGGCATCGAGGGGTGCCCAGCTGCCGCCGAAATCGGGACTGACAAAGACGCCGACGTCGGTGGCGGCATAGATGCGCTGCGGTGCCAGCGGATCGATAAGCACGCTGTTCACCGGGGCGTCCGGCAGATCAGCGCTGATATCCTGCCAGCTCAGACCGGCATCGCGAGTGAGAAAGAGATGCGGTTGCGGATCTTTCCACTTGAGCCCGGAAAATGACACCACCACAATTGCGGGATCCTGTGGATGGGTGGCGATCTCGGTCACCCAGCGAAATGGCAGGCCTTCGGAAACATTGTCCCATGTCCTGCCCTCGTTGAGGGTGACCCAGACCCAGCCGTCATCGGTTCCGGCATAGATGACCTCGGAATGGGAAGGCGCCACCGAGATAGCGGTAACGGTTCCAACCCGACTGTCGGCCAGACCGCGGCTGAGATCATCGCTGATCGCTTGCCAGGACTCGGCGCCGTTGTCGCTGCGGTAAAGGCGGTTGGTTCCGGTATAGAGCACAGTGGGCTGGCTGGGATCCATGACCAACGGCGTCGACCAATTCGTCGGCTCGTTCGGATCAATGCCGCGGCGAGCTGAAGAAAAGGAGCTGCCTCCGTCCATAGATTTGACAATATAGCCGAACTGCGACTCGGCATAGATGACATCCGGATTGGTCGGATCGACGACCACAAAAAAACCATCGCCACCCCAGATCTGTTCCCATTGCTCCGAACGGCCATCGAGGGTGCGCAGAGTGCCGTTGTCCTGAGTCCCGCCATAGGCGCGTTCGGGATGTTGGGCATCGAGGCCGATTTCGTAGAATTGAGTGACCGGCAGATCGTCGACCTTGACCCAGTTGACACCGCCGTCAGCCGACCAGTTGATGCCGCCATCGTTGCCGTCCAGAATAAAATCGGGATTGTTTGGATGAAAAGCCAGGGCGTGGTGATCCACATGGAGATCGGGGTAACCACCGTAACTGTAGCGAATCGGCCAGCTGGCACCGCCGTCGGCCGAACGGTTGAGACCGATGTCGAGAGCGAAAACGCGATCTGCATCGGTGGGGTGGACGCGAATCTGGCCAAAATACCAGCTAAAAGAGCCCGTACCCACCACCTGGCGGTTCGGATCGAGCGCCCGCCAGCTGTCGCCGCCGTCATCGGTTCGAAAGAGACCGGAAATCCGCGTGCCATCGGTATAGAGCGCATAGGCGATTCGAGTGTCGTCGGGAAAAAGAGCGAGACCGATACGGCCGACAGCGGTTTTGCGACTATCGGGCAAACCGGTCTCCGGACCCAACAGCTGCCAGGTTTTGCCGCCGTCGCGGGTGCGATAGATACCGCTGGTGGGACCTGAAAGGTGGGTTGCCGACAACGACACCGGCCGCCTGACCCGTTCCCACATGGCGGCCAGCATGAAATCGGGATTTTCCTCGTCCATCACCAGGTCGATTGCTCCGGTGCTATCGGAAACAAAGAGTGATGGGTTCCAGGTTTCGCCGCCATCCTCGCTGAGAAAAACGCCTCGCTCCGAATTGGGGGCGAAATAGCTGCCAACAGCGGCGACGAAAACGCGCCTGGGTTCGAGCGGGTCAATGCGGATTCGGCCGATGGCGGCGCTGTTCTCCAGGCCGCTGAAACGCCAGGAGAGACCGCCGTCTGTGGATTTGTAGACACCGGCTCCGGGGAAATTGTTGTGGCCGCCGTTGGCCTCACCGGTGCCGACAAAGACGATTTGTGGATTTTTGGGATCGAGACAGATATCCCCCACAGTCAGGACTGCCTGATCGTCGAAAACCGGGAACCAGGTATAGCCGCCGTCGGTCGATTTGAAAACGCCGCCGGTTGCTGCGCCCGCATAGACAATGTCCGGGTTGAGCGGATCGAATTCGACATCGACGATGCGACCACCGATATTGCTTGGACCGACAAATTGCCAGACCGCCATCGGCGCCTGCTTTCGCAAAACGGCCAGTTTATCTCTCTGTTCAAGGGCCTGGCTGTAGGCAGAGAGGTCATAGGCATCGTGCGGCCAAGTCCGCTGCAACCAGAACCATTCATGCGGCCGGGGATCCGGTCCGGGTGCCGGTTTTTTCAGACGCTGGAGATAAGCCTGTTCGTTGCGATGGTTTTGCCAGATCACAAGAGTCCAACAGGCCAACAGCCCGGCAGCAACAAGACCCGCTGTTTTTATCCAGGTTTTCATCTTTACTCCTTCCCGATTGGCACCGCCTGCAAAGAGCGAATAAAATCGATTTCGCACAGACCGGTATGATATCCCGGGTCGGCGTCGGGAGTGGCGGGTATCCAGTCGATCGGTTCGCCGTCGGCATTGCGCGTTTGATAGGCAAAGAGATGGACGTGCGGATTCACGAATCGATGCAAAAACGCATTGGAACAGAGACGGATTGCCTCCAACAAGCGCGGCTGAAGCGGATGTTTGGGACTCAGACAGAGCAATGCGGCAGCGGCGCGCAACAGTTCCGGCGGTATCCACCAGGGCATCTCCGATTTGACCGGGCGGCGGCTGAGCAGATCGACGCTGAGCGAAAGGCCCTGCCCGTGCGCATTGTATCCCAGTTCAAAGTGATGCAACAAAATCCTTGGCAGCAAGTCGCGATAGCGCTCCAGTTCCGCAGCGTGATCAGCAGCGAGTTGCGGCGAGTTCTGCAGGTGAAGCAAAACCTTGCTCCCCAGCCCGACCACCTCTATGACATGACCGATCGCGCTGATCACGCTCCCCTGCTCCTGAGCAGGCCGATTGTCAGCGCCGAGGGTTTCAAAAAAATCGAGCGGCTGCAACTCGGGGTACCGCCCATCATTCAAATGGCGTTGCAGGATGCGATCGAGATAATAGATGCCCCTGCTCAACCATTCCGGATCGCCCGAGGTCTCGTAAGCCAGAGCATGGGCGCCGAGCGCGATCATCCACGGTGCATGCCAGTAGAGGCTCGAAGGACTCTCCCGGTCGACAGGCGGAAAGGGAATCTGATCGCCGACAAAGTCTCCGGTTTCAATATCCCTGCAGATGCGCAGCAGGAGCGCACGGCCGCTTTCGCTCCACTCTGGCCGCTGCAAATAAGGAGCGGCTGCCATCAAGCCTTTGGCGACGAACAGCTCGCTGAAATTGCTTTCCGGTGGGATGGCGCAGGCATAGGGTTCACCGTCGCGAGTAAAACGCACCGGGGTTCCGTTCGGCAAAAAAGTGAAAAAGAGGCGGCCGTCGTTGCGATGGCGAATGGTTTCGAGAACCGATGCCAGCCGTTCGACAACCGGACGTATACGCTCGATGAAACCCTGGCGTTCCTCCTCGGGCAGCTCGTCACAGCTTTCCAGCCAGCGCGCATGCCCGACCAGCGCCTCCAGCGCCCGCCCCTGGATCCAGCCATAGACAGTCTCGCGGCTCTTGTACCGGGTTTCGCCCAGTGGGCCGGGGCCAAAGTCCTCGCCCGAAAGTGTGCTGAATTTGCTGTCGATAAAGGGATAGTCGGGATCGCGCTCACTGCGTTCGAGCAGGTAATCGAGAACGGTGAGAATCATGCGCCGGTGATCCGGCACCGATCGATGGATGGAGGCCAGGTCGGGGTTTTCGATAAGAATCGGATTCCAGTGAATCGCTTCGGTCATGAGCGTATCGGCCTTTCAGCTTTGTCGTTCGCGCAGAGCGCGATAATCATAATCACGAGCGGCTTGATAGAGCGCCAGCACGTTTTCCAGCGGTGCATCATAAGGAATGCTGTTCTCCGGGCTGATAATAAAACCGCCGTTATAGCCCACAGTTTCGATGCGGTGCTTGACCTCGGCGCGCACATCGGCGGCACTGCCGCAAGGCACGGTGTCCTGAACCGAAAGGGTGCCGTGCAGGGTCAGACGGTCGCCATAGACCTTTTTGATCCGAGTCGGATCCATGCATGCCGACTGGATCGGATTGAGGATGTCGACACCGCATTCGATCAGCATGGGAATCACGGCTTCCATGTCGCCGTCGCTGTGATAGAGGACTTTGACCTGAGGGGCGGCTGATTTTACCGCCTGCACCAGAGCACGCATGCGGGGCAGATCGAGTTGGCGAAACAGGCGGGGCGAAAACATCATGCCGTTTTGTCCGGCGATATCGCCCACCAGAGCGATAATATCAAAGCCGGATTGTGCAGCCAAAACCGCATTTTCAGTCTGTCGGGCATAGAGGCGATCATAGAGTTCCTCGACGAAATCGAGATCGCTCAGCATGCGCATCATCAGGCCTTCCATGCCGCACAGATGCCAGGCGACTTTAAAGGGAAAAGCGATTTCGGTAATCGTTACGGTTTCTCGAAACGGATCCAGATTCTTTTGAATCTCCTCGGCCGAGGGCCAAACCACGGTGGGCAGCTTCCAACCGGACAAATCATCGCATTCCACCAGGGGACCGGATTTCCATTCCAGATATTTGCCATCGTCCCCCACTCGCTGCACCACACCCCAGGCATCCTCAAAGGTTTGTGCATCATGAAAAATGACGGCATTGCCGGCACCGGGCATCTCGCCCTGCAGGCGGCCGTTGACACGGCGATCGAAATCAGGATAGACCTCGGAAAGGCCGATCCAGCGGAAATCGATACCCAGACGCTGATAGACCTCTTCGGTCGATTCGGTCTGAAAATGATTTCGCAGCGCGGCCAAAATCTCGGCCCGCGGCCAGATCAGGTCGAGGGGCAACCGGTCGGGAATCTCGTAACGCAGGGTCTGTTCAAAACGTTCGTGCGAAGTCATGGCGGGTCCCTTGCGGAAAAATTCGATCGACGTTGAAAATGCCTTCAAGATACGCCCGATGTCACCGCCATCGGGCAACAGTTCACAGTCCACAGAGAAATTGGAAAATCCGATCGCTATGTCCGGGCAGTTCTTCGTGCCCGAAATCGGGATAAAGGGCGAGCGACTTTTTCGAGCGAATCTTGTTATAAGCGGCGAACTGGGTCGATGGCGGGCAGATGCGATCCATCAACCCGACGCCCATCAACACCTCGGCACGAATGCGCGGGCAGAGAAACTGTACGTCGATATAGCCGAGGTGGGTAAAAATATCGGTTTCCCGGTCGTGCATCGGGTCGAACTTTTTAAAATATTCGCTCAGCTCTTCATAGGCGTGGGTAGCGAGATCGATTTCCCAGGTGCGGCGATAGTCGCACAGAAACGGAAAAACCGGTGCGGCCCGGCGGATCTGAGGCACCAGAGCGGCACAGGCCAGGGTGAGGCCGCCGCCCTGACTGGCACCGGTAGCGCCGATTCGCTCGGGATCCACTCCATCAAGCTGCCCGACCACGCGGGCCAATTGCGCTGTGTCGAGAAAAATCTGGCGAAAGAGCAGATTGTCTGCTCCATCGGCCAGGCCGCGGACGATATGGCCGCGCAGGGTCCAACCGTTGACGCCGCCGATATCCTGTGAACGCCCCCCCTGCCCGCGGCAATCCAGGGCGGCGACAGTCATGCCCTGAGCTGTATAGCCCAGCTTGCTCATCCAGTCGCCCGAGTGACCGTAATAGCCGTGAAACAGAAGCACCGCAGGATGGGGCGATGCCGCTCGCCGGGGCCGGATGAGCTTGGCATGAATGCGGGCCCCACCGATGCCGGTAAAATAGAGATGAAAACAATCGGCAAAATCACACTGGAAATCGGCTGCCACCTGTTCGGGTTGTGGATCCACGGATTCCAGGTCAGCCAACGAACGTTCCCAAAAGTCGTTAAAATCGTCCGGACAGGGATTGCTTCCGGCATAGTGTTCCAGTTGATCCAGAGGCATATCGAATTGCAGCGGCATCGAATACTCCAGGCTAAGTCCAGTGTTTATTTGATCAGCGATCTCCGAACAATTTTTCGACCCGGGCGACCGCCGGAGGCAAAGTAAAGACGATGAGAATATCCTGCGGCATCAAAATCGTATCTCCGACCGGAACGATCACCTCACCGTTGCGGCTGATAATGCCGATGGTCGCGTCCTTGGAGAGATGGATGCTGTGCACCGGCTTGCCGGCGACGGATGAACGCTCAGAGATCTCGATCTGCAAGACTTCGGCATCCATACCCCGCAAAGTGGCCAGAGAAATGATATTACCCCGACGGATAAACCGCATGATCGCGTTTGCCGTGATCATCTGCTTGTCCACTGCGGCATCGAGTCCGATCGAGTTCATGATCGGCAAATAATCGGAACGGTTCACCAGCGCCAAACAGCGGCGCACACCCAGATGTTTGGCCATGAGACAGGAGATGATATTGGTCTCTTCGTCATCGGTGACGGCGATATAGCCGTCCATATCCATGATACCCTCGGTGGCCATCAGATCCAGATCGGTTCCGTCGCCGATGATCAGCATCGTGCGCTGCAGGGTCTCGGCTATTTTGGCGCTTTTTACCCGGTTTGATTCAATAATCTTGACGTGAACCTCTTTGTCCTGTTCCAGCTCGGCAGCCACCAGCCGACCGACTTTACCTCCGCCGAGTATCATGATGTTTTCGAGTTTTTCTTCACCTTTACCCACGATCTGTAACAGACGAGGTACCAACTCTGTTGGAGTGATAAAGAAAAGTTGATCGCCGCGATTGACGATCGATTGACCCGTCGGCACCATGGTTCGGTTGCCGCGATAGATGGCCACCACACGAAAAAGAATATCGGGATTTTCCTGATCGATGGCTTGCAGGCTCTTGTTGAGAATCGGGGAATGGGCGTCCAGCCTCACGCCGATCAGCTGTACGCGTCCCTCTTCGAATTCGATAACATCCGTTGCTGCCGACCGCTTGATCAGCAACACCAGTTCCCGGGCGGTCTCGAGCTCGGGATGGATGATGAGGTCGGTTCCCAGATCCTTTGGACTCAGCAAGCTGTCCGATTTGCTGTATTCCCTGCGGCGAAGGCGAGCGATTTTAAGGTTGACACCGGCGTTCCTGGCCGCCAGACAGGCAATGATGTTCACTTCATCCACCGAAGTGACGGCGATGAGCAAATCGCAGGTGCGGATTCCCGCTTTTTCCAGATCCGCTGGAGAAGCACCGTCACCCTGAACAACCAGGGCATCGACGAGATCCGCCACTTTTTTGCATTGTTCGGGATCTTTTTCCAGAATCGTGACGTCGTTTTTTTCGGCACTCAACAGATTGCTGATTTGCACGCCGACCCTGCCGGCGCCAATTACGAGAATTTTCATAACCGTGACGAAAAGGGTCCCACAACAGGACGTCTCTTCTCAACTCCATTTATCGTTCAGCATAACCCGTGCTGCAGAACCGAAATTGGCGCAAAAAACCTGCATCGGGTTGATGCGCTGGCTGGTAAACTTGCCGCAAAACGAGCGATGCGTGGCAATATAAACTTTTCGACTCGGCAAGTCAACAGGAATTCAACGCCATGGTTTTTGGCGCATCCCGACAGAGATCATGTCAAAAAAGCGCGGTGCCAAAACCGGGCTATTGAATGGGGCCATCACAGTCAATAGCCGATTCGATAGGCGACGATGCGGTTGTCGTGAAATGTCGGCACCAACAACAGCTTTTTTTGGGGCCAGAACGATATATCGGCGGCCTGCACCGATTCAGCCGAGGTGTCCATGAGCAAAACCATTTCTCCGTCGGCGCGCAATCGCTTGATGCGTCCGGACCAATCGGAAAAAACAAGATCTTTTTTCAGAGCCACGGCAATGCCGTCGATGCCGTGTCCCGGACAGGCTAATTTTTCAAATGTCCGGTTCGTTTCATTCCAGCGACGCAAACATCCTTCGCCGGAATTGCCAATGATCAGCTCTTCGCCACGATAGACCAACCCGTTCGGCCTTTTGAGATCGTCAAGACGCAGCCACGGCTGTAAAACGCCGTTCTGCAACCGATATATCGCGCTGTTTTCCTGAGAAAAATCCGAAACCACCACTTGACCGGCCGGACCAACAGCGACATCATTGAGAAAAACAGCGTTTTCAGCCTTATAGCGGGCGATGACTTTGCCGTCCGGAAGCGAAACGGCGACCAGCTGATCGATATCCGCGACAAAGAGCGTATCGTTGTGGATGGCCAGACCTTTGGGAGCGTTCAAACCGGTCACCCATTGCAGGAGCTCAATTTCACCATCGCCATTGAGACGGGAGAGAAAACCGTCGCCGTCTTTTTCGAGCGCGGAACCGTTGATATTGGTCACATAGATCTTTTGGCGAAGCGTATCCGGGCAAACCGATTCTGGCACCGCAAATATGGGCAGCGTTTCCCATGCCGGCTCCAGTGTCCAGTTCTGCGGGAGCGAATCGCGTTTGGCGGAACAGAACAGAACGACAGCGAGCAGAGGTATTGCAAGCGTTGCTGACAGAAAAGTTTTTTTTAACATAACACCTTCCTTTCAGACGAATGAACAACGAACAGAAAAAAGCCGATCGCGAGAGCCAATGAGGGTCGAATCAGAACAACAAGAACGCGACCATCAAACCCGTGACCAGCATCAGCACGAATCCGGGCCAAATCGCCCGGCGCAATGCAGGATCTCCGGTAGCGATAACAATGGCGCCCTTGGACAGCGTATTGGATACGGCAGCCAGAACGATTGCGCGACTGGCAACTTTGATCGTCAACGAGGCATCGGCGCTTAGCTGGGCGACCGAAAGAGCGATGGCATCCACATCGGCTAGACCGGAGAAAAAGCTGGAAAAATAGAGTCCGGCATCGCCAAAACGGATCAGCGCGATCTTGGAGATCAACAGAATCACGACAAAAAGCGAGGCGAATTTGATCGCCGGTCCCAATTCAAAAGGATTGCTGAATTCGACATCCGATTTTTCGTCGCCGCGCACGTACTTGCGATAGAGAAACAGACAATAGATCAGGCCGACGACAATCGACGCCGAGAGCGGCCAAACCAGCATTTTTGCCAGCGACACATTCAAAATAGCAACGACAATCAACATTCGAAGAAACATGACCGTCCACGCGATGGTAATGGCCAGCGCGAAAGAGCTCGACAGTTTGCTGTTTCGTCTGCTTTTTTGGCTAAAACTCAAGGTCACGGCGGTGCTGGAAGCCAATCCGCCCAGAAATCCGGTCAAACCGATACCCCGTTTGGAGCCGATGAGTTTGATCAACAGATATCCCAAAAAGCTGATGCCCGAAATCATCACCACCAATAGCCAGATGCGATAGGGATTAAAAACGTCAAAAGGCTCCGGTCCATAAGGACGATTCGGTAGAATCGGCAATACAACTGCGGAAATCAATGCGAATTTCAGAGTTCCGGTGATATCCTCCACCGTGAGCCGGCGGGCAAATTGGTGCAATGCGGGTTTGAAGGAGAGGAGAAAAGTAATCAGGACGGCTGCAGCGATAGCCGGTATCACCCGGTGTGTATAGGTCAAGGCGCCGACAAAAAGGGTGAGGAGTGCGGCTGTTTCGGTGGTCAGTCCCGGCTCGCGGCGGGCGGCCTCGAAATAATAATTGATGGCCAGCAGCAGCGCGATTCCCAGAACCGAAGCGACCAGAGGCCAGGGCGAATTCAACAAATCAGAGACCATCGCAGCAAGGCAGCCGAGCAGGCTCAGCAGGGAAAAGGTACGCACACCTGCCGCGATTTCGCTCTTTTTTTCCCCCCCGGCATATTCCCTCTGCATGCCGATCAAAATACCTACGGCCAGTGCAGCGCCGAAACGATAGAGCAAATCAGTATCATTCATGGCATCCTCTATCGGATTGCGGTCATGGTTCGGTTCAACTGTAAGGCTCGAGGTGAACCACTACGTCCAGGACATCCGGTCCTTCGTTCAGGAGAATCCGCTTGACCTCTTCCGAAACGTCGTGTCCCTGTTCCACGGTCATTTCGCCTCGAACCTGAATATGCAGATCGACGAAAAAACCATATCCCATGCGTCGAGTGCGGACCGCGTGCACATCTTGTACCAAGGGTATTGTAAGCGCCAGCTGTTTGATCCGCTGGCGTTCCGGCGCCGGTGCGGCGCGGTCAAGCAAATCGTTGACTGCAGTTAAGAGTATGGATCCCGATATTCTGAAAATAATGGCGGACACGATCAGAGCGCCTATCTGGTCGACAAAGGCCCACTCTGGCCGAAAGGTGGAGATTATCACGGCGATGAGTGCCGGAATGGAACTCAGCGCATCGCTGCGATGGTGCCAGGCATTGGCCTTGAGAGCCGATGAGCGGGTTTTTTGGCCGACAACCAGGGTCCAGCGGTAAAGCGCCTCTTTGGTGACGATAGAGGCGGCGGCCCCGATAATGGCAATCCACTGCGACGGCGTGCTGCCGCCACGAATGAGGATCAGAACCGCTTTCCAGCAAATGCCGATCGCAACTAAAACAAGAACAAAGCCGATAAAAACCGTGATCAACGATTCCAGGCGGCCATGACCATACGGATGATTTTCATCGGCCGGAGCGGACCAGTATTTGACGCCAAAAAGAATTGCCAGATCGGTGCTCATATCCGACAAACTGTGCACCGCATCAGCCAGAACAGCTTGACTGGATCCCAGCCAACCGACGACAAACTTGATCAGCGACAGAATAAAATTTACCGCCAGGCCGACAAGGGTTACGTTTCGAACCTCTCGAGCGGTTTGGTGACGGAATTTTTCGGAATGTGTCGCCATGGATGACCTGTTTTCTTGTCATTTTTTTAACCGAGTGCCGACAGCCTTTCAATCGGATGATGGCCAATCGACAATCACGCCGTTTTGGCGCAGAGTGTTGCGCAAATCATCGATATCGAGCCGGTTGAAACCGCTGTTTGCAGCGGCCACAGTCGCAGCAGCCGTTCCAGCAGCTTCGCCCATGGCCATGCACGGCGCCATGACCCGAATCGGTCCGAGAACCGGCCTTTCAACGCTGACCGAACGCCCGGGACAAATCAGATTGTCGACACCCCGAGGCAGCATCATGCGAAACGGCAGCGGCACCACTTCTCGGCGTTCGCCGTGGGTGGGATTTTCGCTCGGCCGTTCCGGATCCGGCAGGTCCCAGCAATAGGCCGAATAGCCGATCGTATCGGCAAAAGAGAGTCCCTGATTCAACGCCTGCACCGTAAGTTCGAATTCGCCCCGAATGCGGCGCGTCTCGCGGATGCCCAGAACCGGAGCCACGGACTTGATTCGAGCGCGACTGAATCCGGGAAAATGTTTGCGCAACAGGCGCATCAATTCCTGTGTTTCCCGCCTGCCGCGGATTAGACCATCGGTGATGGATTCGGTCCGGGTACCGTCGATTCCCACCAGCCGTGATGTATTGATCATCAGTGTTCCTGGCTGCATCAGCTGCACGCTGATAAATATGTCATAGGGGAAATTCCATTCCCCTTGTTGGCGCAGTTCTGCGACTCTTTCGCGAAACCGGCGAGCCCGGTTGCGGTGGATATAATCCGACAGCTCTTCCTGCTCCACATCGATGACATGAAACATCAGAGTTGCGGCGGCCATTCCGTTGTCCTCATCTCTTCCGAGCCTGACCGGACATCCGGCATAAAAGGCCAGGTCGGCGTCACCCGTGGCATCGACCACTGCGGCGGCAGCGACCGTGCGCAATCCCTCCTTGTCGCTGATGATGACCTGGGTGAGGCGGTTCTCGTCCCGTACCACGTCGATAGCGCGGGAATGAAACGACAGATCGATACCGCTCGAAACCACCTGTTCATCAAGAAAAGCGGCCATGGCATAGGGATCGAATGGAACGCCGGCGGTCAGACCGCCATGGCTCCAACCATGCGGCGACCAGGAACCATCTTTCGGATCCGTGGGCAAAAGGGCGAATCCGCGCTCAACGCTCTCCAGCGCCATTCGCTTAAAGACTCCGCCCACAGCCCAGCGCTGACAATCGTCCAGGCGTCCGCCGAGCCAATGGGAAACCAGTCCCGAAGTGCCGTTGCCACCGAGTTGTCCATTCGCCTCCACCAGCAATACCTTTGCGCCCTGACGCCGGGCAGCCAAGGCGGCTGCCACGCCTGCCGGCCCACCCCCTGCTACCAGCACATCCACGGTTTGCACGATGCGCGGCCTGGCGCGATAAAGAGTCGGCTCGATTGTTTTGGCACGCGAACGACGCGGGCCCAAGAAGGGCTGAGCAACGATCGCGGAAAAACCGGCGGCCAGAAAACCCCGGCGATTGAGTTTTGGAAACATGCCCTA
>JAFGJN010000120.1 GCA_016929055.1 Candidatus Zhuqueibacterota bacterium
AGGTCAATCCGCGTTCACCGATGCGGGTCATCTCCTGTTGCAAGCGATCGGCATCGACCCGAATCGGCGGCAAAAGAAAGCGCAGCGCCTGCAGATCGCCGGGGGTTTTCACCAGGCACTCCAGCTGCTGGGGATTGGGCATGGGACCGTACTCGCGGCCAGGCGGCGGTATGCGTGTCCGGTCATGCAAAACTCCGGCCGGTGTTTGAAAAGTGCGCTCGACGATTTCACAATCGCCCTCGCTCCAGAGTTGTTGCTCGACGTGCACCTCGGGCAGGTTGTAGGGACCGACAAAGGATTCGAGAATGTTCGGTGTCTCCGATTCATAAACATGCATCAAATCGACATCGGGGAACCATTTGAACAGGGTCTCCGGCTCGATATTGCCGCAATTGCCCCACAACCAGGCATAGAGACGCGGGGAGATGGGCACCCGATCGGCTTCCCGGTGGTCAATCGCCGTCAACAGTCGTTGGCGTCCCGTTAATTCACTCGCCATGATCTCTTAAATCCTCGAGTAACGACAAAGGCCCCGCGACAACCGCCGGGCCTTGGTCAATCTTAAGATTCGCTCCCCTCCAGCCAGGTCTGCAGACGGGATTACTGTTTATCGTAGCGTTCCATAAAGGTCGGTTTTTGTCCGGCCATCTTGAGAAAGATGTCCAGCGGCACGAGCTCAAAATCCTGAGGTACTCTGGCCAGCACTCGTTTGACCCGTTCGATATCGCTCCATTGGCGCACGTGGATGAGCATGAAATAAGGCCGATTGTGGTTGAGATTGGCCAGTTCGATCAAATCGGCGGCGGCTTGTTCTTCGTCGCGTTTTTCAGACAAATAATAATCATAAGAGACAAAAGGCTTGCCGTCGCGCACGGCAAAGGTATGCCCCGGCCGATAGCCGTTGGCAAAACCGATAGCGTCGGGCATACCCTCGTAATAGGCATCGACCACCTCGCGTGGCAGGTCGTCGTTCACACCGTCGCTCTGCCAATAGTCCGTATGATCCATGATTTCAAAAACCCGCAGATCGAGCTTTTTCATCAACTCGTAGGCTTTTTCGACCACATCCGGCAGATATTCCAGCGGGATGGCCTTGGGGTACATATATCCCGGCCCGGAGAGTGAACCGATAAAATAATCGTTCGGCGTGGCCATATCATAAAAGAATTGCAGCATAGCCGGAGCGAGCCACACCCAGTTCATGGTCACTTCCCAGGCATAGGGAATGTCCCCTCGTCCCGGCTCGGTCCAGGCGCCCAGCCCCAGACAATCGGTCTGAATGCAGGCCATATAAACCTTATCCTCCGGAATAACCACGGCATCCGGATCGATCGTGTGGTTGTTCTTGAAGACATAACCCGGCGACAGCGGGATTTGATGATTGAAACTCATATTGGGCAGCGTATGCAGGCCCTCGACACGCAGCGCATAATTGGAAGCGAGCGTCACATGTTGAGCTTCCAGGTCTTTTTTATAGGAATGCCATCCCATGACCATTGAAAGCGGTTTCATTTCTCGAAACAAGCGGCGTGCCAGGCGGTATTCGAGGGTATCGACCGGATTGGTGGACAAGTCAGTAAAAAACGCTTTCTTGTGAATGCCAAAATCGGCAATCCCGGGTTTCATCACCTGACCGTGCTCACCACCCAGATAAACGAGATAATCTTTGCTGCACTTGTCCCAATAGCGATCATAGGCCCAGGTAAAGATTTCTACATCGCTCTGACCATCAAAGCGTCCGCGCAAATCTTCTTTGAGGGGCAAATCGTATTTTTCCGCCAGCGGAATCAATTCCGGGGTGACGACGATCGACTCGTGCAATCCTGCTGCGGTTAAGGCGACGATCAGCGAGGTGCGGACGGCCGGATCCCAGACCACATACCCCTTGACGTGCGAGGCCAATGCTTCAAGGGCTTGCTCGACATTCTCCAGGGGTTGGAATTCCATAGCGCGGGAATCGCGATAATAATCGAGCAGCGGTTGGGAAAACTTGAAATCCCATTTTCTTGAATAGAGAAAATAGAGCGTCGGCGCCTCGAGGTTGGCAACGCCCTGGAGGCTGATCAACAGGGCATTGACCGGCAGGTCGCCTTCGATTTCCCAATTGTCCGAAAGAGGCATGACATAATAGGCCGCCTTGCTCTGCGCGGCGACCGAACCGATCAGACCGAGAGCGAGCAGAACCGCCAGTGCGATTTGTTTTTTCATGATCAATCCTTTCATTTCGAGCAAGAAATCCTGGGGCTGGAACCTAAAAAACCAATGACGATCAAATTCTTACTCGTTGACTGCAGACCGGAACACCAACTCGATCGGCGTGGGGCGTGTAGAACGCTGTTCAACGAGTTTCAGGATTTTCCCACGGCGATCGATGCGATACAGGCGATGGGTATGCACGATTTTTTCACCCTGGGAAATTTCGACTAATTGTTCGATCGTAACGGACAATTCACGTCCGGGTTCAATCCACTCGCCGGAAACCAGGCGATCCACACCGGTCTTGGCCAGCACGCCCATATACCAATTCTCCGGCCAGATCGGAGAATCGACGGCAATGGCCGTAGAGGTCTTCTGCCCTGGTACAACCACAATTGAATCGACAAAAGCGATTCGGTTGCGATCGCGCCAATTGTGAAGAATCACCACGTCATCATCCTGAGGATGGATTTCCAGCTGCAGTTTGCGATAGCGCCAGGTCACCAGGTCGGTGCTTTTCTCCGGCACCAGCTCCCAGGTTCCGAACAGCGATCGATCCGGCGCCGAACAGTCGAGCTGGAGGAACGCAGCCACAAGCAACAGAGGCAATAAATAACGCCAAGATTTCATATCGACCTCACACTTATCGGTTAAAAGGAATGTCTCATGGTTCATGCCGGAGGTGCACATCCGAGAAACCTAAATCGATCACAAAAACGATCAGTTTCGCGAATAAGAATTCCGGCTGACCTCAAGAATTTTAGAATACAAAAGTCTCGCTAAAAATGCAAGGTTAAACGCTGTATTCGATTGCTGACAAGGCATTTGCACGACCGGTTACCCGGCAACGACAGAGATTTTACTCTGCATGGCAAATCGATCAGCCCTCGTTCAGGACGGTGCCAATCCGGGATTCTTCTCCTGCCCGGTAAGGCGCATGGCTTCCCTCGTCACTTCCATTTGCAGCGCATCGAGATCGGTGGTGGAAAAATCGGGATTTTCATAAACGGCGTGAATCGGTTTGCCGATAACGACAGTGCAGCGTGAGAACGGTTTGGGCAAATAAAACCTGTCCCATGTTCGCTCAAAGATCCAGGCGCGCTCGGCCATGCAAGCAACCGGGACAATAGGAAGCTCGAGTTTTCTGGCGAGATAAATCATCCCGGGTTTGGCCCGTTGTCGCGGACCCGACGGTCCGTCCAGCGCCAATGAACCGATGTACCCCTCCTGCACACTGCGTTTCATTTCCAACAGACCGCGCACGGCCTGTTTCTTGTGCGATCCGCGCACGACACGATAGCCGAAATTGAGCAGTACCCGTGTGAGGATATCGGCGGCCCAGGTGGGAGCGGTCATGAGACAGATTTTTTCTTTTGAAAAGGTCGACACCAGCAGAAAAAGATCACCATGCCAAAATCCATACAAATAGCGCGGGGATTGCAATTTCGACGCTTCCGGATGAATGCGATAGTCTATTTTAAGCGTCACGGTGATGGTTCGTATCAAGGCGATCGCCAAACCGGACAGAAAGGCGATAAAGGCCGACGAATAGGTGATTCGCCGGCGTAACTGCTTGAGGCGTAAACGCAGGGAGACTTTGACTGTTTGATCGCTCATTTTAGGATCCTGTGGCCTGTCCGACGGCATCGATTCGAATTCACCGGCGGAATCGCTAGCCGGCACCTGTTCATACGGACGTCAAGCCGGATCGCCCGACATGAAAGTCCGAAGGATCGGGACGGCCCCGCACCCGTTTGTTGGTATGGTACGCCATTTACGTCTGATTTTCAAGATTTTTTTTCCCACTGGTGAAGTACCGTGCACGGGGATGAATCGGCAGCTCGAGTCGCCGGGCTACCAGGGATCGAGAGATCCGGAAAAAGTTGCCAGTCCGATCTGAGAAAAATTGGTCACGCCATAACCGCCATAATCCTCTCTTCGCACCTGATCGGAAACCGCGCGAGCGGTTGTGGTCGTGCGGCCCGCTCCGGAACCGGTTCCCTCGTACCAGAGATAATAGCGTTTTCCAATTCGAGCGGTGGTGGCGAACCACAGGGCACCTTCGTCCCAGGATCCCGGCCGGCCGCGCTCAAGGATGGGATTGCCTGGATAGCGCTCCCAGTTGGTGAGATCGTTCGAGCGGGCCAGACCGATGGCGCGCGGATAATCATAATAGCGATCACAGCCGCCGTAAAAGAGATAGAACCAGGGTTTCTCGAACCAAATACGCACCGTCGAGATACTGAATCGGTCAAAGGCGCCAGCCTGACCTGAAGGTCGAAAGACGATTTTTTCCTTTTGCTGATCGAATCGCAAGCCGTCCGAACTGGGGCAGCAATAAATGTCGAAAGCGCCATCGCGGTTGAGCTTTTGATAGAACAAAAAATAGGTGCCCTGATGCGCGACGATCTCCGGACTGGTGCCGTAAACCAGCGGCCGGTTGCCGACTTTGACGAAACGAAAGCCGTCTTCGGAAACGGCCAGACCGGTACCCGAGGGACGACCGCCGGTTTTCCAGTCGGCGGCGTGAGCGGTATAATAGAGATGGACACGGCCGTCGATTTCGATGGCAGCCGGATCGAGGATGTGGCCGCTGTCGAAATCCGCTGCCTGGTCGCTCACTCGAATAACCGGATTTCCTGAATGATCCTGCCAGTTCACGCCGTCAAAATGATCCGAATCCGCAGTCGCCACTCCGATCTGATCATGTCCCGTTTCGTCCTGACCGCGAAAGTAAAAAAACCAACAATTGTTGAACCACAGCAAATCGGGATTGGCAGCATAGAGGGAATAAAACGAATCCGGTCGGCGTCTGACGATCGGATTACGGGGATGGCGTCGAAACCGTATCATCGATTCACTCTTTCACTTGATTCCTGTCCAAAACAGATTCTTGAGAACCGACAAAATTGCATAGACCGAGCTGGATGCCAAAGCTCTCAGGTAGCGGATAATATAGCGGAAGATCCGGAATTTTGCCGGAGTGGGGCTCAGACCGGTTCTGAGAGAGATGTATTTTTCTCTTTTTCGATCGTTCGAAACCACGCCTTTAACAGCGCCTGTACCAGGGTGGCCAGAGGGATGGCGAAAAAGAGCCCCCAGATTCCCCACAGCCCGCCAAAGACCAGCACAGCGGCGATGATAGCGATCGGATGCAGATGAACGACCTCAGAGAGGAGCAGGGGCGCCAAAAGATTGCCGTCCAATGCCTGAATGACGAGATAAGCGATCATGACAGAAAAAAATCGCGAATTGGCGTCCCACTGCACATAGCCGATCAACGCCACGGGAAAAAACATGGCCGTGGCACCGATGTATGGAATCAGAACCGAAAGGCCAGTAAAAAGCGAAATGATCAAGGTATAGCGCAACCCAAAAAGACTAAAGACAATATATGAAAAAAAACTGACGATCAGGATTTCCCACAGCTTGCCGCGGATGTAATTGGTGATTTGCTGATTGACTTCGCTCCAGACTTCCGAAGCCAGACGGCGATTTTCGGGCAAAAAGCGAACAAACCAGGTGCGAATCAACAGCTTGTCTTTGAGGAAAAAAAAGACCATAAAGGGAACGATGATGAGATAGACGAAAAAAGAAAAGAGGCTTTTAACCGAAGCGATGGAAAAGGTCAGTACGCCCTGTCCTAAATTGGTCAATTCAGAACTCAGAGAGAAAAGAATACTCTTGATCTGTTCGCGTGAGACGAGATCGGGATAGCGCTCGGGCAGGCGCATCAATTCCTGCTGGGCGCCGGTGATCATTCCAGGCAAATCCTGAAAAAATTGACCGATCTGCCTGATAACCATGGGCAGGAGAATGATGATCAGGGCGAGAAAGATTGCCACAAAGAGAATAAAGACAAACGGCACGGCGATAGAGCGAGGAACCCGGTGGTGTTGCAAACCGCTGACCGGGCCGTCGAGGACGTAAGCGATGACCACAGCGGCAAAAAGAGGGGTCAGCAAGTGTCCGAGCAGGAGCACCAGCAGAATGCCGACGCCCAGCAAAACGACGAGAATGAGGATCTGTGGGTCGGAAAAATGACGCCGAAGCCAATCGCGAAAAAAACGAATCATGATCGAGTCCGCCCTGTTCGTTGAGCGTTGCCCCAATTCGATTGGGATATGAGCCACGAGATGTTTCGCATAGGAACATCGTCTTTATTGAAAAATGGCAAAAAAGACCCCGGCAGCAACGGCCGAACCGATTACACCCGCCACATTGGGTGCCATGGCATGCATCAGCAAATGGTTGTCCGGATCATAGTGACGGGCAAAATGTTGCACCACACGGGCCGAATCCGGAACAGCAGAGACGCCGGATGCACCGATCAGAGGATTGATCTTTTCCGTTAAAAAAAGATTCATGATTTTGGCGAACAAGAGCCCACCAAACGTGGCGATCATGAACGAAACCAGACCGAGAAAAAAGATACCCAGCGATTTGGGGGTGAGAAAAACCGACGCCTGGGTGCTGGCGCCCACAGCAAAAGAGAGCAATATGGTACAGATATCCAGCAAAGCATTTCCCGCCGATTTGGCCAGCCGGTCGGTCACGCCGCTTTCCTTGAGCAGGTTGCCAAGCATCAGCATCCCGACCAGGGTCAAGGAACCCGGTGCGATCAGCGCCGCAACAATGACGACGATGATGGGAAAGAGGATCTTTTCCTTTTTCGACACCGATCGCGGTGCTTTCATGCGGATTTTGCGTTCGTGTTCGGTGGTCATCAATTTCATGATCGGCGGCTGGATCAAGGGAACAAGCGCCATATAAGAATAGGCGGCGATGGCAATGGGACCCAGCAGGTGCGGTGCGAGCTGCGAGGAGAGAAAGATCGATGTCGGCCCGTCGGCGCCGCCGATAATGCCGATGGAGGCGGCTTCCTTGTTGCTGAAACCCAGCAGCAAAGCTCCGAGATAGGTGGCAAAGATACCCAGCTGTGCCGCTGCTCCCAAAAGCATGGACTTGGGGCTTGAGATCAAAGAAGAAAAATCGGTCATGGCACCGATACCGAGAAAGATCAGGGGCGGGAAAATACCCGAGGTCACGCCGAAATAGATGAGGCTGAATACACTGCCTGTATCGTATACACCAAGCGGCAAGCCCTCCGGATAGGGTATGTTGCCGATAATGACACCGAAACCGATGGGCAGCAAAAGCAAGGGCTCGTATTTTTTGGCGATAGCCAGATAGATGGCTATACAACCGATGACCAGCATAGCGAGGTTGCCGAAAGTGAGATTGGCAAAACCCGTTGTCTGCAATATTTTACCCAGGATCTCCATCTCATTCCTCCAGGTAATCGAGCACGATGAGAACATCACCCTGGTTTACCGAATCGCCCTCCCGGCAGCGAATCTCCTTGACCACACCTTCGGAATTGGAATGAATTTCATTTTCCATTTTCATCGCTTCCAGAATGAGCACAGTTTGGCCGGAACGGACAACATCACCGATCTTTACCTCAATTTTCTGCACCTGCCCCGGCAGTGGAGCGGTCACAGAACGGGTGTTGACAACCGAGGTCGGACGGTACAGGGCGCCCGGCTCGGGCTTGGTCGCTGTACGAGAGGACGACGGCACAGTGGATTTCGTCGGGCCAGATTCCTCGGCCCGATGCGAACGTATCGGCTTGATGTCCGCGAGCTGATCGAGGCCGAGATCCTTGATACCGACGGTGTATTCTTTACCGTCCACGGCGATGCGCGCTTGATAGGCGGTGAATTCTTTGATGACAACCGCATATTCCTTGCCGCCGATTTCCAGGCGCAATTCTTTTTCTTTCATCAGACCCTCTCATTCCTGTCTAAAACATTGTAATACCGAGATTTGGGGCAAAGCACCGAATCCGGGTGAAAATATTGGTCAAGACAGCGCGATTTGACAGGTTAAAATTTTTGAAAATTTGGACTGCTTTATAATCAATTGGAGTTTTGGGGTGTACCCGAATCGGACACCCGTAATTTACGCCTTAGCGCGAATACGCGGAAAAAAATCGTTGGCCATAGCGATGTCCGAGCTTCCAGCTCGTTTGCGCATCGCCCGAGGCAAAAGTGATCTCGCTTTGCAAATCGTCGAAATGGAGCCGGCGATAGATCTCGATAGCCGATACAATGGCCACCAGATGATCGGGAGGAATCTCTTGTGCCGCCCGGGTTACCTCTTCCGTGAGTGGTCGCAGCGCCAGTGATTTTTCCTGCTGGCGAGAAAACCAACGACGAAAAAAAAGATTAAACCCGTGAATCACCAGCGAGATGAGGATCAAACCGATAAATACCACGAGCCATCCGCTCACAGCAATAGTGAATCCGTTGTTTTGTATAATGTTGTCCATTTCAGCGGAACCTCCTAGAGAGGGATATTGCCGTGCTTCTTGGGCGGATTTTCATCGCGTTTGGTGCGCAGCATTTCGAGCGCCTTGATCAGCTTGTAGCGCGTGATTTTGGGCTCAATCACTTCATCGACAAAACCCTTGCCGGCAGCGACATAAGGATTGGCAAATTTATCGCGATATTCTTCAATTTTTTCCTGTAATTTGGCCTGCGGATCCTCGGCCGATTTGATCTCTTTGGCAAAAATGATCTCGCTCGCGCCCTCCGGCCCCATGACCGCG
This sequence comes from Candidatus Zhuqueibacterota bacterium, assembly GCA_016929055.1. GTDB lineage: Bacteria > Zhuqueibacterota > Zhuqueibacteria > Residuimicrobiales > Oceaniaggregativiventaceae > Sulfursilanivivens. The sequence continues at coordinate 8,810 of JAFGJN010000120.1, forward strand.
ATTTCCGCCGATGGCCAGGCATAGAGAATGTCGCCGCGAAGATGCTTTGAATTCATCACGCAAAAGG
>JAFGJN010000121.1 GCA_016929055.1 Candidatus Zhuqueibacterota bacterium
CCCGAGGGCGGGAGGATGAGCAGATATTCACCTGTGAGAATTGCGGGCGAATGCTGTACTGGCTGGAGAAAAAGGGGGGGGTAAAACACCCCCTTTTAACTAGATCAGGTTCAATTCCTTGCCGATTTGTTCAAATTTCTCGAGCACGAAATTGAGCTCCTTGTCGGTATGTGTGGCCATGTAACTGGTGCGGATCAAGGATTGTCCCGGGGGAACTGCCGGACTGATGATCGGATTGGAAAAAATTCCTTCCTCAAACAGGCGGCGCCAAAAACCAAAGGTGCGATCGTCGTCGCCGATGATAATCGGAATGATGGGTGTCTGGCTGTTGCCGGTGTTGAATCCCAATTCTTGAAATCCTTGTTTCATCTTGTGATAATTGCTCCACAACCGTTCGCGCCGCTCCGGTTCTTTTTGCAGAATATCCAGCGCGGTGATAACGGTGGCGACTGCCGCCGGAGGCGGGCTGGCCGAAAAAATCAGCGCGCGTGAAGTGTGTTTGATGTAATGGACGACGTCTTCATCACCAGCGATGTAACCGCCGATAGAGGCAAAGGATTTACTGAACGTCCCCATCACCAGGTCGATTTTATCTTCAAGGCCAAAATGCTCGCCGGTGCCGCGACCATGATCACCCAGCACGCCGATCGAATGGGCGTCATCGATCATCACCCGTGCCTGATGTTTTTCCGCAACCTGGATGAGACCGGGCAGATCGACGATGTCACCGCCCATGCTGAACACGCCGTCGCTCACGATCAGAACGCCGTGTTCTGGTTTGCGGTTCAGACTCAGAACTTTATCAAGATCTTTCATGTCGTTGTGGCGATATTTGAGAGAACGGCCGAATGCCAGACGCGTTCCGTCGACGATGCTGGCATGGTTTTCGTTGTCTCCCACTACCAGGTCGCGCCGTCCGACAATCGTAGAGATCGTGCCCTGGTTGCTTTGAAAACCGGTGGAAAAAACCAAAACCGCCTCTCGCTGCATAAAATCCGCCAGCCGTTCTTCCAGCTCTTCGTGCAGAGCCAGCGTGCCGTTGAGAAATCTCGATCCCGTGCAGCCGCTGCCGAATTTTTCGATCGCTCGAACGGCGGCTTGCTTGACCCGTTCATCCTGGGTCAGACCGAGATAGTTATTCGAGCCGATCATGATCATTTTTTTCTTGTTGATGACGACTTCGGTATCGGCACCGGATTCAATGGCTTTAAAATAGGGGTACCAACCGCTCAACATCGCTTCACGTGCTCGGGCAGAAGTCCCTTTCGAACATTTTTCAAACAGGTCTGCCAATGTTATGCCTCCTCGCTTGTCGTCCGGACTCGATCTCGGAAGAATCCATCCGTTGGGGTTTACAGTAAAGTCAAATAACCGATCAGTATGTTAGCTACAAGAGTATTAGGACGTCTAGCGGAAGGATGGGGATCCGCCTGTGGTTTTGACGGTGTAAGCGCCGGCCAAGGTCCGAGGGATGATATTTAGCCTTTCGAAACCGGATCCGTTTTTCCGCTCAATCAAGGTCCGGCGTTACTCCGGACAAATAGATTTCTTTTTTTTGTGAACGGCAAGTGAATCGCCGCTGCAACACCACCGACGAAAAAGCTTTGCGCTCACGTGATGCAAGTGTAACGCAGGAATATTTTAAAATATAGGTATTCGGGCGAATATTGTCAAGATGAAACATAGAAACCGATGTCGGAGGGTGGAATCCCGCTTAAAAAGTCTTGTGTGAATTTGAGCTTATCGATTGACACTCTCGCTTGTCTTTTGTATTTTCTCACGGGTTTCCCTACAAGTGACACCATCAAAATCGGCCCTTGTAGAACCAACAGACGAATTTGAAAAACGATCGATGCACACAACGAAAGGAAAGATGCGAGCATGAGGGCTCTGGTGACGGGCAGCAATGGTTTCATCGGAAGCGCGTTGGTTGAATACCTGTTGGAACAATCGTTTGAGGTGACCAGTCTGGTGCGACGTACCAGCGATTTGCGCTGGATCGAAAATCTTCCGATCAGGCTGGTTTATGCCGATCTGGGCAATCCATCGTCGCTGGCAAAAACTATCGCTGCAAGCGATCGTGTTTTTCATCTGGCTGGGGTGACCAAAGCGAAAAATACCCGGGGCTATCACAGCGGCAATGTCGAAGCGACAAAAAATCTGCTCTCGGTTTGTAAACAGCACGGTCCCGAACACCAGAAATTCGTTTTCGTCTCCAGCCAAGCGGCTGGCGGTCCGAGTCCAGATGGTCGACCCATTACCGAAGCGGATCCTTCCCGGCCGATTTCCGAATACGGACGATCCAAACTCGAAGCGGAGCGATATGTTTTGGAATACAGTTGCCATCGCCCGGCATGTGTTGTGCGGCCGTCTTCGGTTTATGGCCCGCGCGACCGCGATATTTTGCAGTATTTTATCAATGTCAATCGAGGGCTTTTACCGTTTCTGGGAGACGGACGGCAAAAAATAAGCATGATCCATGTGCAGGATCTGGTACGCGGCATCTTTTTGGCCTCTCATTCGCGGGTGTCGGACGGACGTGTCTACTATATGACGGGTGATGGAGAGTGGGATTGGAGGCGTATCGGTGATCTGGTGGCGGAAATCCTGAAAAAAAAGCCGATCAAAGTGTCGGTGCCCTTTTGGCTGCTGGATATGATTTCATTTATCAATTTGCTCTACTCGCGAGCAAAAAACAGACCGGCATTGCTGAATCGCGATAAAGTGCGGGAAATGAAACAACCCAACTGGCTATGTTCCTACGAGCGGGCTCAAGCTGAATTACAATTCAAGCCTCTGACCTCTCTACTCGATGGTTTCCGAACGACCCTCGAGTGGTACCGCAGCCAGGGCTGGCTGAATTCCTGATCCTTTTGATCGATCCTGGTTATCGAGATTTTGGGGAATCTTTTGATTTGATCGGTCAAATAAGACAAGGCTCCGGGAACATCCAGCGATGGGGTCGCGTTTATTCACGAAAGGTTTATATGGAAAAATATTTATTGGTACAGACCAGCTGTTCAACTCGAAAAGAGGCCGAAACTCTAGCCGAATCGGTCGTCCAGGCACGGTTGGCCGCCTGTGCCCAATTGATACCCTCGATCACTTCTATCTATCGCTGGCAGGGAGCTGTTGAGCGCAATGAGGAAATGCTGGTTCTGGTCAAAACCCGCAAGGAGCATTTACACGCGTTGTTCGAATGGATTAGCGACCGTCATTCTTATGAGGTGCCGGAAATCATCGCATTCCCCATTTCAGCGGGTTCGTCCGATTATCTGGCCTGGATCGATAAAGAGACCCGTTGACCTATGCGTATCGAATTGACTGTATTGGGTTCAGGTACCTGTGCTGTGGTCCGCGAACGCTCGTGTTCCGCCTATTCCCTGCGTTTTGGCGATCAAATGATGCTTTTGGACGTGGGGTTCGGAGCGCTCCGCCGTTTGGCCGAATCGGGACTGGATTATCGCAGCATCGATTCTGTGCTGATTAGCCATCTGCATCCCGATCATGTTGCTGATCTGGTTCCTTTGATCATGGCGTTGCGATTCACACCCGATTTTCATCGACAAGCGCCTTTATCGATTTATGGTCCTCCCGGATTATTAGCCTATTTGCAGGCACAAGACACGCTTTACGGTGATTGGGTTTTGCAGCGAAGTGATTTTTCCGTTGAGGTGAAAGAGATAGCGCAAGAGATCGAACTGGAAAGCTGTCGAATCGTAGCTCTGCCGATGAGACACAAATCGGTCAGTTATGGATATCGACTGATTTTTGATTCCTTTATCCTCGCCTATTCCGGCGATACCGGTTATTGTCCGCAAGTGGTCTCACTTTTTTCCAAAGCAGATTGTGGCATCCTCGAGTGTTCATTTCCGGATGACCGGATGATGGACGAGCATCTCACGCCGTCGCTGGCCGGGCGTATCGCTCGGGAAGCGAATTGTCGACGCCTGTTGCTCAGCCATTTTTATCCAAATCTCGATCCGGCTTTGGCGGTTTCGCAGTGCCGTCGGGTTTTTCCCGGACCGGTGCAAGCAGCGAACGATTTGATGGTGCTGGTTTTAGGAGATCAAGAGTGAATCCGGCTAATGGCGCAGAAAAAATTCGCAAAAGCACGGATGTCGAAAGAATGGGAGTTTTACCGGTTTTCGCACCGGAGACTGGCAGCAAACGTTCGCTGATTCTGGCTTTGCTGATTTCTTTGGTTCTGCATCTTTTGTTGTTAATGATCTATCGCCCTCTGAGCACCTGGTCGTTGTTGATACCGGCTGAAACGCAACCGACAGCGGAGCAGAATCTCGACGAACCGATCGTTTTTGAACTGGTGGAAACACCTAACGACGCCGCTACCGATCAACCGCCGCAGGAGAGTCGATTTGTTTCTGACAAAAACGCCCTGGCACGCGATAGGGTGCAACGCGAAGATTTGTCCCCCGACATGCCCTTTTCCCAGGGGCAAAGCGATTTTCGCATCTTTTCCGGCGGCGGATCGCCGGAAACATCGCAAAGTGCAGCAGATGCATCGAACGACGATAATAGACCGCCTGAGCGCATAGAGGATGCCATTTCGGCAAGCGAGCGACCGGCACCACAACAGACCGTCAAACCCTTCCATGTTTCCATGCTGCGCAACCGATCAACCGACAATGCGCGTCCGTCCCGCGATTATAGCGATGATGCGGATTGGAATCAACAGCGCTTTTCTGCCGAAGCCCTGGGCGATGTGACGCTGAACACCTATGCCTGGGATTTTGCCCCTTATCTGCTGGCCATGAAGCGCAAAATCCGGCGAAATGTCTACCCTCCTCCGGCGTTTACTCAATTGGCTATGATCAGCGGTGAGACCGTGTTGCGTTTTCGCGTCTATCCGGACGGTGCCATGCAAGGGCTCGAGGTCTTGTCCTTCAAAGGACACCCGGCTCTGATGGAGACCAGCGTCAATGCCGTCAAAGCATCGCATCCGTTCAATAAATTGCCCGACTCTTTTCCGGAATCTTTTCTCGAACTGACTTGGACTTTTGTTTATTCCATCGTACCTTAAACCGAGAGGTATTCACCGAATTGAGAGATACCTCATATCCTGATTACAAGACCTGGCAGGAATATGGAAACCCTAGCTTTTTTGACCCGTGGCGGAGCGGTGATGATCCCGCTTTTACTCTGTTCGATACTCGGACTGGCCATTGTTCTGGAAAAGGCCTTGACTCTTCGCCGTCGTCGCATTCTGCATCCCGAGCTTGTTCGGCTGATCCATATGATTGACAGCGAACAAGACATCCAGCTGGCAAAAAGTTTGTGCAAAAAACAACCGGGGCCGTTTGCCAATATCATTCTGGTGGGACTGCAAAATCGGGATCTCGACAAGGAAGAGATCAAGGAGCTGATCGCGGATCAGGGCCGGCAAGAAGTGCGAAACCTGGAGCGAGGTCTCGGCATTCTGGAAACCGTCGCCGGCATTGCACCCTTGCTGGGTCTGTTGGGCACGGTGATTGGTATGATCAAAGTATTTACGGTTATTTCGGCACAGGGAACCGGTCAGGCAAGCCTTTTGGCCGGCGGTATCTCTGAAGCCTTGATCACGACAGCCACCGGGTTGGTGATCGGCATACCTATCCTGGTCGCCTACCATTACTACACCCATCGGGCTGAGGATTTAATCCTGGATATCGAAAAACATTCGAACGCAATGCTTCAGCGCATCCGCGCTCTCTCTGTTGCATCCCGGCCGGAAAGCAGGTGAACCGTGCAATTGTTGCTCAAAAAAAAGAAAACAATCGGTATCAATATCACGTCTTTGATCGATGTGATGTTTATCCTGCTTATATTTTTTATGGTCACCTCCAGTTTTGTCGAACAGCCGGGCATGAAACTCGAGTTACCGCAAACCAAGACCGGGGAAACGGCGCGGGTGGAAAAGATGGCGATTTATATTGCTCAGGATGGGCAGGTTTTTCTCAATACCGTGCCGGTGCCGCTCGACAGCCTGGAGGCAGCACTTGTAGACGCCTATCCTCAGGCTGAGGATAAAACCCTTGTGCTCAAGGCGGATCGGGCGACTGAACATGGATTGGTGGTGCGGATCATGGACACCGCTCGGTCGGCGGGGTTTAAAAAATTGGTGATCGGTACCCGGGTGGACGAGGGTGTCTGATCCGGCATGTTTTTTCAGGTGAACATCGGGGAAAAATCGGGTGCGGCACATGACCAAAGAAACCGACACCTCTTTACTGTCGCAACTGGCGCAAATCAGCGACCGCCTGATGCGCGAAACCACATTGACCGGTCTTACTGATCTGGTCGTCCGTATTGTCCAGGAATTGTTGAGACCGACGGACGTTTATTTCATGCTCTTCGATATCCGCCGACAGACGTTGATCTCGGAAGTGCATCGCGGTATTCCTCTCACGCGAAAACTGCAACCGCGTCTGCAGGTGACCCAATCGGTTGCGGCTCTGCTGGATGCCGGTTGGGAAATACTCGGACCTGACCCCAATCGTTCTGACCGATTTTATCTCTATCAGGATTCCGATGTCGAGGAGCACAGTTGCATCGAATTCCGCATTCCCTTGTATCTGGATGATCATCATCTGGCGGTTCTGCTTTTGAGCAAAAAAGCCGACGGAACCGACTATACGATCCAAGAGATCGATTTGCTGCGCACGCTGAACAATCTGATCGCTCTCAATGCTGAGCGATTGATTCGCCAGGGCAAACGCGCCGCACCCTCGGGCGGAGTCTTTACAGACGGCTTTTCGCTAATTCGACGGGCTCAATATTCCGAGATACTCGGAGAATCCGAAGCGATTCACCGGGTTATTGAATTGATCGATCGAGTGGCTGGGGAGGACGTTCCGGTTTTGATCACCGGAGAGAGTGGCACAGGCAAGGAATTGGTTGCCCGGGCGATTCACCGCAAGAGCCGTCGCCACGATCGCCCGCTGGTTGCCATGAATTGCGCTGCACTGCCGGAAAATCTGGTTGAAAGCGAATTGTTTGGCCATGAAAAAGGTGCCTTTACGGGGGCGGCGACGCAGAAAAAGGGCAGATTCGAATATGCTCACCTCTCGACCCTGTTTCTCGATGAAATCGGTGACATGAGCCTTTCCAGCCAGGCCAAATTGCTGCGAGTGTTGCAGGACGGATCGGTGCAACGCATTGGCGGACATCAAACCCTGACAGTAGACGTCAGATTAATTGCGGCGACCAATAAAAGATTGATGCAGGAAATAGCCAAAGGCGACTTTCGCGAGGATTTGTTTTATCGCATCAATGTGGTTCAAATCGAAATGCCTGCGTTGCGGGAACGTCGGCAAGACATCGAACTGTTGGCCCATTGTTTTTTTCAGCACTATTGCCAAATTTTTAACAAAAACTTTTCGGGAATCGATCCGGCAGCCATGGAATGGCTGTGCCACTATGATTTTCCCGGCAACGTGCGCGAACTAAAAAATCTCATCGAGCGCGCGGTGATCCTCGAAACCGCGGACCGAATTACATTGCAGTCTATGCCGTCACGGTCGACAAATCAGATACAGCCACTTCAGAATCCATCCCCCAAAAAGCGTTTGGAAGAGATCGAAAAAGAACATATCGAACAGGTTTTAGCCGAGACCGGATACAACAAAAGCGCAGCCGCCCGGCTATTGGGCATCGCCCGTAAAACGCTGCGAGAAAAGATAGAGCGCTATGGAATATCTTCTGCCGACGATCGGCGCTGATTTCCCAGCTTTTCGATGACCCTATCCGCGATTTGTTCCGCGCCCTGCAGATCGAGAGGCGTCCATCGCTGGTCGCGTTCCTCCAGTTTTTTCAGCGCGCGGCGCCACTGCCCCTCCATAAACTCTTTATGGTTCATTCTTGCGCTCACCGCCTGTTCGTCCAGGGCACGGCACAAAATCGGATCTTCGCTAAAGTCTCGACGCGGGATATAGAGGATGGGTGTTCGATTGGCCAGAACATCGGAGACGATGCCATATCCCGGTTTTGCAATCACCACATCAGCAGCCGCCAACACCGCTTCAAAGGGTATCTGTCCTTCAGCTAAAAGCCGAGCGCGGGGATGGGGAATCGGCGTCGTTGCGATCAGTTC
>JAFGJN010000122.1 GCA_016929055.1 Candidatus Zhuqueibacterota bacterium
ATAGGCGTGTAGCCAAAGACGCGGAGTTTTGTTTTCATAAAGTGATCGAGGTGCGATCAGGAGGAATCCCCATCCCAGCACGCCCCAGGCGATATAGTTTTGCAGCGGCACAAAATCTCCCTGCCAAGACCAATAACCCAAATGCACGGCCGCCGGCTCCATGAGCAGATCAAAAGCCACCATCAAAAGGGCTGCCTGCAGAGCAACAAGAGATTGAGCGATCTTTGTCGGTTTGTAGCCGATCGTTTGAGTGACAGCCGTCGAAGCGAGGGCGATGCCGATCCAGGCAAAGCCGATAGCCAGAGGAACGCCGGCGATTTGGGGTTGCAGAATCGGGCTGTAGTGATAGATGCCAAAAATTTTGCCGCTGGTCATGCCCAACCACTCGGCAGCGAATCCGGCAAGTGCGACGAATGCGGACCAGAGCAAAAACGCGCGCCGGTTTTCCGTCGGCTGAACGACCAATCCTTCGGCGATCAGCCAAAGATTGAGGACAATGAGCAGCGGCCCGGCTGAGACGGCCATCAAATGCTGGAACCACCCGAGCAGATGCCAAATACCACCGGCCAGCAAGATGAAATAGAGCAGCGCGATTTTGATATGGCGATTGTGCATGGGCTTTCTCATTTTATTGCAGGATAACCGAGCGTCCCTTCCATTCGATTCCGCCTTTTCGGTGGCGGATCAGCGAATGAACGCCGATCGCGAGCGTTGCGAGTACGGCGATGGGATGAAGGAGCACGCTGGTAAAGAAAGGCTGTTTGAATTTGATCGCCGCGATCAGACGGATCAAGACATTAAGAGCGACAGCAGCGATGAAAAACGGATTCGCCGGGTCCAGTATCAATCCAATATAGGGAGCCACATACATTGCGAACAATAGAAATAAAAAAGCGATAAAAGGAGCGGTTTGAAATCCCATCAACCCAAAAGCATTTTTGGAAAAGCCCTGCCAGACTTGCGACCAGGAGTGGTACATTCGTCCGTAGACGGCATCCCGGCCCGAGGCGGTGATGATTTTCATCCCGAGGCGTTTGGCCAGGCGGCTGAATTCTACATCTTCGACGACCCGATTGCGAAGGCGGCTATGGCCGCCAATGGCGCGATACGCCTTGCGGTTAAACGCGATCCATTGTCCATTGGCCGCGGCCAGGGAAGAAAATGCGCTTTTATAGGTCAGTCGCAGCGGTAAAAAGGTATAGACAAAGAGGTCGAATAGGGGCACCACGAGTTTCTCGCCCAGGGTGCAGGTGATTTGTTGCGGGAAACAGGAAAAGAGAGCCAGATCCAGGCGTTGCATCCACCCCACGGTTTTGCTCACCGCATCGGGTGCCGTCCAATTGTCGGCGTCGGTAAAGAGCAGAATTTCGCCGTCGCTTTGCTCGCTCAACTGATGGCACGCCCAGTTTTTGCCCGTCCAGCCAGGCGGTAAGGGTCGGCCGGAAATCAGCCTAATGCGTTTATCGCTGGCACTAAAGTCCCGTACGATTTCGCTGGTTTGGTCCCGGGACTGGTCGTCGAGTACGGTGATCTGCAATGAAGGGTAGGTTTGTTTTTGCAGCGCGCCCAGACAGGTGGCGATGTTCTGCTCTTCGTTGCGTGCCGGTATCAGGATCGAAACGAGGGGAAAGCCAGCCGGTTTCGGACCGTTTTTAACCAGCGGTGCGGTCAGTGCATTGAAAAGGGCAATGATCAGATTTACCAACAGCATCGCCAGGATTATGACCGATAGCAGAGTCACGCTATTCCCTCCTCAGCCATTCGGCGGCGGTGCCGATCGTTTATCGATCGGCGTCCCTGAAGCAGCAGGCGTTTGGGTTCGTTTTCGGCAATCGACCGGTCCAGACCATCGAGCAATTCCCGATGTTTTTGCTGCAGCTGCACCAGATCGGGTTGCTGTCCAGACTCTACCTGGATCGGTGCTCCCATAAGCATGAAAATCTCTGGGCGCTGCTGCTCGAGAAACAGGGTGCGTAGGGCCAATTGCACCACTTGCAGCGGTTTATCGCTGCGCCGCGTCAGGGCACCGATTCCCGGACGGTACTGGATCTCGCTCTGCACAGAGGGTGTCAATTCTCCTTGAGGAAAGAGGCAGATGAGCGGATTGAACTCCAGGAGCGACAAAGTATAATCGATGGAACGGCGAATGCCGCCTGGTGTATGGGGATCGATGGAATAAGCCCCGACGCGTGCAAAGAAGGGGTTTTTGCGCAACTGTTCTTCCAGCATCATGAGGTAAAGGGGGCGCTGAATGACGGCACGGTTTAGCAGATAGACGAAAAAACCGTCCCACCAGGTGTGGTGATTGGGCAGCAACACGACCGGCAGATCGTCGTGCAGATCGAGCTCTGTTTGAATCAGCCAAACGGCGTAAAAGTGGCGCTGCAGCAGCCGGTGAAGATAGAACCAGAAAAGGGCATCCGCCCATTTGCTCGATCGCGCCTCAATCACGGGGTTTTCCCAGGTGATTTCCGTTCAATTTTTCCGTCATCAGCTGCAGACGGGTACGAGTCAATTCCTGAAAGAGAATGGCCATCTTTTTTGACTGCGGCACAAAAGCGCGTCCAAGAAAGGGATTGTAATTTTGTTGGGCGATTTTGTCAAGGATGCCGCGGTAAATGCGGCTCGCCGCATAGATAGCGAACCGGGAATCGGTCTGCAGCATCGGAATACCCACTTGGGCCTGGTCATAGTAGCTCCTGGCCCGGGAAACCTGAAATTTCATCATCTCTACAAAAGATTCGGAAATGCGTTTTTGCGAAACATCTTGATCACAGAGTCCGAATTGTAACAACTCGTCCTGCGGCAAATAGATGCGGCCCATTTTTTCATCTTCGTGGATATCGCGGAGGATGTTTGTCAGCTGCATGGCGATACCGAGTTTTTCCGCATAGATGAAAGCATTGTCGTCCCGATAGCCCAGGATATGTGTCATCATCAAGCCGACGACTCCGGCGACGCGATAACAAAAAAGATAGAGATCGTCAAAAGTTTGATAGCGATTGATTTCGACATCCATTTTGACGCCGCGCAGCAGATCGAGCGGATAGATTTCGGGAATGCCTGTCCGTTTGGCGACATGAATAAAAGGACTGATGACCGGATGTTCCGATTCTCCGGTACGGTAAGCGATATGTATTTCTTCAGTCAAATAGTCGAGCTCGCGCACCAATTCATCGCTGTTGCGGTTACGCGGTTTGTCGATGAGATTGTCCACGTACCGGCAATATCCATAGAGGGCAAAAACGGCGAGGCGTTTTGGTTTCGGCAGAAAACGGGCGGAGAAATAGAAGCTTTTGGCGTAATGCGCTGCCACTTGTCTCGCGTATTCATAGGATGCGCGGTCGACGGGATTGTTTAGCAGGTTTTTCATCCCTTTTGTCCCGACTGGGTGGCATCGATCTTGAAATCGGAGAGAATGACGTTTTCGGTTGTTTCAGCGGTCAGCATCACGCCCGGCAAACCGGCGCCGGGATGGGTGCTGGCGCCGACGATATAAAGTCCCTGTACGTCTTCGCTGCGGTTGTGCGGTCGAAGGAATGCGGTTTGGGTCAAGCGGGGTTCTACTCCCCAGGCGCTGCCAAGATGGGCATTGGTTTTAGATTGAAAGTCCTGGGGTGTAAAGATGTGGAGCACCTCGATGTTTTGTTTGAGGTCGGCGAGTCCAAAATTCTGTTCGAGATGGTTAAGGACACGTTCGGCAAAGCGGTCTTTTTCTTGTTGCCAGTCGGTATTTGCCGCGAGATTGGCGACCGGGATCAATACATAGAGACTTTCTTTGTCTTGGGGCGCCATGGAGGGATCGGTGCGAGTGGGCGCGTGCAAATACATGCTGAAATCAAGAGGCAGAATCCGGCGGTCGAAAATATCGGTGATGAGTTCCTTGTAGCGCTTGGACAGGATCAGAGTATGATGCAGCAGCTCGGGATACTGTTTTTTCGATCCGATATAGAGCAGAACTGCGCTCATGGAATAATGCAGCCGCTCGAGCCGGCGATTGTTCCATTTTTTTCGATGTTCCGGGCGAATCAAGTCGCGATAGGTGTGGACAAAATCGGCATCTGATATCACCACGTCAGCAGGCAACACTTGATCGGCTACCTTGACGCCGATTGCACGCCCATTTTTTATGACAATTTCCCGGGCTTCGGCTTGGGTCAGAATTTTTCCTCCGAGCGCTGTAAACGCCTCGGCAAAGGCGTGCACCAGGCTGTGCATTCCGCCGATGCTGTACCAAATGCCTTCCTTGCGTTCGAGGTAGGGTATCATCTGATAAACGGCGGGTGCCCGAAAAGGATTCCCGCCAATAAAGAGCGGATGAAAAGAAAAAGTAAAACGGTGCCGGGGATCGCGAAAATAGAGCGCAGCAAAGGTCGAGGCCGGCAGCAAAGCCCGCAACCGGATCGCTTGTGGAACAAAAGCGGCCATGGTTTTAAGATCCATAAAGGGTTTGGAGCCCAGTCCTTTTTGGATTACCGCTTCATAAAGCCTGCGTGATACTTGCATGTATTTGTCATAATTGTCCGCATCCCGGCGGTTAAAGCGAGCCATCTGTTCTTTCATCTGATCGGGATCGGAAGAGTAATCGATATAGCTCTGATCGTGAAAATAGATGCGGTAGCCGGGTTCCAACCGCACCAGATCGACAACCTCGTGCAATTGCCGTCCAGCTCGGTCGAATAGGCGCTGGATGATCGACGGAGCGGTGATCAGGGATGGACCCATATCAAAGGTATAACCTGAATCGGTAAGCTGTGAAGCATGGCCGCCCACCTGGTGGTGCTTTTCCAACAAAGTGACGTCAAAACCCCGGGACTGCAACCGGATTGCAACGCTCAAGCCTCCGAATCCTGAACCGATCACGACCGCTTTTTTCATTTTTTTCCTTCCTGAACGGATATTCTCGATAGAGAGCAAATCCTGTTATTTTGTTTTTTCCCCAAAAATTACAAGACAGGTGAATATTTCACCAATCTTTGGGCGTGTCAATCCCCCTGGTAGCGAACGATGAGCCCGGCCGCCAGTTTTCCCGAGAGCAGCACCAAGGGGATACCGCCCCCTGGATGTACCGAACCCCCGGCAAAATAGAGCCCGCGGATACGCCGGCTGCGATTGGCCGGACGTTGAAAAGCTGTTTTGCGGCTGTTGGACGAGATGCCATAGATACTGCCACGGTTGCTGCCGTAACGCAGAAAAAAATCTTGCGGGCTGATGACATGCTCATGTACGATTTGTTTACGGGCGTCGAAACCGTTTTGTAAAAGGCGATTTAAAACATTCTGGCGCACTGTCGTCAGCGTTTCTTTTTGCGGCTCCTGGTTTTGAAGATAGGGAGCATTGACCAATACAAACCAATTTTCTTGTCCGGGTGGCGCATCCATCGGATCAGTCTTGCTGGTTATGGCAACATAGACCGTTGGATCGTCGGGAACACGATTTTCAGCAAAGATCTGGACAAATTCGCGCCGATAATCGTTGGAGAAAAAGATATTGTGATGCGCCAATCCCTCATGTTTACGATTTACGGCCCATAGAAAAACAATGCCAGAGAGCGAGGGTTCCAGGCGCTCGAGTTTTTTCTGTTCAGCCGGAAACCCGTCGATCAGGGAGCGAAACGACTGCACCACATCGGCATTGCAGAGTACGGCATCGACCGGCAGGCGGTGATCGTCCACTTGAATACCGGTCACCACACCATTCTGATGATGAATCTTGTCCACTTTATGTCGGGTATGGATTCGCACGCCCAGATTATCTGCCAGGCGCTGTAATTCCTCAACCAGGCGGTAGATGCCACCGTGCAGATAATACCCCCCGAGGACGCATTCGACATACGGGATGATGTTCAATGTAGCCGGCGCTTGAAACGGGTCAGAGCCGTTGTAGGTAGCGTAGCGATCGAAAAGCTGAATCAGGCGTGGATCCTTGAAGAATCGCCGCACACCTTGATCAACCGTGTGCAGAGGATCGATCTGATGCAGGAGAAAGAGCCTGCGCAGCGTTTTCAAGTTGAGCCAGGTTTTCAATTCGTGTATGGGGGCGGTCAAAAAGAGATCGGCGGTAATGTCCCAGATTCGTTTGCTGTAGGCGAGAAAGCGATTCGTGGCATCTCCCTGGCCCGGAGAGAAGGACTCTATTTCGTTCTGCAGCCGTGAAAAGTTGGCGGCTGCATCCAGTCGGGCGCCTTCCGTCCAGAAATAACGGCAAAGGGGGTCGACGGCAATCCAGGGTAAAGCTTTTTCCCGTTTTTCGCCAGCTGTTTCAAAGAGCTCTTCGATTACAAACGGCAAAGTGATGAGAGACGGGCCAGTATCCCAGCGGAATCCGTTCCAGCGATATTCGCCGGTTTTGCCGCCCAGCTGGTCGTTTTGTTCATAGATATCAACATCAAAACCATTTTTTTGCAAGTGGATGGCGCCGCTCAGCCCGGCCAGCCCTCCGCCGATTACCGCAACTTTTTTGGCCGTCATAGATATCCTCCTGGGCTTTACGGAATCGCCTCAGATCTGTTTTTCGTCGCATTGGTATCGGGCGGTCAATTTTTCATAGACAACCATTACAAACAGCATATGGCCGGTACCGTAAATAAAATCCTCGATTGGAATGGTCAACACTCGCCAATCGAGTTGGACGGCGGGGTTGTAAAGAACCACTGGCCGCGCAGTCAGGTATCCATTGCACAGAAGGAGAATTGCCCAATAGATTCCCAGAAAAACCAGCAGCCGTTTTTTCCCCAACAGTTGAGTGGCAAATAATTTGTCCAGGGCGATTCCGGCCACCAAAGCAAGCAGCACGAGCCCTGTGTATTCCTTTCCCTCGACAAACAACGCGATTGCTGGTGGAATGGGTATCAGCAGCAAAATGTTTGGTATGGATCGAATTTTTGTCGAGGGTGCGATATTTTTGACCTTGAGGATTTCCCAGATAAACAAGCAAGAAAACGGGACTGTGAAGAAAAACAGCCACTCGCCGATGGGCAGTCCTCCTAATTTGAGGTCCAGCGTATAGTCTGGATTGAAATTCCAGTGCTTGCCTGTTACCGCTGCATCCCAAAAAAGGTAACCGGGTGCTACGAGAGCGGCCGATAAAAGAGCCATACCCCATCGGCGGTAATAGCGCACCTGTCGATCAAAACTCAAAGCCAGCGGTCCCGCGATGACGGCGAGATTGAACAAAACATATTCCGCAGCCATAAAAAAACCGTCCTTTTTTCCGTCAGATATCGGGAGCTTTCCTATTCCAGTGGAATGGATGATGCGATCGGTTCAGTGATTCGGTTTTTGATCGCTGTCAATTGTTTTTGTTCAGATTCTGAGAGTTGGATTTCTTTGTGCAAAAAATCGATCATATTTAGAATCAATTCCGGCTCATAGTGATGATAGTGGGCCGGCAAAAGCTCAATGATTCGCTTAAAAGAACGTTGGGCGTCGTCGCCGCGGTTGAAGAAAAAAGGCAGGTAATGGCAGGTCGAGCCGTGTATAAAAAGCGCTTCGATATTATCGGCGCTCTCACGCAATCCATCCTCCATTATCGCCAACCCCTGTTTGGCGTATCGAAATTTTTTGTGAGGCCAGGGTGTATATTTGGCTTTAAGAGCGGTCAAGGAACCGATATAAGTCAACGCCACACCGCGGCGGGCGCTGTCCTGCTTGACCAGGCTGTTAAAAAGATCAATCGCTTGCGTCAGGTCTTTTTCGCTTCGAACACTTGCATAGAACAGGGCGCGACCGGTTTGTATCTGGAGATCCGAGTCTTGAATGGATTGACTCGCGATCGATGACCCGGCAAAAAGAGCGACGGGTA
>JAFGJN010000123.1 GCA_016929055.1 Candidatus Zhuqueibacterota bacterium
AAAGTCATTTCTTCATGAAACAGGCAGCTGGGCACACGGCTATGGTGCTGTAAAGCCGATTGGATGGCAAAGGCCTGTGCGCTGCGCCGGCAGATCAGCACCACTTTTTCGCGCCGATGTCGGCGCAGATACTCTACCAACCACAACAGGCGCGGATCTTGGCGATAATCCAGCGGTGGCGTATCGAGATCATCGTCCATCTGCCATTCGCGTTCCGCCTGCCGGCACAAGGCTGCATCGCTGTCCAGCGGGATAATCGTCACCTCACGCGGCGGAAATCCGGAGACGGCAGCCCGAGTGTTGCGAAAGAGCACCCTGCCCAATCCGTGACGATCAAGCAGCTCCTGAATGATGCGGGTATTCCAATCTTTTTCCAAACCGATGGACCGGTGATCCATCTCGGGCAACCATTGATCCAACAGTCCAAGGGACTCTGCATCGAGCGGCCGCTTTTCCAGCAAAAGATTGGCGATTTCGGCAACACGGTGATAGCGTTCCGCTTCTTGCTCGAATTTTCGATAATCATAATAACGCGCAGGATCCAGCAAGCGCAGTCGGGCGAAATGGCTCTCCCGGCCGAGCTGTTCCGGTGTGGCGGTAAGCAGCAACAATCCCCGCGAGCATCGACTGATGGATTCAGCCAAGTGGTAAGCGCGACTCTCTTCGGTGAGATGGTGCGCTTCATCGATGATCACCAGATCCCAGCCGGCTTTAATCGCCTGCCGCGACGCATCAGCGTCGCGGCTGAGATAGTCGATGCTGCAGATCGCCATTTGATCCAGAAGGAAAAGATTGCCGTCGGGATCGCCCTCGAAAAAGGCTTCAGCAAATTGGGCATCGACGATCCGAAACAGCAGATTGAACCGGCGCACCAGCTCGATGAACCACTGGTGGACCAGTGATTCCGGCACCAAAATAAGAACCCGTTCGACATGACCGCCGAGCAACAGACGGTGAAGAACGAGACAGGCCTCGATAGTCTTGCCAAGGCCGACTTCATCCGAAAGCAAAACACGAGGCGGTCGTCGCATCGCCGTCTCGTGGGCAACCGAAAGCTGATGAGGGATCAGTTCCACTCGGCCGCCGATAAACCCGGCGGCGGCGGATTGCAGATAATCACTGATGAGCCGTCGGGCGCCCAACCGCAGCTGGAAGGCCCGTCCGCTGTCGCTGAATCCACCTAACAGGCGGTCGCGAGGCGAGGTGAAACTGAGAGCATCGCTGAGTTCAGATTCGAGCAAACGGCGGTTCCCGTTCACATAGACGCGCAAGCCTTTCGATTCCTCTACCGCCTCGATCCGCAACTCTGCACCCGAACGATCACGAATCGTGTCGCCGGGGCTGTATTCGACTCGCTTAAGTGGTGCCGACAAAATGGCGTACTGGCGTTCGGTTTCGCTGGCCGGAAAGCGAATCCGAACCGTACGGCCGCTCACATCTGTGATCAATCCCAAACCGAGCTCCGGCTCCATTTCGCTGACCCAACGCTGTCCGATGCAAAATTCTTTCACAACTTTTACTCCGCGTTCTCTGTGTGCTCTGGTGATTTTTCTCACCTGTTTTGTGGTTTATCCCGGATTCCCTGCGCAAAACCGAATCCGGGTCAGGAATTGATCATCGCAAAACAAAGTGGGCCACCCTCGTGCGGGTTCGGCGGATTGTACCGTACAGGGTTCCCTGTCGGGTTGGGTCAGGCATTCCGAGGGGGCGGGGGATCGCCCCTATACCGGGTTGGGGTCATCTTGAGCCAATCTCTTCTCTGACGATATGCCCGAAAAAGACCAGGAATAGCGAGTGGAAGGGAAACCCTGTGTTTGGTTCAGCTTTTGCTTTTTCACCTGTTCTTTTCGCGTCGTTTCTGAGGAGCTGGGTTCATGAATGATCGAGGATAGAATAAGAAAAAAACTAGAAAAAAGCAAAGATTAAGAGCTCTGTTTCGCGCCTTTGCCCAACCTCCAAAAATCTGGTCGTCTGTGCAGAACCCCATGCAAATTTTTCGCAGCGAAAAGTGTTTCATTTTTCAAAAAAAATGTTTTCATTTTAGCGATTCAATCGATCGCCAATGGAGTCTGCTCTGCCGTTTCCGTTATGCCAGAGATCTTTTTTTTTCACAACCCCTCATCAACCTCAACAAGGGAGAATCATGAGATTTCAGATGCAATTCACCGGCTTTTCGGCTGTTTTTCTGACCAGTCTCCTGTTCACCTTTTCCGCCTGTGGCGATCCGCTGGCGGGATATACTCTCATCTGGGCGGAAGAGTTTGACGGTACGGCATTGGACTCTTGCGCCTGGGTTTACCGCAGCGACAACAAGCACTGGAGCGTACAGCGTCCGGAAAATGTCGAGGTGGCCGACGGCTTTTTACACCTGCACCTGAAAAAAGAAGCTGTTGCCGACAAGGCATACAGCGGAGCCGGCGTGATCAGTAAAGCGGCTTTTCGTCACGGTTATTTCGAAGCGCGGTTCACTGTTCCTTCGGGCGCTGGCTGGCACACCTCCTTCTGGCTTATGAAGCACAATGGTTCCGGCGGCACCACACCATCCGCAGCGACACATGAGATCGATATCTGTGAGCACGATTCGATTACACCGGACGCCTATTCCATCAACCTCCACCAGTGGAGAGAAACCCATATCGGCCGGGAACTCGGGCGTGTTTTAGCGCCGGTTTTGGCCGATGGCTTTCATGTTTATGGCTGCAAGGTGACAGAGGACAGTCTGCATTTCTTTTTCGACGGCATTCGAGTGCTCACAGAAGCCTATGCCATCAGTCCGCAGAGCGAACACCATATCTGGCTGACCTCTATCGCCTCGCATCTGGGGGACACGGAGCGCGTTGACGATTCGGCCCTGCCCTCGGCAGCGGTTTTTGACTATGTTCGGGTCTATCAATCGGAAGTCGGGTCAGAAAAAATGCACACCCCCTGAAAAACTGATATGAATTCGCGAGTGCCTCGACGTGGAATTTCAGCGAACTCTTTTCGAATGGATTGAAAACAGACCGATGCCCATAAAAAGAAACTTTCGACCCAGCGTGAAAATCTTTCAGGCTCTGCTTTTTTTCCTGATTGTTTTTTCAATTTTGCCAATCGTCATCATTATACTCCAGTCCATTCAAAAACTGGATGAAATCAAAACACTTTCCAAGGAAACTGGAGAAAAAATAGTCGAACAACAGACTGCCCACGTTTCCATTCTCGAAGCACAATGTATTTCAGAAAAAATTACCGATTTTTTATTCAGCTGCGAACAAGACCTGCACGCTTTATCCTTGCTTCCCCTGGACAGCGAGACGTTTCTTCGTTTTTCCCAAACTCATAGCCGAAAAAATCCATCTTTTCATGACTCCATCCCTCTCTACGCGGAAATTGCCTATATAGACGCCGTCGGTCAGGAAATCATCAAAATTGCCGACAACCGCATCGTCTCCTCGGAACAGTTGCGCAACATCAGCGATCCATCCAACACGACGTTCAAGTCGGAAAATTATTTCGAAAAAACAAAAATCAATCCTTCGGAAATCTATGTTTCACATCTAACCGGCTGGTGCATCAGCCGACGGGAACAAATCGAGCAGGGACGGCTTTACACGGGTGTTTTTCGGTTCTGTAAAAAGGCAAGGGATGATAAAGGGCGGTTCAAAGGCCTCTATATGATCGCGTTGGATCACCGGCATATAATGGCTCAAGTTTATCCGGAAACGTTCTCGACCGAATCTCTGATCGAGAAATATAAAAGCGGGAATTACAATTATCTTATCGATGACGAAGGCTGGATTATCGCGCATCCCAAACTCTGGGATATTCGCGGCCTGGACAGGGACGGGAATCCGGTAGAACCGTTATCCGATCAAACGACAAAATGGAAACTCGACTCGGGGCTGATTCCCATCAACTTGTTGAACATGGACTGGCGTCTGAGAGACGTCAAGACCGGTGAACCCATGAGCAATATCGTTCGCCGTGTGCAACGCGGGGAAACCGTGGCCTATACCATGCATTCTTCCGGTATTTACAATGAAATGGAGGGGATCGTTCGAACTCGGGCATGCACACCGATTCTTTATCCGACCGGCGAATATGCGAAACATGGCATTTGGGGAGGCGTTGTGGTGGGAACAGCCATGGATCATTTGATCGAAAAAACAGACCGCTTTTCGGCAAAAATCCATCGCATAGTCAAAAAATCCAATCTCTATATCCTTGCGCTCGCCTTGTTGCTATCGGTGATCTTGGTGACGATCTCTTTTATCATAACAAAGTCGATTTCGAAATTTATCAACAAAACCAACCGATCCTTACAAAAAATCGCCCAAGGCGATTATAATATTCACATCATCAAAAGCCCGTTGCATGAAATCACTGCCTTTTCAACCGGGGTACAAAGCCTGGCGCAAGAACTGCAGGCTAAGGAAGACAAGATTAAAACATCTATCAAAGAACTCGAGAGTTTAAACCAAAAGTTGGAAGGAACGCAAAAAGATCTGGATTCATACTGGAAACAAGAGTATGAAATCGAGTCAACCGACATCCTGGAAGAGAAATTGCATTCCTATGAAAAAGAATATCCCAAGTTGAAAGCCATCCGCCAAAATCTTTACATCGGCACCAGCCCCTACTTTCTCAAAGTGCTGCGCCAGATTGTTCCCCTGAGTCAAATGACCATCCCGGTTTGGATCTTTGGCGAGACCGGTGTCGGGAAATCCGCCCTGGGGTCGGCGATGCACGCTCTGAGCCCGCGCAGTGAAAAACCCTTGCTCATATTCGAGGCCATCGAATTCTCAGCCGCAGATCCGATGATCGTCATGGGCAAATTGTTTGGTTTCGGAGAAAACCACGGCTTGGCGGGAATCGATAAAAACGGTCAACAAGGGATTCTCGAAGAATGCGCGGGCGGCACCCTGATTATCGATGACGTCGATGCTCTGCCTCTCGAAACACAGGCGAAACTGCTGCGCGTGGTGGACGGCCTCTCCTTTCATCCCGCTGCAGGAAAAACCCGGGCAATCACTCCGGACATCCGCTTGATCTTTGTGAGCAATGTGGATTTGGAGCAAAAGGTCAAAGAGGGCTCTTTTCGAAAAGATCTGTTCAGGCGAATGGGCGGTAACATCAATAAAATCATTATTCCACCCCTGCGGAAGAGAAAACCGGATATTCCCCCCATCACCTTGCATTTGATCGGGGAATACAACCGCAAGCACGGAACAACCCTGCAAATAAAAGAGCAAGCCCTGCAGACCCTGACAGAGTATGACTACCAGGAAGGCAATATCGGGGAATTGAAAATGATCGTCGAATTGGCCTGTGAGCATGTCCGAATTGAAGGGAAAAACTATATAGAAAAGAGAGACCTGGCACCTCTCCTGAACAGCAAAAGAGCAGGCGAAGGACTATCCAAACAATCGTTTTATGATGATTTTTTCAATCTCCAGGAACGCAGAATGCTGCAAATTATGCGCACGAACAAATTCAATATGGCAACGAGTGAATTCGAGTTGGGATACCAAAAGGGGTCCAAAACTCTATCGCATCATTTGCGAGGCATCTGCCTGAAAACTCTGAGCAAAACTCGATGGGACATCGAACAGGCAATCGCCGTTATTAGCGATCACAATGGAGATAGCGACCAAATTCGACTGCGTATTCAGGGATATTTACAAAATATTAAAAGAAATTGTGCTAACGGCAAAAAACTCTCTCTTTATAAAAACTTGCCCAAGGAATACCATTCCTTTTTGGCCGAGGCAGCGGCACGATTCAGTGAATGATTCCTTTGAATGAAACCGGCTCAATTCCCACTCTATTTCCCACACCGCGTGGGAAGAAAGGGGGAAATACAAGTTTTGTCGTTCCTTTACCTCAGGTCATATTGCGCTCAAGATTCTGTTATTAATATTCTTATCCCACCCCATACTCCAAACCGAATTCGCCGCTACCAGCCGGATGCTCAACAAAATCCAACAGAACAATCGCCACGCAGGCAAAAGTCGACTGAAAAAACAAATTATTTATAATCAATGGTTTAATCTGCCCGAACTCCCGCGACACGGTTCCAGTTCTCTGGCATTTTTTTTGCCATGCTGCAATCAAGGACTGAATAAATGATTCAATCAATCAATCAACTAATCGAGGAGGTGATCTGAAGGCAATTTTGTCAAGAGTTTACGCGTCAAGAGGTTGCGCAATTTTTTTGGTTCCGATACCCCGCAACAGTAAAAATCCTTTACGCCACTAAACCCAACGGTTCAATCACCCAAACTCGTATGCCATCAGAAAGGGGACTCGACCATGAACACCGTCAAAGCGAAAAATTGCTCCTTGATTATTTTTTTGCTACTTGCTTTCTTTTTGTTCTTCGGCACCCAAATCGTTTTTTCTCAAATCAACGGTCAGATCACAGGAAAAATCATCGAAGCCGAGGGCAAGACACCCCTTCCCGGCGCCAACGTCTTGATTGAAGGGACCCATCGCGGAGCTTCGACAGATGCCAATGGACGGTTTACCATTTCCAAAATTCCTCCGGGAACCTATACACTCAAAACCTCCTTTCTCGGCTATCAGGATCAAGCTCAGGAAATCAAGGTCCTGGCCGGGCAACAAACCCGTGTTGAATTCGCCCTCAAGGAAACTGTTCTCGAGGGCGAACAGGTGATCGTTTACGGGGAACTGACCCGAGGACAGGCCAAAGCGTTGCAAAAACAGAAAACGGCCGAGAATATTGTCCAGGTCGTTTCGGAAGAGTTTTTCGGCCGTTTCCCCGATCGAAACGCAGCTGAAACCGTCCGTCGTCTTCCGGCTGTCTCGGTTGCACGCGACCAGGGCGAAGGTGAATTCGTGATGATTCGCGGTATGAACCAGGAATACAATGCTCTGACCCTGAACGGTGTTCGCATCCCCTCTCCTGATCCGGATAACGGCGTACGAAGTGTCGGACTCGATCTGATCAACAACCGCCTGCTGGGTGAAATTCAGGTGATCAAGGCGATTACGCCGGACATGGATGGCGATGCCGTCGGCGGCGTGGTCAACTTTGGTTTACGGCGTGCCCCGGCCGAAGGCACAGCGGTATTCGGCATCAGCGGCGGATTCAACAATCAGATGTCAGATTTTGAAACCTATGGCCGCGACATTCAGGAATACTATGGCGTTTTTGGCAAACGTTTTTTCAACAAAAAACTGGGCGTTCTGGTCGACGGCGCCTTTTACAAAACCAATCGCCACTCGAAACTCAAGGAACTCAATTATACCGATGATGACGGCATCTACGATGAGGTGATTTTCGGGCAACATACGAACGATTATGATGTCAAACGCCAACGATACGGTTTGAGCCTGAGCAGCGATTATGAATTCAACCCGCTCAATCGCATTTACCTCACGCTCAATCACAACACCTACCTGGATGATGAAATTCGCCGGGAAGTCGAATATATCATTACCAGTCAAAACGAGACCCGCGAAACGCGCAACCGGCTGGAAGACCAGCGGCTCAATCTGGGGATGTTTGGCGGCGAACACAATCTGGGATGGATGCAGCTCGACTACAAGGCGGCCTGGATTAAAGCGAGCGAAGCGATGCCGGATCGTACCTACCTGCGCTTTGCAAGAAAAAATACCTTTGACGGTCTGTCGAACGAAGACATCAAAGAAGCCGATGGCACCACCCAATTCACCGGTCTCGATCCACTGACTTTGAATCGAATCCGCTATGACGACAACCTCAAGGAAGATCAAGATCTTTCAGGTCAGCTGAACATAACGATTCCCTTTATTTTTCAGAACCAGCTTTCCAATTTTAAAATCGGCGCCAAGTGGCTGGAAAAAACAGTCGCCTATGATGTCAATCGCTATGAAATCAAAAAATTCAATAACGGACCGGTCACCATCGGAGAAGGTGAATTCGGATTCGAGGATGTTCGATACGATGGCGAAGAACTCGAGCCCTATCTGACACCCTGGAAAGAATTGGCCAATTATACCAACAGCTATGATGCTTCGGAAACCATCACCAGCCTCTACGGCATGGCGTCGCTCAAGTTCAATCCCAAATTGTCGACAGTCATGGGCATCCGCTATGAAGACACCCAAACCGATTTCACTCAGCCCTATTCTCCCTATGCAAATATCATCGGTCAAACCAGTCTCACCGGATCTGGAGGCTATAACAACATCCTGCCTTCTGTTCATCTGATGTACAAATTCAACCGCAACAACAATTTGAAACTCGCCTATTCGACGGGTCTGGCGCGACCGCGTTACGTGGATCTGATTCCTCGCATGAATGTGAGCGATCCCCCCAACAGCAACTCGTCTGTGGGAAAAATCAGCTATGGCAATCCGGATCTGGAACCCCGAACCGCCTACAATTTCGACATCATGTACGATCGCTTCACCACCAACCTCGGTCTGCTCAGCGTGGGCATGTTTTACAAGAATTTCAAGGCCTGGCACGCATCGCGCACCTGGATGGAGCAACACGATTTTGTCAACGATGACGGAGATTACACACCGGATGGAATAGCAGAGACCTATGAAGCTCAACAACTGATCATGGGAGATGGCACGGCCACATACTATGGCATCGAAGTCAATGCGCAACAACGGCTCTCTTCCCTCCATCCGACGCTCAAATGGTTTGCGGTCAATGCCAATTACACCTATACCAAATCCGAAGGCGAGGTCGATGGCAGAAAAGTTGTGATGACACGCAGTCCCAAGCACATCGGCAATCTCTCGTTGATCTATGACAATTCGCAATTGGGATTGTCTATTGTGGTGGCGGCGAATTATCGCGATGCCATTCTCACCGGCGTTGGAGCGAACAAGTACCGCGACGTCTATTTCGATCATGAATTTTTTGTCGACATTTCGATCGTCCAAAAAATCACCGAAAAGATACTCGTTATCGGACAGTTGAACGGACTCGGAATAACCGACGAACATGAACTCCTGGGCAATCCCCGCGAGGATTATGCGCGCACCCAGCAATGGGAAAAATACGGGATCTTTGGAACCATTGGGCTGCAGTACACGATTTGGTAATTTCATCTAATCGAGATCGGAGAGGAACAGGGAGTGATCCTTGTTCCTCTCTCTCCACTCTCGACAGGCCGGGTTCGGTGTCAGCAGAATCCAGGTAAAACATTGCATTGGTTCTATCGACCTTGTGGAATCAACTCCTTTCGCCAGGCAGAAGATTCAATCCACAAACTTTTTGGTGGTTTACACCGAATGCCGGAATCCTATGCCGTGTAATGCACCCGTAAACAGAACAGGGAACAAAATGTTCAAAGCTCTCATCAATTACTTTGCAACCGGGCCCGACAAACCAAAGCTCACCGATGAGGCGAAAATCAACAGGCTTTATGAGGGCAAACGCCGAAGCGTCTACCTCTCGTTGGTGATGGGATACGGATTTTTTTATACCTGCCGATTGAGTTTATCGGTGGCCAAAAAGCCCATGATCGATGCGGGAATTCTCGATCCCCAACAGCTGGGAATCATCGGTGCGGCACTGCTCTACTTTTATGCGATTGGGAAATTCGCCAACGGTTTTCTTGCGGATCGAGCGAATATCCGTCGCTTTATGTCTTGGGCATTGATGTCTTCGGCGCTGATAAATCTGTTGTTCGGGTTGACATCGCAATTCATTTTTTTCGTCATCATCTGGGGTTTAAACGGCTGGTTTCAGTCCATCGGATCGGCGCCAAGCGTCGTATCGCTGTGCCAATGGTTCAGCAACAAAGAACGCGGTACGCGCTATGGAATCTGGGCAGGGGCACACAACATCGGCGAAGGATTGACCTTTATCGGCACCTCTTTTCTTATCAGCGTTTTGGGCTGGAGAATGGGTTTTATCGGCCCCGGGCTCTTGTGCATGGCAGTCGCTGTTGTTCTATTTTTTACCCTGGCCGACAGACCACAGACCTATGGGTTGCCCCACATTTCCGACTATAAAAAAGACTATTCGGCAGGAAAGCCGACCAACGAATCCATTGGCAAATTGCAAATCCAGGTACTGAAAAGCCCCGTGGTCTGGATTATGGGGCTCAGCAGCTCCTTGATGTATGTTTGTCGTTATGCCATTCACAGCTGGGGGCCCCTCTACCTTCAAGTCGCCAAAAATTATTCAATCATGGAATCCGGCATGTTGATCGGCGTCAATACCGCAGCGGGTTTGCTCGGTGCGATGAGTTCCGGTCTGTTATCCGACCGGTTTTTCAATTCCAGAAGGAATATCCCGACACTGCTTTATGGTCTTTTGTTGACCTCGTCGCTGATTTTTCTCTATCGCGTTCCCCCCGGCCATCATTGGCTGGACATCGCGGCCCTGGCGTGTTTCGAGTTTGCCATCGGCGGTCTGATCGTCTTTTTGGCTGGCTTGATCGCCGTGGATGTCATGCCCAAAAAAGCGGCCGGAGCGGTTAAAGGCGTGATCGGACTCTTTAGCTATTTGGGTGCGGCTTCGCAGGACTGGATCAGCGGCTTTTTGATCGAGTCCGGAAAATCAACGGTTGCAGGCGAAACCGTTTATCACTTTGATCGGGCATTTTACTTTTGGATCGGCGCATCCCTGCTCTCTATGATGTTGGCATGCCTGGTCTGGAACGTCAGGCCAAAAGAATAAAAGATGGAAATTGAAATGAAAAAAACCGTTTCTATTCTCTTTTTCGCAGCACTGGCACTGATCTCACCTCGAGAGGGCGAGTGCCGCGGCAATCCATTTACCATGGTGAAACGCTTCCCGGCGCCTGAAGCACGTCAGGGTGTGGCAGCGGACAGCCTGTTTTTCTATGCCGTCGGATCGCGAGAAATCGCCAAATACGACAAACAAACCGGTCAACTCGTCAGCAAATGGCAGGGAACCGAAAACGGGCCGATCATTCATCTGGACAGTGGAGTGGTCATCGATGGAAAACTCGTATGCGCCCACTCGAACTATCCGGGAATCCCGATGACCAGCTCGATCGAAATTTGGGATACAGAGACTCTGCAACACATCGGATCGCATAGTTTTGGCATTTTCCGCGGTTCCTGCACCTGGCTGGATTGGCATGACGGATTCTGGTGGGCCGCCTTTGCTCACTATGAAAAGTGGAAAAAAGAGACCGGCAAAGGAACGGAATGGACAACTCTGGTCAAATTCGGCACCGACTGGAATGAACACGAGTCCTATATCTTTCCACCTTCCGTCATCGATCGTTTTCGTCCGATGAGCAATTCGGGCGGTTCCTGGGGCCCCGACGGCTATCTCTACTGCACCGGTCACGATAACCCGGAAGTCTATGTGCTGCAATTGCCTGACTCTGGATCGGTTCTCGAGCTCGTCGAAATCGTCCCGATCGACAACAGCGGGCAGGGCATTGCCTGGGACAAAAGCCGTCCCGGTTTCCTCTACGGCATTCACAAAAGCAACAGGCAAGTGATTGAATTCAAATCCTCCAAACCCTTGTCGCAAAACAAAACCGTCAACTCATTTCAGATCACCGACTATTTGAGCAATCGATTCGCCTCAAAAGCCAGCAAGACGCCTGATCCGACAAAACGCTCTTTGCTCATTCATCTCAGTGATCTTCATTGCGGTTTGGCGGAACAGGACAGCAACTATGCTCGGCTGATTCATCACATCATCGAATGCTATGGAGATCAGGCGCATAAATCCGTCATCTTCATAACCGGTGACTTGATCGATATCGCAATAAAAATGACAAAAACAGATACGTTGGACTATTACAGGCAATACTTGAGAGAGATTGCAGAGGATTTGCAGAGCCTTGAGAAAATGGGATTTCATATCCTGGTGATCCCGGGGAACCACGACCTGAAAATCAAAGATCAAACCTATAGGGGGTTTTATGAAAACCCAAACCAGAATTATCTATTTCTGGACCTGAAAAGAGAATTCCACCATATCTTTTATCGAAACACTTCAGGCGAATCGGACTATCCAGTTGTGGACATGATCGACGGAATCGCCTACATCGGTGTCGATGTGATGGATGCCGCGCCGGACAGCAGCGATGAGGTTTTCACCGCCCGCCGGTACCGCCGCTATTATGGAAAAAAAGGGATCAATTTCGGCATCAGCTCAAGACAGCTCAAAAAGCTTTCCGATCTGCTCGACTGGTTGGAAAGCAAAGAGTCCGAATGCAGGGGCATCGTTTTTTATCTCCATCACATTGAAGCGCCCGAGCGAAATGCGGATTTCCAACGTTTCTTCGATCAAATCGAGCGTTTACAAAGAATACCGGTTCTGGCCCTGCTGGCCGGACACACACACGTTTCCCTTCTGCCACATGAACACTGGAACCAGCGATTCCCGACCTTTATCGCCGGAACAGCAACGAACAAATGCAAAAAGCCTGGCTGCGACTCTTTTCACATCCGCATCACGCTCCCGGATAGCGGGCGCATTGCCGACTATTCAAGATGCCGGTTTTAATTCACCCCGGGGTGCACCGGGCGCCGATTAGCTCAGATCAGCAACAGCGATAAAAACCAAACGCCCAGGATCGTGCTGACACCCACCACCAGCGTGCCGAGGGTCTGGGTACGATAGGCTGTTCCAATATTTTCCATATCGGAAAACTGCGAAACGACCCAGAAATAACTGTCGTTGGCGTGGGAAACCGTCATGGCTCCGGCACCGATAGATAAAACCACCAGGGCGCGAGCGGTTGCGCCATCCAGTCCCAGTACGGGCAAAAGCGGTGCGAGCAATGAGGAGGTCGTGATAATCGCCACGGTTGAGGAACCCTGGCCGGTTTTCAATGCCGCCGCTATTAAAAACGGCAGAAAAATACCGAGCTCAAGTGCGGACAGGTTTTGTCCGATCGTTTCGATCAGCGGCGTGGCCTTGAGCACAGCGCCCAAGGCACCCCCTGCTCCGGTAATCAAAATGATCCAGCCCGCATTTTTAACCCCCTCGCCGATCCAATCCTGAAGGACGATGCGGTTCAGTCTGGGCACGGTAAACAAGGCGAGAAAAACACCGATAATCAACGCGGTATTGGGATTGCCGACAAAGACGATCGCGCTTTTCAGGTTTGCATCGCCGAAAATATGGCCGGGGAATTCGGCAATCGATTTCAAGCCGATCAATAAAATCGGGACGACAAGCGGAGCAAAGGACTTTGTTGCTGAGGGTAAAGAACCGGCGCGTGCCTGAATCTCATCCAATCCGACCCCGGGATTCGGATCGATCTGAAACCGCGAGGCAAATCGGGTTGCAAAAAAATAACCGGCCACCAGTCCAGGGATCGAGGCGACAAGTCCCAGCACGATCACTGTTCCAAGGTCTGCTCCCAACGTTCCGGCGGCGGCAATCGGTCCCGGCGTCGGCGGCACCAGACAATGGGTAACGTACAACCCCATACTCAAGGCGATGCTCATCGTCGCCAGCGAAATTTTGGCTTTCTCCGCCAGAGCCCGGCTCAAGGGAGACAAGATCACGAATCCCGAATCACAAAAGACCGGAATCGAGACGACATAGCCAGTCAGGGCCATGGCCAGTGCCGCTCGGGCCTGACCGACCCAACGAAGGATCGTGTTGGCCAGAGTAAAAGCGGCGCCGCTTTTCTCTAAAAGAGTGCCAATCACCGCGCCCAGAGTGATGACGATACCGATATAGCCGATCGTTCCCCCGAATCCGTCACGAATAGCCGCCAAAGTCGTGTCCAAACCGATACCGGAAAAAATCCCCACACCATAGGCGGCGAGGATCAGGACCAAAAAAGCGTTCATCTTGACCTTGCCAGTCATAACAATGATAAAAACAACAGCGGCGAGAAAAACAATCAGCGTACCCATCACTTCTCCTGTATAAAAATGCGCGATTACTCGATTCGCTCTGGCCTTCGAGTCCGCAAAAATCGAAACCCCGATTCGGTGCAAAGCACCGAATCCCCAATAAATCCAACAGCCGACATGCACCTGATGGGTGGAAATAGCGACCACTGTAACTCAATAAAAAAAACAAACTGTTGTCCGGATTCTGTTAACACAGAATCAGGGAATCTGTTTTGGACAATTGTGGAACAAGATAAAAAATTCTGATTTGATTTACAAGCGCCACGAACATCTGTTGATCAATAATACAAAGACAACACTTTTCCCCTTGCACAGTTTTCACATAATTCGTATCTCATGGGTGTCCGGTAACCGGACACCCGTGTTCGTATCTGTAGGCATGCCGGCACGTGCTGAACTTAACCGACTCCGACTTTTCTCTCACTTGCAATCGAGGTTTTGTCCGACCACAGGAGGCCCAAATGAAAACCCGTCGTCTGTTCTTGCTCTTTATCTGGTTTGTCGTCTTGACCCTTCCCGGGTGCAATCGGATTCGCTCTGTTGATCCCTCCATCCGGGTCATGACGTTCAATATCCGCCGCGACCATCCGGACGACGGCCCGGACGCCTGGCCGTTTCGCAAAGATCAGGCCGCATCGATGATTCGCTTTCATCGCGCCGATCTCATCGGTATTCAGGAAGGCTTTATCGAACAAGTAGACGATCTGGCCGAGCGGCTGCCCGACTTTAGCTGGTACGGCATCGGTCGCGACGATGGCCTGGAGGGTGGGGAAATCATGGCGATTTTTTATCGCTCGGATCGCTTTGAGATTCTCGATCAGGGAACGTTTTGGTTGTCCGAGACACCGAATCAGCCCGGCCTGGGCTGGGATGCGGTCTGCAACCGGGTCGTGACCTGGGCCCGCTTTCACGACCGATCGAGCGGCAAAACATTCGTCCATTTCAACACCCATTTCGATCACCGCGGAGAGCAAGCGCGGCTGAACAGCGCGCTGATGCTGCTGAAAAGCGTACACGAGACGGGGGGCGATCTCCCGGTAGTGGTCACCGGCGATTTCAATGCTTTCCCACATGATGCACCGATCCAGCGGATCCTGCAAGGTTTGGAAGAGGAATCACAGAGCGGATTGATCGATACCAAAACAGTTTCTATCGAGCCGCATCATGGACCGAACGGAACAATCACACGATTTCAATCAGCCCACATTCAAGACCAGCCGATCGACTATATTTTTATTCGAGGCGATATAAAAGTATTGCGCCATGGCACGCTGTCGGACAGTTTTGATGGGCGATTTCCGTCGGATCATATGCCGGTTCTGGCGGAAATCATCATCGGTTCCTGAACAAAACGGGCTGAAATCCCTTTTATAGAAAAAACATGCGACTCTATACGACAAAAGCCGGCTCGCGCATCACTCGAATCCTTTTCGGGCGTTGCAACGTCTATCTCGTACAAAAAAACAACACAAGCCTTTTGATCGACAGCAGCCGCCGGGCCTTTCGCCGGCGGCTCATCAAAAATCTGTCGAGAATGGGCATTCACCGTCTCGATTATCTGCTGCTCACCCATACCCATTTCGATCATGCGGAAAACGCGGCTTTTTTGCAGAGGGAATTTCGGGCACGAGTAATCGTGCACAAATCAGAAGCGGATTGGCTTCAGCGGGGCGATTCGCCTTTGCCCCGCGGAACCCTGTGGCCGACCCGCATTCTCACCGATTTGCTGGCTTCCCGGCTTCAGCTGCGTCTGCTTTATGAGCCATGCACAGCCAATTTCCTCGTCGAACAACAACAGGATCTGAAAACCATTGGCTTGAGCGGAAAAATCATTTCCACACCTGGGCATTCACGCGGCAGCCTCTGCGTTATCATCGACGATGAAATCGCCCTTGTGGGAGATACCCTGTTTGGAATTTTTCCCGGATCGATCTTTCCGCCTTTTGCCGATGACAAGCATGCTCTGGCAGACAGCTGGAGCAGGCTCCTCACCGAGCCCTGCCGCTTGTATCTGCCAGGGCACGGCTGGGCGATCACAAGGAAGACTCTGGCCAGGAAAATCCCGAATTGAACCGGCAATCTCGTGCCCGGTCACAGGCGACATCAGAATGCCGTTTCGACCCCAAAGAAAAAGGTTCGAGGCCGTGCGGGACCATAGACGTAGGCCGGATCGCGGGTGACACCGCGATCCAGGTCGCGCTGATAGGCATTCAGCAGATTTTTGACGCCGATGTTGAATTTGGCACCGAGTCCGTTGTTCAGCGGCAATTTGAAGGTCATGCCACAATCGAGCTGAATAAAATCATCGCTGCGGACGAGCAACAACACCGGCACATCCTCTCCTTCACTGGCAAGCTCATGGGGCACATCGGCCTTGCCGATATAGGATCCATGCAGGTAGAGATCGAGATGGCGTGTCGCGGCCAGAGAGAAGCGCAGATTCCCATTCCAATCCGAGGTGCGGAGAAAATTGCGCGTATCGAAATCAGCCAGCGGCGAATCATAGCGGCTCTTTTTCCAGGTCAAACCGCCGCGCATCTCCAGACGGCTCAGCGGACGGACACCGAAATCCCACTCGACCCCTCTAACCTCAGCACCGTCGCTGTTGATCCTCTCCCAACGTTCTATCACCCCTTGTTTGAAGACAAACCGTTCGGCAAATGAATCGATCAGCCGGACATAAAAAACCGTTACCGACAACATGGTCGGAATTCGGCCGAAAGACCCGAGGTACTCCAGCCCACCGCTGAAGGAATGGCTTCGCTCTTCCTTGAGCTCTTTCGAGTTGCGAACGATGCGCTGATCGCCCTCGATGCCGCACAAATGCAGATCTTCGTCATAAATCTGTGGCGGTTTGAATCCCGTGGTATAGGCGCCGCGCAGCGCTGCTCCTTTGCCGACATCGACTTTGACATTGATTCTCGGACTGGCGATCCAGTTCTCGAGTTCGGAATGGTTGTCCATGCGCAGTCCGGCAACCACTTCGACCTCCTGGTTATCGCCAAGATGAAGATCATCCTGTATAAAAACGCCGATGTTGCGGAACAACTCGTCCAGATAATAGACGGTTTCAGCGGAAGTTTTATCCTCCAAGCGGTCATGGGTATAGTGAACGCCAGCAGTCAAAAGGTGGTTATTCGTGCGATAATTTGTTTGCACACCGGCCATATGCAACGGATTGTCTGTTTTGCCATAAAACGCCAGCGCATCCAATTGATCCTGAGGGGTATCGCCTCGCCGTCCGCCATAATAGGATTTACGGTTCTCGATGGAAAAAGAATAAAAGAGGCGAAAATCGACCAGCGGACCCGGGCGATAGGAAAACCGTACGGTTCCACCGGATCGCCAGTGTTCGATCCATTCAGCGAGATCTGCTTCATGGGGTGGCAATTCGAATTTATTTCCGCCCCGCCGCTCTTCATGAATCTGATGAAATGAGGCCATAATCTGGCTGTTTTCAAAAGGCTGATAATACCACTTGAACCCCATGGACTCGTTGCGCAGTTCGCCCAGCTCACTGAATCCATCGCCATTGTGATCATAGGGATCGCGGCGCCGAAACGATCCAAAGACATAGGCGCCCGAGGTTCCTTTTCTATAGACCGTTTCCGCCACGGCTCCGACGTGTTGATCGAGTACACCGCCGGTCGAGTTGTTCTGGTATTTGATTCGCACCTGGTTGAGCATAGGAGTCCGAGTGATGACATTGACAACGCCGGCGACGGCTCCGCCGCCGTAGAGCGCCGACCC
>JAFGJN010000124.1 GCA_016929055.1 Candidatus Zhuqueibacterota bacterium
GGTATTATATCGACCAATCCGACGTTGACTGTGGGACATCTGGCCGATGCGAGCAACGGCTATCCACTGGCCCTGTCCGGCATCGTTCCGTGCAAAGTCAGCGACCAGTCGGGGCCGATCCGTCCCGGAGATCTGTTGACCACCAGCGATATGCCGGGTCACGCCATGAAGGCGGTGAATCCGGTATATGGCACGATCATCGGCAAAGCGCTCGAACCCTTGGAGGGCGGAACCGGTATCATAAATGTCCTGATTAAATTTTAAACCGCTGCGCAAACCCGGGTTCTTTTATGATACGTACAGCCACACGAGTCATCTTATTGTTTCTTTTAATTTTCCTGTCGATCAAGCCATTGTCGGCGCAGCGCTATCATCTCTCCCGGCAACAGCTGCAAGCGGCCGGCGGATCGCTGTCGAATAGCATCTATCGCCTTCGTCAGGAATTCGGGCTTTTACATTCGGGTTCCATGCGAGGCGATAAGTTTAAGACGGGTTTGGCCACAGGTGTGCAAATCATCGAGGCTGGTGAAACTGCCGTTCACGCCTATGCACTTAATCAGAATTACCCCAATCCCTTTAACCAGAGCACCTCTCTGGCTTATGAAATACCCAAATCCGCACGAGTTCGCATTTTCCTATACTCGATCCTTGGCCAGCAGGTCCGCTGCTTGTTCGACGGCGGACATGCGGCCGGACGTTTTGTGCTGCACTATGACGGAACCGATGTTCACGGGCAACCTCTTCCCAGCGGGCTCTATCTTTTGGTTTTTGAAGCGGACGATACGGTCAAGACCATCAAAGTGTCGATCGTTCGCTGATAAAGCAATCCTTATCTTTTATTCGCTACAGGTTTCGGCGCAGCCTGGCGAATCACCCCTGGAAGGCGGGGCTGAGGCAGCGCACAGAGGGGACGAAACAGATCACAAAGAAAAGGGCGAATGGAATTGATACTGGAAACGATTGTCACAGGAATTTTTCAGGAAAACACCTTTCTTCTCGGCTGTCCGCAAAGCAAGCGTGCCGTTGTGATCGATCCCGGCGATCAGGCGGATCGGCTCATCGCTTTGCTAGACAATCAAGAGCTGCAATTGGAAGCCATTTTATTGACCCACGGCCACATCGACCATATCGGTGCCGTAGCCGATCTGCAGGAGCGCTTTAAAGCCGCTGTTTATCTGCACCGAAGCGACGAATTTCTCGCCAGCACTGCGGCCGAACAAGCGCGGCTTTTTGATTTGCCTGTGCCCCGTTCTTTTTCGGTCGATCACTGGATTGCACAAGGTGATATCGTGCGGGTAGGAGAGATCGAATTGCAGGTGATTGAAACGCCTGGGCACACCCCGGGCAGCGTTTGTTATTATTGTCCGGCACAGGGCATTTTGTTTTCCGGGGATACGCTTTTTTGGGGATCAGTGGGCCGAACGGATCTGCCCGGAGGAAACACCGACGCGCTGTTGTGCTCGATCCGCGAACGACTTCTCACCTTGCCCTTACAGACCGCAATCTATGCCGGCCATGGCCCGGTATCGACTGTGGCGCACGAGAAAGAGAGCAATCCTTTCCTCAACGACAGGGTTTTTTGACTCTGCTTTTTTTGACTTTCTTAAAAAAACAATCGGTTCCATCGTTTGTGCAGTTAAAATCGGTGCAACCAAATGGATGCAAAAAAACACACCCATTCATGATGTCTGGAAATGCTATCGTTGAAAACACAATGTGCGGGATGAATCGGAAATGGATCGCATCGGTAGATACATCCGGAATAATTCCCGGCAATGGGAATTGGATCGATTGTATCCCGATCGACCGAAATTGAACCGACCGGGCTTTTGGAAATCAACCGCGCTGAAAACCCAAACCGACCTGCGGATTATCGAAACAATTTCCGTTTTATTAACGGTCGGGTTAAAACGATCGAATAGAGGCACTTGTTGTCGGCGAACTGAAAAATTAAACCGGCTCGCGTTATTCCTCTATTTTTATTTACTTTTGCCCCTGAAAAATTTCTTGCAAGTTTAGACAAAATTGCCTAGATTTTCATCGCTAAACGTCTACTCACCGGGTTGCCGAATTGCGTGTACGGGGTCATTCCTTACCTGCATTTATCCATACGCCCGGCTTTGCCTGCCGGAACGTTCGCAGATCATTGCTCCATTCTCCTTGCACACCAATTTGGTCGCTCGCTACCACGAGGAGGTTTTATGGGTGTTGAAAAGGGGCTTCAGGTTCCCAAAGTGGTGATTCGGGAAGACGAGTGCAAAGGCTGCGGACTTTGCATTCAAGCTTGCCCAGAAAACGTTCTGTTTGTCCAAAAGCATTTCAATCGAATGGGGTATCATCCGGCAGGATATCAGGGGGAAGGTTGCATCGGCTGCGGTTTTTGTTTCTACCAGTGTCCCGAGCCCGGCGCCATTACGGTTTACAAGAAGGGTTATGTCGGAGAGGAGGTGGAAGCATAAATGGCAAAGCAACTGATCAAGGGAAACGAGGCGGTGGTCAAGGGTGCGATTTTGGCCGGTTGTCGATACTATTTCGGTTACCCGATTACGCCGGCCTCCGAGATCGCCGAAGCAGCAGCCTTCTATATGCCACGGGTTGGTGGCACCTTTTTGCAAGCCGAGAGTGAAATTGCGTCCATCAACATGGTCTACGGAGCTGCCTCGGGCGGTGTTCGGGCCATGACGGCTTCTTCCAGCCCGGGCATTAGCCTCAAACAGGAAGGAATCTCTTATGCCGCTGGTTCCGAGCTGCCCCTGGTTATCGTCGACATTTCTCGCGGGGGGCCGGGATTGGGAAACATCGCACCGGAACAATCGGATTACAACCAAATCGTCAAAGGCGGGGGACACGGCAATTACAAACTCATCGTTTTGGCCCCCAACAGTGCCCAGGAGATGTGCGATCTGACCATGTTGGCTTTTGAACTTGCCGACAAATATCGAAACCCGGTTTGTGTGCTTGCCGATGGTTTTATCGGGCAGATGATGGAACCGGTTGAATTTCCGAAGCCGGTTACCGAACTCGAGGACAAGCCCTGGGCTGTGCATGCAGATGCCGAGGATGAAAACAAATTAATCAGTTCTATCGAGCTCGAGCCGGAAAGGCTTGAGGCCCACAACAGAAAATTGCAGCAAAAGTATGCGGAAATTCAGCAGGCGGAAATCCGTTCCGAAGCCTATCTTACAGACGATGCCGAAATCGTTTTGATGGGGTACGGTGTGGTGTCGCGCATACTTCAAAGCGCAGTTGATCAGTTGCGGGAAGAAGGTTACCGCGTCGGGTTGTTTCGGCCGATTACGCTGTGGCCTTTTCCGGACCCGCAGATCAAGAGGTTAGCCGATCGGGCAAAAAAGTTTTTGGTCGTCGAGATGTCAAATGGACAGATGGTGGAGGATGTTCGCCTGGTGATCCAGGGACGCATCCCCGTTCATTTTTACAATCGAATGGGCGGTATGGCGCCGTCTCCGGAAGAAATCAGAGAGCAGGTGATCAAACTTTTTGAGGCATAAATCATGGCGGAAAAGGTGTTAAGAAAGGCGGAGAGTTTTTATCCCCTTTATGAACGCAAAGGCGGCGCAGCGCCTGATGTGACGCATTATTGCCCGGGCTGCGGGCATGGCGTTTTGCACAAACTGATCGCCGAGGCGATCGATGATTTCGGCATTCGCGAGCGGACCATTCTGATCAGCCCGGTTGGATGCAGTGTTTTTGCCTATTACTATTTTCGTGTTGGCAACATTCAGGCCCCACACGGGCGTGCTCCGGCAGTGGCGACAGGCATTAAAAGGGTCTATCCCGAAAGTATTGTGATCAGTTATCAGGGTGACGGGGATCTGGCCGCCATCGGCGGCAACAACATCCTGCAGGCCGCCAATCGCGGTGAAAAGATATCCGTGTTCTTTGTCAACAATGCGATCTATGGCATGACCGGCGGGCAGATGGCACCGACCACTTTGATCGGTCAAAAGACCACCACTTCTCCGCTGGGACGTCGTGCGAGCAACGAGGGCTATCCGATGCGGATGAGCGAACTGATTGCGACGCTGGAAGCGCCGATCTATGTCGAGCGCGTTGCATTGACCGACGCCAAGAACACCACCAAAGTGCGGCGCGCGGTGCGCAAGGCACTAAAAAATCAGATCGAAAATAAAGGTTTTTCATTTGTCGAAGTGCTGTCGATCTGTCCGTCGGGTTGGAAAATGGAGCCGACGCAGGCAAAGGAATGGCTGACGCAGGAGATGATGCGCATTTTTCCGCTGGGTGTTTACAAGGATCGGAGCGATGAAATCGAGGAGGCAGGTGTTCAGCCCACCGTTTTTTCTGCACAGGATTTGCAGGATAGTTTGAATCTTCCCGAAACGGATTCGGCGTCGGCCAAAAGAGAACCCAAAACCGGGGTGCCCGAGAAATATCGCAATCCCCGGCTGAAAATTGCCGGTTTCGGCGGTCAGGGTGTTTTGATTCTCGGTGTGGGTATCGCGCAAGCGGGAATGGACGATGGTTACCATGTTTCGTGGCTTCCTTCTTATGGTCCAGAGATG
The DNA here is from genome assembly GCA_016929055.1 of Candidatus Zhuqueibacterota bacterium. Taxonomy (GTDB): domain Bacteria; phylum Zhuqueibacterota; class Zhuqueibacteria; order Residuimicrobiales; family Oceaniaggregativiventaceae; genus Sulfursilanivivens. The sequence continues at coordinate 4,542 of JAFGJN010000124.1, forward strand.
CGCGGGGGAACAGCCAATTGTTCGGTGAATCTTTCTTCGCGGATCATCGGTTCGCCGCTTGTCACCCAGCCGACGGTATTGGTGGCGATGAATTTGCCATCGCTGGAAAAGTTTGAAAAAGATGTAGCGCCGGGAGGTCTGATCCTGACTGATTCGTCTTTGGTCGATCGAGCGCCGTCCCGAACCGATATCGAACATCTCGGTGTGCCTGCGACAAAACTGGCAGACGAATTAGGTAACACACGAGTGGCCAACTTGGTCATGCTCGGAGCGTATATCGCCTACACAGGCGTGCTCGACAAAGACGTGGTTCATTCTTCTTTGCCTCGATTCATCAAACGCAAAGCGCTGATCGACCTGAACAAACAGGCGATCCAAAAGGGAATGGAATTCGTCTCGCATCAAGTAAAGGCTTGATTGTGTCGGCTTTTTACCGTCGCAGCAAAAAAACGACCGCATGGTTTTTCAGCGCCCCGCCGACAAGCCTCTTCCGGCGGGGCGTTTGGTTTGTCATTAAGGTTTTGAAACGATCGAGGCACCCTTAACTTTTTAGCCTCATTTTTTAGCTATTTTTTGCTCCTCGTTTTTAAGACGAGGATGGGATGTGGAGACGATACCGAGGTGCACTGTTCTTCAGCGCTGAAAAGCGAAATTTTTGAAAAGCTTTTACCCTATGTTGCCAAGCCGGGTCAGTATACAGGCAATGAGATCAATGTGATTCGCAAAGACGCCCGAAACGTTCGTGTGCGTCTGGCTTTGGCCTTTCCCGATTTCTATCAAGTCGGGATGTCGTACATGGGATTTCAGGTTTTATACCACGTGGCCAATCGCCGCAGCGATTTCTATGCCGAACGGGTCTATGCACCCATGGCGGATATGGAAGAGCGTATGCGAGCGCTGGGAGTACCGTTGTTCTCGCTGGAGACCCATTCGCCATTGGCCGATTTCGATGTGGTGGGATTTACGCTTCAGTATGAATTGCATTACACCACTGTGCTGAACATGCTGGAGCTGGCAGAAATCCCCTTGCAGGCTAAGGAACGCACCGAGTTGCCACTGGTGATCGCGGGAGGGCCGTCAGCCTTCAATCCTGAACCGATGGCGGATTTTTTCGATGCCGTGGTGATTGGAGATGGAGAGACGCTTTTGCTCGAAATCTGCGATCGAGTCGGGCGGGCCAAGGAGACAGGGCAATCACGACAAGAGCTTTTACTGGAATTGGCGGGGGTACCGGGGATCTATGTCCCGCGCTTTTATCGGCCGATTTTTTCCGGCGATGGATCATTCCAGAGCGTGGAAACGACACAGGCCGGATGCAGGATGCCAATACGCGCTCGCATCGAACAAACGCTGCCCCTCGAAAACTATTCGCTGCGCCCGCTGGTGCCCCTGATCGGCAC
>JAFGJN010000125.1 GCA_016929055.1 Candidatus Zhuqueibacterota bacterium
AAGAGACAGCGCTGGTGCGGGGTGTTGAGGCCTGCATGTGGTGCTATCCGCAACAGGATCTCGATTTTCTCATCTGGCCGCGATTGCTGGTGGCTGCCGAATTCGGCTGGGCCGGCGATGGGGATAAAAACCTTCCTGATTTCTTGCGCCGGTGTGAAAAAATTCTCGAGCTGCTGCGGCGTCTCTATCGCATAGACGCCGGCCCCCTCTACCCGCCCTATATCAATCGCGCCTCGATCCGCCCACCCGATACCTTTTGATCCTCGACGTCCCTGAGAACTGTGCTTTTCCAGGACCACGGCCCTGAAAACCCCAGCTTATTTGCCGGGACACTTGGCAGCACACGTCCGGGGTCAGCACTTCAGAAACACAACTCACTTGCCGGGACACATGGCAGCCACCTTTTTATCGATTCGTTTGCCGCCATAGGCTTGATCAAAGGCGTGGCTGAATTCCTGCGCCAGCTTTTCGGCACGTTGGGTAAAAGCCGATTTGTCGTTCCATGTGCGAGCCGGATCGAGAAACTCGTCCGGAACGCCGGTACAGGCGAGCGGAACCTGAAGATGAAAAAGCGGATCTTCGCGAAGGGGAACCGTCTCCAGGCCATCGTTCAGAGCCGCATTGATAATGGCGCGGGTCAAATTGATATCCATGCGTTTACCGGTTCCGTAGGCTCCGCCGCTCCAGCCAGTATTGACCAGAAACACTCGAGTTCCGTGCTTTTTCAATCGTTTGCCGAGCAACCCGGCGTAGCGATCGGGCAAACAGGGCATAAAAGGTTGGCCAAAAAAACGGGAAAACGTGGAGACCGGTTCAATAATACCGGTTTCGGTGCCGGCCAGCTTGCTGGTATAGCCCATGAGAAACCAGAGCATGGCCTGGTCCGGTGTCAATTTCGCCACCGGCGGCAAAACGCCGTTGGCATCGGCGGTGAGAAAAATAATGGTTCGCGGATGCGGTCCATCTGACGTGAGTTTGATGGTGTTTAAAAAGGAAAGCGGATATGAAGCGCGGCTGTTGGGGGTCAGGCGTTCATCGTCGAGATCAAAAGTGCCGTTGGGATACATCATGGCGTTCTCGACAATCGCTCCGTGTTTGCGATAGTCGTCCCGATGAAAAACCGCCCGATGGATTTCGGGTTCCTTTTCCGGGTTTAAATTGATTAGCTTGGCATAACAGCCGAATTCGAAATTGGCAATGCCGTTATCACTCCAGCCGTGTTCGTCGTCGCCCAGCAGAGCGCGATGCGGGTCGGCCGACAGCGTCGTTTTTCCAGTACCGGATAAGCCCAGAAAAAGGGCCAATGAACCTTCCTTGCTCTCATTGGCCGAACAATGCAGGGGCAGGATGCCTTCCTGAGGCAGATAATAGTTCATCACCGTAAAAGCGAGTTTTTTCACGCTGCCCTGATAGGCCGAACCAAAAACCAATCCCAGACGGTTGAGAAAATCCATGACAATGACCATGTTGGACGTGCGGCCATCCGGCAGAGTGCGCAAGCGGCCTCGATACTTTTCGTCTGCCACTTTGTCATACGGCAGTACAAGCAGATGAAAACGGCGATCGGCAAAAAGACTGCGAGTCAGATCAGCGGGTTCCGGCCGGAACATATTGTGGGTAAAGAGGGCGGTCAGGGGGCTGCTGGTGACGGTGCGAACCGGCATCGCATAACCAGCGTCCGCACCGATGACTCGATTGGTGACAAAGATTCTTTTCTTTTTCGACAACACCTCGATCGCGTAGGTCCAGAGATCGGCAAAAGTCGCCGAATCGAGCGGCAGATTGTTGGGAGAGTCCCAATCGATTTCTTTTTCGATTTGGGTATAGCGTACGATAAGAGTGTCTTTGGGAGATCTTCCGGTCGAGTCGATTTCCGTCCAGGTCGCCAAACACCCGTTGGCGGCGACGATGGCTTCCTTAAAATCCACGACCTGTTCGATGAGTTGACTGCGTGAAAACTCGCTGTGCACATCGTGATGATTTTGCAAAAGTTTGAAAAGCTGCGTCTCGAGCTCCATTTTTCGGCCTTTCCTCTCGGATCCGCGGGTCGAATAAAGCGATAACAGACAAGTTGGAACAAGATATCCTTATTTTCCGAGATTGTCAAGATGTAAGCGTGCAGTGACGATACTCGATTTTGTCCCTTTTTCGCCCCATTTTCCACATTTCGTTTTGCAATGCAGCATTGCAAAAAAAGAAGGTTTTTACCGGCAAAAGTGTTTCCGTTTGGGCAAAACAATAGCGAATGTACCAAACTCGAACACTTGAGACGGCTCGATCGGCAGCGACCAAGTCGGGAAATCGGCAAAAAAACGACGATTTTCAAGGGCAATCGCCCTATTCTGTGACCTATCTCAACCTTTTTTTTGTAATAAAGTTGCATCTTAAACCACGGGCAAAAAACACTCGTCAACCACTCGCTCCAGCCCAGGAGATGGCACAACTCTTGCAACGGATTGAGCAAGAGGGGAAGGAATAACACAGCGCAGATTTCTGTTGGTAACTCTATAAGACAGGATGCGGCATTAAAACAGAACCTGCCCCGTTCAGCAGCTTTGGTAGTGCAGTAGAGGAGGGAGCACATGAGTGCATCGCATATTGGGCTGAAAAAAATCGGGCTGATGCTTGCCGCGAACTTTATCATCTTTAGCATAGCGATTGCGTTCTATAGCCATAAAGCAGCAATCCCCACAGCTGCGGCGAATGTCGAGGTGCTTTCGACATTGGTGCAGAACAAGAGCCACATGGTACAGCTACAAAATCAACGTGCAGTGAGTCTGAAAAAGATCACCGACATCATTTCGCGCTACAATCGCAAGATGGATAAAGAGATCAAGCAAGCGATCGCCAACGAAATCGTCAATATGACGTTTAAGTACCCCAACTTGAACGTCGATTTCATTCTGGCCACCATCACCCATGAAAGTGCCAAAACCTGGGATCCGACTGTCACGTCACATGTCGGAGCTATGGGATTGATGCAGATCATGCCAACCACGGGCATCTACCTGGCGCTGGAAGAGGGTATTAAATGGACAACAGCCGAAGAGATCCTTTTTGATCCGATCGTAAACATCCGCCTTGGATGTCGCTACATGAGCCATCTGGTAGAGATGTATGAACACGACGGCGGTTTGGCTGCGTACAATGGCGGACCGCGTAGGGCCGAAATGTGGCTCGAATCCAATCGCAACAACAACATTCTTTACGCCGAGACGCGCAACTATGTACCTGCGGTTCTCAAACTCTATGCCGAATACCAATCAATGGATACCTTATAAATCGGCGCAAAGATCCTCCAAAAAGAGCGGCTATGGGCGGCCGCTCTTTTTTTTTGCCCTTCATCTTTTCAATCCCGACAAAAACCAGTTGATTCTTTACTTGTTTTTTTATATACTTTCCGATACGATGTCCGTTTTTTCAACCGGACACCACCCGCTTTTTCAGCAATGCGCATAAGGATTCCGCCATTATGAGTTCCGTAATTATTGACGGACAATCGCTCACCCTGGCGCAGATACACGAGGTTGCTGAAGGGGGCGTTTCCGCCACTCTCTCCGATTCAGCCCTGTCGGAAATGCAAAAATCACGCGACTGCATCGAAGCCATTTTGCAAAGCGGGCGCACCGTTTATGGTGTCAACACGGGTTTTGGCAAATTGGCCAATGTGCACGTTCCGCCTGATGAATTGGAGGAATTGCAGCTCAATCTCGTTCTAAGCCATGCCTGCGGCATTGGGGAACCCATCCCTGCGCCTATCGTGCGCGCCGCCATGCTCCTCAAGATCAATTCTCTTGCCAAAGGTTTTTCCGGCTCTCGACCCTTGATCGCCGAGCGTTTGCTGGAACTGCTCAACCGCAACATCGTACCGATCGTTCCCTGCAAAGGCTCGGTCGGTGCCAGCGGCGATCTTGCACCACTGGCCCACCTGACACTGGTGCTTCTCG
>JAFGJN010000126.1 GCA_016929055.1 Candidatus Zhuqueibacterota bacterium
AGAAAGTCGATGCGTCCCAGCCACATCATGCAGCGAAAATAGTTGGCCAGGGTTTTGCCGCTGGGGAGTTCCTGCGTATAGTGGCCGCGCACGGTAAACTGGCTGAAATCCAGGCGGCGCGAGCGATCGCAAAAGAGAGGCATAAAAGCGACCTGTTCGGCCTCGATGGCCTGTAAAATCTCGCGGATATCGGCACTGTAGGGGCCGACAGGCGCAAGCGCTTCGCCGGCCAAAAGCGACCGCGCGACCGTGATATAGGTGTCCACATCGCCGAGGTTGTCGACGAGTTCGCGTTTGGATTCATATTTGTTTTGCAGCAGATGGTAAGCCCGGGCCAGACCGTCGAATGCTTCGACGAGGTTGGGTTCGAGAATGGCGCTTTCAAGATCCATCAACAGTCGATCGTAAGAGGCATGCAGCGCATGGAGTACGGCATCGGTGGTGACGAAAACCGGCAAGTCTTTGATATAGATATCGTGCAGTGCCCGGCCGAAACAATCAAAGTTGAGGCGTTCGGTGACGACAAAATGGTGCTCCTGCAACAAATCGATTTCGTCGGTTGTCAAACCATATTTGATCACGAGGGAATCGAAATAGGCAAATTCTTTCGGATGCAGGGCAGCATCGAGACGGCTAAAGATCGGCGCCGGCAGCGGATTTTGCTGCAACAGATTTTCGGCGCTCAGGTTTGCGGTTTGCTCCAGATAGCGGCTATAGGCTTGTGGTGAAAAACCGCTCTGAGCCTGGCCGATGCACGGAACAAACAAGACGCCGAGGAACAGGAATCGATACAACGGTTTCATACTTGGCTCCTCACAAATCTTCCCCCTGTATCGGATTTTTGCCGGGATCTTGTTAAATCAAGTATGCCGCCCGCGCCCGTTCTCTATGTTTTACAATAAAAAGGCGTTTTTGTTTCCTGTCCGGATTGGCTTTGATGAGAGCAACCGACAAAAGATTCACACCTGCGAAAAATTTTCCTATTCGCGAGATCCAATCCGAACTCGTTGCTGTCGGCGGAGGAAATCATGCAGCGCGTGGGTGTGGTTCATTTTGGCGACGATTTCTGCACTGTGTTCGCGAACAAAGCGGCGGATTTCGCCACTCGGTCGGCCGCTGAACGCCTGGTAACGGGCCTGGCTGTTTACGCGTAACGCTGCGGTTGTTCGGGCGAAGCCATGAGGAACCGACCACCAGCCCAACAACGCGCAGATAACGCTGCACCGGCAGGCGGTTCGGCCGATACACTTGGGACAGGCGACCAGACGAAACGTCTTTTCATAGCGTGTCAAAAGCAAACCGATGGAAACCTGTAAAAGTGCGGCGTTCAGTTGGCGGCTGTGTGCGCCACAGGTCGGACAGGGCAGAGTGGTCAGGCGTTCGTATAGTCGGCGAAAAAGATCGTCTGGCAAGCCTTTGAGCTGCATAGCGATAGCCGCTTCATAGTCATAAGGCCGTTTTCGATAACGAAGCTCGTGGAGAAGAATGTCGACGGCATCGGCTGTCAGATCGCGAACCTCATAAAAAGCGATCTGCTCGAGCTGCTTAAAGTCGAGTTCGGCGTAATGGCGCTGCAGTTCCTCAAGATTCAAAACCATATCGTCTGTTCCTGTGCGTCAATCTCGGTGCTCAAAACCTCGTGTTCGAGTGAACAAGGTGAAACAAATTCCTGTTTTTAATGTATACAATCGCAGAATATAAGGAAAGAGAAATCTGGGCGATTTGCTCGGAAGCGAATCGCCCGAACGGTGGGTCAGGCAAAATGGGTTTGAATGCGCAATTCGGGGGGCTCGACCAGGTGTTTTTTAACCGCGCATTGGTCGGCGGCGCGGATGACGGCGTCGCGATATTTTTCCGGAAATCCCTTGGGCAAATGAACCTCGAGCGTCAGAGTTTTGATCATCTGCGTGAGCGAATTATAGTCCATCTTCTGTTTGATTTCCAGTCCTTCGGTTGCCAGGCCGCGTTGCCGGCAAAACGCCAGGACGTAAATACCGGCACAGGTGCCGATCGAGGCGAGAAACAGAGCAAACGGCGGCGGTGCCGTTCCATTTTGGTTGGTCGGAATGACAAAGGGCCCATACTCGGCATCGACGCGCAGATCACCCGGGAATTTGATCGTGAGGTCCATTTTTTTCTCCTTTCATATCAGTTGATTTCTGTCTCAATACGCTAATGTCCCCAATGGGGAGACCGGAATCAAATTTACATTTTTAGATGCTCGAATTCGGACAAGGATTCAAAAACAAAAGCGGCGCAGAAAACACAAATGCCGAAAGATATAAAGTTCATCCAATAGTTGTAAAAATAACGGATTCCAATAAAAGGCAGAAAGGATCCTTCTGGCGAGAGGGGTTCGACTGGATGAGACAGAGAAATCAAACAGGAGGTGTTATGAAACATTTTGTTCTGCTGATTTTGCTTTGGGTGACAGGCGTGATGGCTCAAGAGGAGGCGCGGTTGTTGCGGTTTCCCGCCATTCATGGACAACAGCTGGTTTTTGTCTATGCCGGCGATCTCTATACGGTCGCCAGTGAAGGCGGCATCGCCCGGCGTCTGACCAGCCATGTGGGTTTTGAATCGTTTCCGCGTTTTTCTCCGGACGGGCGCACCCTGGCTTTTACCGGCCAATACGATGGCAACACCGAAGTCTATACCATGCCGGCCGAAGGCGGAACGCCCAGGCGATTGACATTTACGGCGACGCTCGGCCGGGACGATATCGCGGACCGCATGGGACCCAACAACATTGTCATGGGCTGGACGCCCGACGGCGAAAAGATCGTTTTTCGTTCGCGCATGCGTGAACCCAACGATTTTATCGGCCAGCTCTACACGGTCAGCCGTGAGGGCGATCTGCCGCAACAGCTCCCCTTGCCCCGCGGAGGGTTTTGTTCCTATTCCCCCGACGGCCGGCAGTTTGTCTACAACCGCGTTTTCCGCGAGTTTCGGACCTGGAAACGGTATCGCGGCGGCATGGCCGACGATCTCTGGCTTTATGATTTCGCCACCCAAAAGACGGAGAATCTGACCGACCATCCCGCCCAGGATATCTTTCCGATGTGGCAGGGCAACCGGATCTATTTTCTCTCCGATCGGGACGAAAACAAGCGCATGAATCTCTATGTTCTCGAATTGGAGGGCCGCGAGGTACGGCAGTTGACCCGGTTTGTCGATTTCGATATCAAATTCCCTTCTCTTGGTGCAAACGCGATTGTTTTTGAAAACGGCGGCTATATCTATCGTTTCGATCTGGCGACCGAACAGAAACACCGAGTGCCGGTGACCATCGCCAACGATCAAATCACCCGACGAGGCGGACTCGAGGATGTGAGCGAGAGTGTTCGCTATGGGGATTTGTCGCCGCAGGGCAATCGTGTTCTTTTAGGCGCGCGCGGAGAGGTCTTTTCTGTACCGGCCAAGGAAGGTATCAGTTACAATTACACTTTTACGCCAGGTGTGCACGAACGCAATTGTGCCTGGTCGCCTGACGGCCGGTGGATCGCCTATATCTCGGACCGCAGCGGCGAAAACGAAATCACGATTCGGCGCGCCGACCGTGAAGGGGAGGAAATTCAGCTGACCCGGAACAGCGACACCTATATCTTTGACCTCGCCTGGTCGCCGGACAGCCGCAGGATTCTCTTTTCCGACAAGAAACTGCGGTTGTCATGGGTCGATGTCGTCAGCAAGCAGGTCGAGCAGGTGGCTCAGGCCGAGGCCTGGGAGATTCGCGATTACAACTGGTCGCCCGATAGCAAATGGATCGCCTATACCCGCCCGGAAAGAGAAGGGATGAACAAGATCTGCCTCTATCACCTGGACAGCAAACAAACGATCGAAGCAACAGACGGCTGGTATGACGCCTCTTCTCCGGTATTCAGCAGCGACGGCACCTTTCTCTTTTTTGTATCCGACCGCGATTTCAATCCGAGCTGGAATGCAGTGGAATGGAACTATACCTATCAGGACATGCAGCGCATCTATCTCCTGGCTCTGGCCAAGGATACACCGTCACCTTTTGCACTCAAGAACGACAGTGTGGCGGTTCGTTCGGAAAAACCGCAAGCCAAAGGCCAAAAGGAACAAGGAAAAAAAGATGAGCCGGCAGAAAAACCGGTCAGCGTGCGGATCGATGTCGAAGGTTTGCGCGACCGCATCGTGGCTCTGCCGATCAAACCGGCTGTCTATTCCGGTTTGATCTCCATCGGCGACAATCTCTATTACCGCCGCAAGGCTTCCTCGGATGAAAAACCGCTTCTCTGTCTCTATCAGTTCAAGGATAAAAAAGAGAGCGAATTGGGATCGATCGGCGGCTATACGGTTTCGGCCGATCAAAAAAAGATGCTGGTGATGGAAAACAAAAAATTCGCAGTCATCGACGTGCCGACACAAAAAGTGGAGATCAAGGAGTATATCGATCTCTCCGGGCTCAAGGTGCGGCTGGATCGGGAAAAGGAATGGGCGCAGATATTCGATGAAAGCTGGCGGCAGATGCGCGATTTCTTTTACGATCCCGAAATGCACGGTGTCGATTGGCCCGCGGTGCGCGAACGCTATCGGCCGATGGTCGCGCATGTGGCGCATCGCGCGGATCTGACCTACATTATCGGCGAAATGATCGGCGAGCTCAACGTGGGCCATGCCTATGTTGGCGGCGGCGATATGCCACAAGCCGAACGCATTCAAACAGGTCTGCTCGGCGCCGACCTCGAGCGCGATGCCGCAACCGGCTATTATCGCATCAAAAAAATCCTCAAAGGCGAAAACTGGCTGCCCAACCGCCGTTCGCCTTTGACCGAGGTTGGCGTGCAGGCCGGTGAAGGGGACTATATCCTCGCCATCAACGGCCAGGAGACCCGGGACATGGACAATATTTATGCCTGGCTGCTCGATACGCCGGGCAAAACCATAGAACTATTGTTAAACGACAAGCCCGTTCGGAACGGCGCGCGTGAGGTGCTGGTCAAGCCGATCGCCGACGAGCAGGGACTGGTCTATTACAACTGGGTGCAGGGGAATATTCAAAAGGTTGCCGAGGCGACCGACGGTCAGGTGGGCTATATCCACATCCCGGACATGGGCTCGGCTGGACTGAACGAATTCGTCAAGCATTTTTATCCGCAGTTGCGCAAAAAGGGATTGATCATCGACGTGCGCGGCAACGGCGGCGGCAATGTTTCGCCGCAGATCATCGAGCGGTTGCAGCGGCGGGTGGTGATGATGGATCGCGCGCGCAACGCGGCTCACGGCCCCGACCCCGGTGCCCTGCACTATGGTCCCAAGGTGACCCTGATCGACGAATTTTCTGCATCGGACGGCGATCTTTTTCCCTATCGATTTCGACGGGCCGGACTGGGCAAGTTGATCGGCAAACGCACCTGGGGAGG
>JAFGJN010000127.1 GCA_016929055.1 Candidatus Zhuqueibacterota bacterium
ATTTTGAAGCATCTTTCGAGTTGGGAGAAAAAATGTTCAAACGAATATTGCCGAGTTTTGTCATCTGCCTCTTGTTCATCACTGGCGTTCTTGCCGCTTCGAACAACCGAATCGTTGGTGTCGTTGTCAACGAACAAACCGGGGAACCTTTGCCACGTGCCAATATTGTTCGCACGGACACTGGTTCAGGTTGCGTAAGCGATCATCGCGGTGAATTCGTCCTGAGCAGTATTCAGGAGCCGGTCGAATTGCACGTCTCCTATATGGGTTTTCAGCCGCTTCGCATCCGAATCGATCCCCGGGCACAGAAAAGTCAGAACATCCGCATCGCTCTGCAACCAACAATCGTTCCGCTTCAAGGGGTTGTTGTGACCAGCAACAAATTTGAGCAGGATGCGAATGAGGTATCCTATCCGCTCAGCGTGGTTCGGGCCGAACAAATCCGCGATCGGTCACCGATTACCCTTTCCAATGCCCTGAACACCGAACCCGGCATCACACTCAGCCGAGACGGAATCTGGGGGACGCATGTCTCGATCCGAGGATTGAGCAAATCGCGACTGGTGACCCTGGTGGACGGCAATCGAATCGATACAGCCACGGATTTGGCGGCGGGAATGTCGATGATCGACGTTCACGACATCGAGCGCATCGAGGTAATCAAGGGCGCCGCCTCGGTTCTGTACGGTTCCGGTGCAATCGGCGGAGCGGTCAACATTGTAACCCGTGACGGATGGTATCAGGATGGGTTCTATCTGACCGGACATCTGGCCGGTGGATATGGATCGGTCAACGGTATGGGTGGTGGCTGGATGACAGTCAATGCCGGTGATTCCCGCTGGTACACCAAAATCAGCGGCTCTGTTCGCAAAGCCGGCGACACCCAAACACCCCAGGGAACGCTGACGAACAGCGGCTTTGCCGACAACAACCTTTCGGCTCGGCTGGGTATCCGGATCGGCAAGCAACACGAACTCCTGGCCAATTTGCAGCGCTATCGCGCAACGGACGTGGGCTTACCGGGTGGATATCCGATTTTTCCGGCACAGGCGACAGTCTCTTATCCCCGCGAGGAGCGAGATTTGATCGGTGTTGAATACATCGGACGCAACCTGAATTCCAATCTTTTGAAACTTTCCTTTCGTGTTTTTCAACAGGATATTCTCCGCGACGTATTGAACATTCCACACATTGTTCAGGAGATTCCGGCTCAGAACGGCATGCCGGCCAAGCGTGTCAACGTGCTGGAAATCGCACCTGGTGCGACGCATCAGACGCGGGGCGCCCAGGTGCAAACGGACTGGCGCATTGGCGCCCGCCATTATCTAATTGCGGGTACCGACAGCTGGCAAAAAGAGTACAACGGCTGGCGCACCAAGACAACACGTATCGAAATGCTTAGCCCAGTCGACCTGTCGGTCATGAAACAGGTGATGCAAACCCAGGGTGAGCTACCGCTGCCCAATTCAACGTATCGCAGCATAGGGATTTTTGCTCAGGACCAGATGACTTTTTTCGGCGAACGCTTGCAACTCACCTTGGGTGGTCGGCACGATTGGATCCATACCGAAAATGATCGCGCTCTCAATCCGGACTATCAAATCGTCGATGGTGTACGAAACGATTCGCCGGCCGGTCAAACGTTGATGTGGGAAGCGACCTCAGCGGAGAATCGTTCCTGGAGCGGAACCCTGAGTGGATTGTTGCGCGTGTCGCGCATGAATGAGTTGACACTGACGCTCGGCCGTGCTTTTCGATCTCCGTCACTCGAAGAACGCTACCAATATATCGATCTCGGCAGTCTGGTCAAAATCGGCGATCCCTATCTGCAACCCGAGTACGGAACTTTTTTCGATTTCGGGTGGCGGTATCGAAATTTACCGTTCGCGCTTTCCGCTAACCTGTTCGCAAATCGTTTGAACAATCTGGTGGCTCAGTTGCCCGGTATCTATGAAGAGCGACCTGCTCTGATCAACAGCAATATTGACCAGGCTCTGTTGTACGGTGTCGATGCACGAGCCGATTATGCCCTCTCTTCCGGCATCACGGTTTACGGCACGATCGCCTATGTTGTTGGTAAAAATCGTTCAAATAAAACACCACTGCCGGCTATCGCGCCACTGAACGGCACGATCGGTTTTAGTGCATCACCTGCCTCTTTCTTTTCCATCGAAGCGCTATCCAATCTCTATGCCGATCAGGATCGTGTGGTCGAGGGAGAATTGCGCACCCCGGGGTATGCCGTTTTCGATCTTTATGTTCGATCCCGTCCTTTTCGGCTGGCAGCGCTTAACGGACGTTTGATCCTCGGAATCGAAAACCTGTTCGACCGATTCTATCGCAATCATCTGGCGACCAATCGGGGTTGGATTACAGCCGAACCGGGACGAAATTTTATCGGCCAATATGTCTTGAGTTTTTAAATGTCACTCAGGAGAGAGATCCATGTGGCGAAGAAAAAAAAGAACCGACGAGTTGATCAAACGACCGGAATTCGCTGAATCGATCCAGCGCAGCGATTCCCGGCATAACCATTTCATTTTACTCATCCTGGACAGCTGCCGATTCGATACGTTTATGGAGGCCGAGCCGACAACCATTCTAAGACTCGGCCGTCCGGAAAAGCGGTTTTCCTATGCCAGCTGGACCGCTCCATCGCATTACAACCTGCTGATGGGCCTTTTCCCACACTGCAATCCCACCCGTGTCTTTGCATCGGATTATTACAAAAAAGATTTTCTGCAATTCAACAAGCGATTTGATACGCAGAATTTTGAATTCAAGAAACTCATACCCAACCTCTATTTGCCGATTTTTTTGCGCGACACACTCGGCTATTATACCGCCGCACGCGTTTCGCTGCCGGTGATCAATCCATCCACAATTCTCAACCGCGGATTCGATTCCTATGTGCTGATGGAAAAACACAACGATCTGGCTGGCATGATCGAAACGATGGATTTTCCTCCCGATCAACCCTCTTTTCACCTGTTGAATATTGGTGAAACCCATTACCCCTATGCAACACCGAAAAACCCACCTGTCAAACTACCCCATCTCCACGGCGTTCATGGTGTTTTTAAACATCTGGAAGACGAGCTGGCGGACAGTTCCGAGCAACACTCTACCCGGAATTTTTTCGATGCCCAGGAACTGATCGCTTTACGGGAACGGCAGCTCAAAGCAGTCAAGTATGTCGATTCTTTAATTGATATTTTACTTGAAAAGATCCCACCAAATAGCTTTCTAACAGTGACTTCGGATCACGGGGAATGTTTTGGTGAAGGGGGATTTTTCGGGCATGGTCCGATCATGCACGAAAAGGTTTTCGAGGTACCTTTTATCGAGGGGCGGTTGTAGCGTACCAGACCGCTTTGCCGATCGTTTTGCTGCGGTAATTTCGGTTCCTATGCAGGGCGAATTTTTCGATCAGAGCCGGGGTTGCGGCGCGATAGGTCAGTTCGGCTTCCACACGAACCGCATCTACAGCAGGCACAAGATATTCACAGCTTCTGGGCTCTCCTGGTCGCAAGCGGTTATCCAGGAGGACGGTTTGCGCTTCCCAGGGCAGGACCGGTGCATTCCCCTGTTCATCCGCTAAAACCCGCATAAAAACAGACTGTGGATCTTGCTGCAAGGGATCGCTTTGCCAATTAGACCACACCAGTCGGTCGAATCGATCATAGGCGCGAACAGACAACAAAACCATTCGCATCGGCGATCCTGAGGGCAAATCGTGTCCCACTGTTTTGTTGGTCGCTTTAACGGTCACGAGCAATGTCTTGTCCAGGGGCGAAACAGCCAAATCGATCGATGCGGAATTTTGCAGCATTCGATCCGACCGACCGCCCAGTAAAGAATGGACGTGAACCTCATCCCGCAATTTTCCCAGCACAGCAGCTATGCCGGTTGTTGCCGGCATATGACAGTCCTGACAGGTCACTCCGGCTTTAGCAAATCGGCTGTTTTGCCATTCATCTGCGAGAGTGACAAAAGATTGACCGTGGTATTTTTGTGCCGATTCATGACAGGAAAGGCAGAATTCCACATTTTTAAAATACGGAGAAAAGGCGCAATCATGGGAGGCGGCCACGGCGTCTTTTAATGGTCCGTATTTGGTTTTGCCGTCATGAAGCAAAAACAGCAACCGGTTTTTATTTTTCTCTAACCGCATCGCATGACACCAATCGCAATTAACCCCCTCACCGCTCAGCATCTTTTGCAGAATGGGCTCCAGAGCCAACGCTTTGATGGGCATGTGGCATGTCTGGCATTCGACCGTGATTTTGGGATCATCCCCCGGCAGAGTTTGCAGCATGGCGAGATAGAATGGATTGGATTCAGAACCGGCATGGGCTGAATTTTGCCAATCGGTAAAGGCGCGTTTGTGGCATTCGTTGCATGTATGGGAGGATTGGATCACCTGGGCGGTCACGAATTGCCACCCGATGCATAGGAAACCGATGAGCGCGAATCTGCTGCGAGCCAACATGAAATTCTCCTGACCTGACAACCGGCCAATTCTGTTGTTATCGTCATTTCAACACGGCCCCAGACAAATAAAATCGGTTGAAAGCGATAACAGTTGTTTTCGATCGACTAGCAGGAGAATTTATCGATTTTTCCGGGTATTTGCAAAAGAAACTCTGCGCCGGAGCAGAAAAATCGGCTTACGCGTCTTGTTTTGCACTTTTTTTGCGAGATGGGAAAACGAGCACGAAACCGATCAGCGACCCATAGAGCGTGCTGATCCAGGGATTTGCGGTGATGGGACAGGTACCGGTGCGGCAACCGATAAAATAGTAATAGGCATAGCCACCGGCAGCGCCCAATAGGGCTCCGACTGTCGGTTTAATAAATCGCTTCATTTTGAGTCCTGTTGTGTGATTCGTTCGCACCGATGGAGCGCGGCAGATTTAATAATGAAAAGAAACGAATACGCATGTAATAGTCGATGATAAAGGCAACTGCCTTTGTTCAGATACCTCAGGTAAAGCCGCCTGTACCACAAGATGAACGAGCGCCTGCCCCTCCCCCATCATGACCGGAAGATGCAAAGGCGGAAAAGATTTTTTCCGGCTGTGGCGCACCGCATTTGGGGCAGGTCAGTTCCGATCCATCCGCTCCCAGAGGCTGTAAAGCCTCGAAAACAGCGCCGCATTGGCGACAGCGATATTCATAAATCGGCACGTTCTTCTCCTTTTATATCCTGTTCGATCTCTTTGCTTTTATTTCTGGTGTCTTCGCCCGGAAGCTCACATGAATTGGACAGTCAGGTGGGCACTCCCAATCGAGGCAGAATGAATTTCATCAACACGAACCAGGCGACCAAAAAAATCAGAAAACCATAGTTTTGCATAGTCAGTCTCCATCAGTGGCTTCTCATGGGATCGGGACGTCTGTGAGTCTCACAATATCTAATCAATTTGATGCGCAAAAACGACAAAGGATTCACGGATGGCTCAAAAATAAAAGCTTGTTTGTTCGTCCGGTAAGGAAGCGGCGATGGATCGGAGCTGGGGATAGAAATTCGCCAATGTTTCAGGGACAGCGATCGGTTTACGCACAAAACGAGCAATCATCTGCAGGCTGTTTACAACCGCCTGCCCTTTGAAATGATTATTAAAAACAACAAATACGGTCGCTGTTTTTTCGGCGCATTTGAAAACCGGGTTAAGCCAGGAATCGATTTCGACTTGAGTATAGAGATAATTATAGCGCTGGTCACGCCCGGCATCCTGCCTGAACCAGTCGGGTGTATTTCGGCCGTGAAAGCGAAAATATGCAAAATCAGCGGTCACATGCCCGGTAGGTGGAAGAGAATCGCCGATGATCGGTTGGTCGATATTGACGAACCCTGTACGGGACTCCTTTAAGGCGTTCAGAACTCGATCGGTGTTCCAGCTATTGTGACGAAATTCGACAGCCACTGGGACTCTTTGCAATCGATCGCGCAATCGCTGAAAAGCATCCAGGTTTGATGGTGTAAATTTGTGTCGCCATGGATACTGCACCAAAACCGCGCCCAATTTTTGATGCTCAACCAGCGGTTGCAGAGCGGTAACGAATGCCTCGATCTGGTGCTCATCCGGCGGGAAATCCCCATGAGTCATTCCCTGCCAGGCTTTGACACAAAAGACAAAATCGGGTCGTTTTTCCGCGATTTCGGCCCATTTTGTCGTAACCTTTGTGGAGGGAATTCGATAAAAGGTTGAATTGATTTCAACAGTCGGAAAAAAAGTGAGGAGATAAGCCAGCGGTGAAAAACCGGCTTTGGGGGGACCGGGATAAACGACACCCTGCCAATCCGCATAGCTCCATCCGGCTGGGCCGATTAAAATCCGCCGTGATATTTCCGTTTGTTGCGATGCCATGGATTGCACCTGGGTGGGATGCTTAGAGAGAAAATTCAAGTGCGGCCATTACGTTAAATTTGGAAATATTGAGCTCGACGGGATCATCTTCAAACGCGAGATAATCATCACGATAGGAATAAAAGCGGTACTGAAGCGAAAGATCGAAATGGACCCGTTGAAAGTGAATACCACTGCCGGCAGTGATACTGTGTGAGGAAATTTGATTGCCTCTGGCGTCGGGTGCAGCAGGATCGAATTCATAGAGTTGTTCCGGCTGGTTGAAAAAACCGAAACGAATCGGTACCCGGAATTCCTCATGCCCGGCCAGGTATTCAAAACCCATATGGAACGAATTGGAATTGCTGAAAAAGCGATCCTGTTCAGATTCTCCCATGACGATTCTCGCGGTGTTCCAGGGACGGCGAGAATAGTCGGTGGCAAAGGTTAAATTCTTGCTCATCTTGAGAGCCAATCCGATCGTATAGCGCATGGGCATGGCAATGGAGACCTCGGTGTCCAGCTCTGTCTCCTGGTCGTTCGTGTCGATCAGACGAATCTTGTTGTAATGAATGGTGTGGGGAAACTGGACGCACCCACCAAGTGAAAAGAAATCGTTCATGCGCCAGATGAATCCGGTTTCGATTTGATAGCCGGAAAACTTGTTTTTCCAGATTTCACGACCGACAAGCAGTGTGGTATCCGGTGTAATGGTAAACTGTTCATTTCTTCGTTCATCTTTGCCGGACAACAAGTTTAACGAAGCACCTAAATAGAGATTGTCGAACACGGCAATGCCCATTCCACCCGAGAGTGAAAACAAACCGCCAATTTGTTCGATCACGTCGTCCAATTGCAGATTTGAATTCTGCTGATAAAATGTATAGGTCAATTTATTGCCAAAATCGCGAATATTGCGCATGGCGATAGAGCTGACCAGCCTCAAGTCGCTGTCATCGATTGGAATAGGAATGGTAAAGCCGATATAATTCAGACTGGCGCTGCTGCCCTGGTTGACATCAAAATCAAAATCCTGCAAGGCGGACGGCATTTGTGGATCGATGGAACCGAAATTCAGGGCTCCGCTGACCACAGCTCGATTTTCCTTGATCTCGGCCAAACCGGCCGGGTTCCAGGCCAGTGCAGTTCCGTCGTCGGCGATTGCGGTAAATGCTCGACCCATTGCAGCAGCACGGGGTCCGGCCGGAACAGGTGCGACGATGGATGGATCGATGGTAAAAGTCTGTCCCTGAACAGCACTAGCCAAAAAAACAACGGTCAATAGAATTTTTAAAAGAATCTTTATAAATTTATTTTTCATCCTTGTTCATTCCTGTCAGAAAGAACGAGCGGTGCGGATAGTCTTTCAAAAGATCGATCGAACGATCGAGATTTATCGCGGTTTAAAAAAAAATTCTTTTCTTTGTTGTGTTATCATCGCAAAACTGGTGCAGCCAGCGGCTCTGCCGCAGGTTGCAGGTTACAGCGGGCTGCCAAGAAAAGGCGAATCGAACGAGCGCTTGTTCGATTCGCCTTTTAAGGTTTTTGGATGCATTGATCCTAGCTCTTTTCCTGCTGCTCCTTGGCGTTTGAAGATTCCAACAGGGGTTTGAACAGATCGAGCGGCAGGGGGAAAATGATAGTCGAATTGTTTTCGGTTGCAATTTCGCTCAGGGTCTGCAAATAGCGCAATTGCAGCGTTTTGGGGCTTTTTTCCATAACCATGGCAGCATTTGCCAGCGTTTGCGATGCCTGAAACTCGCCTTCGGCATGAATAATTTTAGACCGGCGTTCGCGTTCCGCTTCAGCCTGTTTTGCCATTGCACGTTGCATTTCCGCGGGTAAATCCACGTGTTTAACTTCGACCAGACTGACTTTAATGCCCCAGGGATCGGTATGGCCGTCGATAATCGCCTGCAATTCCAGGTTGATTTTATCACGTTCGGATAGCAATTCATCCAACTCGGCCTGTCCCAGAACACTGCGCAACGTGGTTTGTGCCAACTGGGAAGTGGCATAGAGAAAATCCTCGACTTCGACAATCGCCTTGCTCGGGTCGATGACGCGAAAATAGAGAACGGCATTGACCTTGATCGAAACGTTGTCTTTGGTGATGACATCCTGAGGGGGAACATCCATGGCAATCGTTCGCAGACTCACTTTAATCATGCGATCGATGAGGGGAATGATAAAGATGATACCGGGCCCTTTGGACTGAACCAACCGTCCCAGGCGAAAAATCACACCGCGTTCATACTCGCGCAGCACTTTAATGGCGCTCATCAACAGCAACACCACCAAAACAACAAGCACGGATATTGGAGAAACCATAGTAGCGCCTCCTTAAAATGGTAACGATTGCCCTTTCGGCTTTCGAAAGGTTGGAAAAGGGTGTTAAGGATCGCTTTCCGAACTGTCGATCAGAGGATTGTATCAACCATCGGAGCGGCGAGTGTGCTTACGCACATGCAAAACCAGTCCATCTACCTCAACCACAATGATCGGTTCATTTTTTTTGATTTTTTCACTGCTGGTGGCGTGCCAGATTTCGCCTTTTATTTTTACATCGCCATCTCGTTCAGGGAAAATGGGTGTAATGGCGACACCGCAGGCTTGTACCAGGCCTTCTTTTCCGGTTGTTGGCCGGGTCAGACGTGCTTTTAGGGCAAAGCCCATGGCGAAAAAGAAAAAGAGTCCGGTTGCCACGGCAATGGTCAAGGCAATGCGCCAATCGACGGCAAAATGAAAACCAGGAGCCTGTTCAAACAGCATCAATGAACCGAGAAAAAGAGCGACCACCCCACCGACGGAGAGTATACCATAGCTGGTCACATTGACCTCCAAAATGAATAATCCGATGGCCAGCAAAATCAAAAGAATTCCGGCTGTGCGAACTGGGAGTGTTTGCAGAGCAAAAAACGCGAGAATCAAAAAGATTGCTCCGGCGATACCAGGAATCATTGCGCCGGGATTTTGCAACTCGAAAAAGATGCCATAGATGCCCAGCATCAGCAAAATATAGGCGATGGTCGGATTGGAAATTTTGTACAGGATGCGCTGGTGCCATTTCATTTCATCGATATCGACGGCGGCGGTACGAGTGCGCAATATCTTGGGCTCAGCCCCCTCAATCTGCACGGATTTGCCATCGATGACCTGCAGCAATTCCTGTTCATCGGCACAGATATAATCGATGACGTTGATTTCGAGTGCTTCTGTCTCATTGATCGAGACGCTGCGGCGAACCGCCTGTTCGGCCCAATCGGCATTTCGACCCCGCTTTTCAGCGATTCCGCGAATCCAGGCCGACGCCCAATTGGTCACTTTTTCGCCCATGACCTGAGAAGTGTCCTGCTGACCACCAATACCGACAGGATGGGCCGCACCGATATTCGTTCCTTCAGCCATCGCGGCGATGTGACCGGCCATCGTGATAAAGACTCCGGCAGATACCGCGCCCGACCCGCTTGGAGAGACGTAGATGACAACCGGAACCGGCGATGATAAAAGCTCTTTTACGATACTTTTGGTCGATTCAAGCAACCCCCCGGGCGTGTCCATCTGTATCAACAAGCATTCGTAGCCTTTTCTGTGGGCGCGTTCAATATTGTCAATGATATAGTTGGCGGAAACCGGATTGATATCTCCGTCGATGACAATCTTTAAAACACGTGGTAGCGGTTCCTGAGACTGAGCCCCGGCAACCATCACCCCAATCAAACAAAAAACAATAAATAAATGGAATCGCATCATTCCTGACCAAAACAATTTCTTAAATATTTTACTCGTTTCACTGGTGTCCGGTAACCGGATACCAACCAATTTAATCTTTTTATAAACAATACTCGTGTCCCATCGTCAGATGGGACACCTGTCGTCAAATTCTACAATATCCATAATTTATAACGATTTTCGGATCGTATCGATTAGAGTTGTAGCCGATGAAATTATCACTTTAATTAGTAGATACAAGTTAGACTGTGTCCCTCGTTGGGACACCATTATTATTTTATTGCACTTGCCACAATTGTAGATTTGGTGCAGCCTGAACAATCATTCAAGTCATCGCTGTTTTTATGCAAATAAGGCTTTAGACGCGTCCTCTATACCCGTCAAATGGCACTGCATTGTCAGCTTTAACAAGTTAACAAAGCGCACCTTCAAAAGCAAAAGGTTTTTCTAAACAGGACTTTAGATTTTAAATTCAAACGATTAAAACCCTTGCGCTCAATTGTATTTCCCTTGACATTTACTGATTTTTTCCACACATTACCATAGACGAAACACCTGTAGGTAGCGCTGATTAATAAAGAACCAACACCGTTATAGAGGGAGCTTAGCTCTGGGTATGTATTACAGGCCTCCATTTTTCCGGCGAAAAATGTAGAGGAAGTAAAAAATACTCAGGCGGTGCCCACTGTGTTTGAGCGGGTTCTTTACCTCTATAAGTGGCTATCTACAGGTTTTTTTATATACCGTCGATCAACTCTCTCGCCTCTTGCACTGTCTCCGTTACTGTAAAAAATGAACGCAGCTGCATTCGTTCAAACACCTGCCTTACAAGGGACTTGAGCCCGCAAACGATCAGTTTACCGTCGCGCCGAAGGATATAATCTCTCGCCGATAGCAGGACGCCGATCGCTGCGCTGTTCATCACCTTGACCGCACTCAAATCGATAATAAAACGATTTCGATCGTCCTTGAGAACGCTCAGCAACTCGTTCTCGAAACGATCGGCGATATCGAGATAAATGCGTCTTGGCAGGATCGTGATCAATAGATGGGATTCGGTGTGGTCGATTTGCATGATTTTTTCTTGATCGCCCTGCATGTCATCACCTTTGCTCGGGTTGAAAATAGTCAAAGGCCTCCAGGCACATGCCCACGATATGGTAATAAACTTTGCCGTCGCCGCTTTTTAACTGTGTATCGCGTTCCGCTTTCTCGGCATAACAGGAATACCACCCTCCCCGCTCACGATCGAGTAAATAACGATCGATAAAATCGATGCAGCGACGCAGGATGGGATTTGCCTCTGTTCGGCCGTGATATTTTTCATATCTCATTAACGCCCGAACGGCCTCACATTGTTCCCACCAACACTTTTTCGCGCGAGCAGGTGAACCATCTGGCGAAAGCGGACTGACGATGCATCCCCAGGATTCATCGAAACCCTGCGCTATTCCGAGGGAAAGAAATTGATTGCCGGCATCGAGCAACTCAGGACTATGGCCCTGGTGAACAGCTTGAGAGAGCAAAAAAGCCCATTCAAAATGGTGGCCGATATCGATGCGGCCTCCTTGATCCGAGTCGCACGGTTGCCAATCTGAACAATAGATCTCGGACAATATTCCATCAGAACGGCGCAGATCGAGGACAAAGCGAATGATCCGATCGAGATCCTCGCGAACGGAATCGCGGCTATCCAATAACTCGAGCTGCAACAGCGCTTCAACGAGGTGCATCATTGGATTTTGTGATTTGGTGCTTTTGAGCGGGCTCAAATCTCGCGTCAGGCGCAGCACCAGTCCTCCTTGAGCATCGAAAAAATGGCTCTGCATGAAATCCCAGGTGTCGAAAGCTGCCTGTCGATATCGTTTTCGGCCGGTTATCTGTGCAGCGTGTGCCAGACCAAACAACGCAAAGCAATGGCCATAGCTCTCTTTATGGTTATCAATGGCGGTTCCCCGACGATCACAAATCGAATAAAATCCGCCGTTTTCGGTGTCCCAGAAGGATTTGAGCAGGAAATCCGTAGCGGATGCGACAATGCGCAGGTACTCTGCCCTGCCGCTGTGGTTGTAGCCTGAAACGAAATTGTATATCAGCCGGCTTTGCGCAACAAGGTGCCCGGTTTGATCATCGGTGCAGCGCCAATCTGCATCGAACCGAGACAAGAGCAGACCCTGTGGTGTCGGCGAGATGTGTGAATAGCGCTCCAAAACATCATAAAATTGCCTTTCGAACCAATTCAACGAAACCAATTTCTTTTATCTCTCCTTTAGGATTGCGCTTTTTCCTGCCTGGTGACAATATTCGCGCAACAACTCGAGATAGAGGCGATAATCTGGCAACGAGACTTGCGGTGGGGTCTGATGATCGACACCCGGCACATAACCTCCCTGGCACATGACAGGAAACAGATTGTCGAATTCTCGCCGCATCGCCTCTTCACCCTGGTTCATCACCATTTTATTGAATCCACCGATCAAAACACTTTGCGGATGATTTGTGCGGATCTGTTGCAGATCGTTTTCTGCCATTCGCTCAAGCGGCAGTGTGCCTTGAAAACCAGCCCGTTCCAGCCAGGTCATCATAGGCATGATGTTGCCGTCGGAATCGAGCAGAGTGATCATACCGGATTTTTTCAGTTCGGGGATCAGACGAGTGTAAAACGGCATCAGGAAATCATCGAAACTCTTCTCGGACAGCATGGGTCCGCCACGATACGACATATCTTCGGCAACGGTCATAAAATCGGCGGTACAAATGGCTTTAAATTCTTCCAGAGCGCGGAGATTGAACTCTAAAAGGTCCTCATTCATCTCGTTCATCAGGTCGGTCTGGTCGTAAAAGGCGTACATGTGTCTTTCGACACCAAAGATTTCCCGTGGAAACCAGTAAAAACCATGCACGGTAAACCAGACCGTGATTTCGCCTTTGCCATGTGATTCGAGCCACCCGGCAACGCTTTTGTGATCAAAAGCCGGTTTGGGAAAAAGGTATTTCTTTTTGAATTCCGAATATTCGGCGCGATCGCGGATAAAACCCGGACAATGTTTGGGAACCTCAGGTGCATCCGCTTTGTAGGGCAAAACCCAGCATTGGCGCAGGGGATCAAGCTCGAAATAGTCCTGTATTTCGGCAACGCTCCTTAGCGATTGCGGCAATCCTTCCTGATACCAGCGTTCGATCGTCAGATCCCACCAGGGGGCCCATTCGACCACAGGCAAACGATCTACGGGTTTGAACGTCAGAGCGGCACGAAATCTTTCGGTCGTGTTCATCAGACCCTCACTCAGCTTGAGGTTTCAAAATGATCGATAATCAACGCTTTCGACAAATGGAAAAACAGGCATCCCGTTCGTGAGCTGGATCAGAAAAAAGGGGTCAGGATTCATTTGCCAATATTTCCGCCGCCTGCAAGATCGTACGCAGTCGGGTGAGATCGGTTCGCGTCGACTCGATCAGCGGAAAGACATGTGTCTCGAGCGTCAGAAAAGGCAAAACCGGTTCGCGCAAAAGCGCGGTCAACTGTCCCAGCCAATTGACACCGCCGTCATTGATCAAACGCATTTCGATCTTGGGCTCGGCGACTCCGTCTTTAATATGGAGATTGGCGATATAGGGTTTGACGTGTGCATAACCGTTCGGAAAAGGAACCTCACCGGAAGAAAGGGCATTGCCCGGATCCCAGTTGATCAGCACATTTTCCATACCGATAGAACGAATGATACGCGCCGTGTTGGCCCCGGTGTCGCAATAAGCACCGGGTTCGTTCTCCACGACCAGCAACAAATCCTCTTTTGCTGCCATTTCACCCGCTCGAGCGATGAGCTCGATTACCCGGTTTTCCGTCGTTTGGTCGCGCAAAAAGCCAAAGGTGATGATTTTTTTGACTTTTAACCGATGCGCCAGCGCAAATGTTTGCGGCAGAGTTTTCGTCAGCTGAAACTCGAGCTCTTTTTCTTGCGAGGGCATGATCTTAAAGGTTCCAGGCGAAAGCGCTGTGATTTCGATTTTCCTGTCCTGCAACAACTGCTCGATAAATTCAATGTCGTTTTTATCGACAAATGGAATGCGTTTTTCATAGCTACCGATGCAACGCAATTCATATTTGCGAAATCCCCAGTCCAGACCATAGCGCAAGGCTTCGCGGATATCGAGTGCGATTTCGTCGCTGACGATCGCCAATTCGATCATGGCAGACTCCTCGGTTATTGTACCCGTTCCCCCGCTTTTCGAACGATGTAATTGTCGTCGAAATAGGGCTCATCATCGATGTGTTTTTCCATCAGCTGGATGCGAAGCGGAAAAAGTTCGGCGATATTGTCTCCATAGACCAACGGTGTTTCGCCCTGACCCGAGATGATCATGAATTCGATTCCCGAGCCGTACAATTGCTGCAGTTCACGTGTGTTTTCGATTTCCGCGCGAATCGCCTTTTTCAGTATTTCGCGCGAATTTTCACGCTCGGTTTCATTTTCACCGCGCAAATAGCCGTGTACGCCAACCACCCATGCGGCGACATTGCGCTGGGTCATAAACCAACACTTTAGGGCGCGCAGTCGGATGGCCTGATCGCGCACGACATTAGTTGTTCCCAGAGATGCATCTGCTTCAGCCATCCGTTTTTCAAGTCGGGCTATGGCGCGATCCAGCGGATCCCAGAGATTGCCGTCAATGCGCTCGAGAATTTTTCGGCATTTTTCCAGCGTCGTCAGCTGAAACAGGACGTCCCGGCTGAGATCGACATTGTTGGGATTGTGAGGAGTGGAGCACATAAAGTCTTCGTAATAGGCACGCTCATCGGCCGGAACAGATTCGTAATCCGGCACCAGGGGGCGAACCCAGAGACGGTACCAGGTAAAACCAAATGTCGAATAAAGGCCGGTCACATTCGGAAAAGCGAGGATGGCCTCTTCGGCATCGCTCCAGGCCTGCACAAGATCAGCGGCGCAAGCTTTGCCAGCCCAATTCTCCGCGATGCCGGAAATTATTTGGTCGACATTCGCTTGTGGATCGTATTGGTGGCGGGCGACGATTTCGTGGTTGATATTAAAGGGCACGAGATTGGGCGGGCAGGTGCCGCCGATGTGCGCGAGACAATCGACTTTTCCGTGCATGCGCTTCAGCTTTTCCCAGGTCAGGCGCGGATAGGGCACACCCATCAATGGTTCAAAAAAGGTGTGCGGACCGGCGGCAAAATAAAAATGGGACCAGGCATCGCGTTTTTTGAGTTCCTCGATTTTCTTTGTTTCTTCTTCGGAAAATTGCCCCTGATAAATGGTTCCACCGTTGATCTCTTTGACATCATCGTATTTGGGGTGGGTATAGGGCATTGACCATCCCTTGGCGATAAGGGAAGTTGTTTCTACGTCGAACCGATCGCCGAATTCCTGCCACATCCATTCATGTTCACCATAAAAGGGCTCCAGCCTGGTCATGACGCGAAATTCGGGGTTGATCCGCGACGCGGCGGTTTTCAAGGTTTGGAAAAAGCGGCTGACATTCTGTATTGCCAGTTTGGCGATGGATTGATCGTCGTTCCATTCGCGAATCAAATAAGCGCCGCCGTTTCTGCCGACATAGAGGGATTTCGTGTGCTCGAATCCAGCGCCGCTGTCGCTGGTCCAGACCGAAAGAAATCCCAGCTGTGGAACGGCGGTGAGCAACTTTTGCACCATCTCGGCATAGTGATCGAGCACTTTGGGATGGGTTGTGGTCATATTGTATCGCGGCTTGAAGCTGCGAAAGGGGTGATCGACGCGAGCTCCGCGCAACATGGGGTAGCGTTCGAAAAAATGTTCGGGAACGGAGCGAGGTTCAAAACAGGTCAGACCAGGCACCAGCCCGTAGCTTTCCGCTATTTCGGCATTCTTTTTCAAATAGTCCAGATTGGCGGCCAAATAGTAATAGGGATAGATGCCTTTGTTCAATTCGCTGTAAACAAATTGATCCAGAGCGGGACAATAGGTATAGAACATGGAATAGGTCTCCCCTTTTGGCCCGGTTTCCAGGGCCATGGGATAGGCCAATCCGTTGACATCGATATGGGTGAATCCCATACGCGCGGCGTTTTTTAAATAAGAAGCGGAATCGAGATTGCGTTGAATACGGCCTTCCTGGCTGATAAAATAGTCGTACGAGAGACGCTGCCAGGCAAATGCAGGCTGCACCAGACAGCCGTCGGACACTCGGGCGAGCTCCTCTGTCTTCATGCGATCGATGATGTCACAGACCATTCCATAGAGGTGAAACGGCTTACAGGCGACAATGCAACCGGATCCGTCCGCTTGCAAACGGAAAAAGAGCGAATTGCGGTCGGTTTCGGCCGACAGAGAAAATCCCTGCGCAGTCAGATCGAAATCACCTGCCAGAGCGATTGTCAGGATTCCGGCCTCGAGCTTTTGTGCCGAAACATCGGTAAAAACGATTTTCGCCCCCGAGTGCTTTTGCAGCTCTTGTGCGGCGGTATGACAGACCGGCCGTCCGCCGTTTTTGATGCGGATTTCCCTGACATTTTGCAGGGCTGTATAAACCGTCATAAACCAATCCTTTCTGCATATAAAACAAAGCTTACCCGTTTATCTCAAGCGTTGGCTGCGTTTTTAATCTCGAACAGCAAGCGTTCAATTTGTTCCATGTCGTTGTAGAGATGAATGGAAACACGGATACCATCGATTTGCGCTTCCGGCACCACCCGTACACGAAGTTGCTTTTCCGCTGTAAGATAGTTTGCAACCTCGCGAAAGTTTTTGTCCTGGATCTTGAAAGTGATCAGCGAGGAGCGGTATTCTTTTTCCAATGGCGAGAGAATTCTCACACCGGCTATTTTTTCCAGGCCGGCATAAAAGAATTCTGCCAACTCTTTGTTGTGGCGCCATATTCTGTCGATGCCGATGCGGTTGATAAATTCAAAGGCTTTTCCCAGGCCATAGTAGAGAGCGCTGTTTTGCGTCGCATATTCATAGCGTTGGGCAGTTGGATTGAGTGCGAATGTCTTTTTTTTCAGATCGTGACCTCCGTCGGAATAGGCCCCGACGGTGATCGGTCGCAGAGTGTCGAGAAGTGATTCTCTGACATAAAGGAATCCGGTGCGCTTGGGTCCAAGGACCCATTTATGTCCGCCAGTGGCATAAAAATCGCAGTCATAGTGCGAGACGTCGATTGGCATATTACCGGCAACCTGGGCGCCGTCCAAAGCGAACCAAATATTCTTGCTGTGTGCGAGGTCGGCGATTTCCCGTTCCGGAAAACGCTGGCCAAGGGTGCAGGTGATGTGACTGATAAAAATCAGGCGTGTGCGCTTGGTAATCAGACGCGCGATGCGCTCCACATTGCCAAGTCCGCTTTCCACATCCGGTTCGAAAGTCTTGAGAACGAGACCGTGGTGTTGCATGCGGTTGAGCAGTGGAATGGCCAATCCGGCATGTTCGTGTGTCGAGGTGATAATCTCGTCGCCTTTGTTGAGCGGCAGACCATTGACGATAATTGCGTTCCCTTCGGTGGTGCTGTTGGTCAGGGCCACCTCGGAGACGGAGGGAGCCTGAAGAACGCCGGCCGCAAGCGACTTGACCTGCGCCCACATCTCCTGATCGTGGCCGGGAGCGGGATAAATTTCCATTTCCCGCATTTTGGCCTGGGTTTCCTCGAGAACACAATAGGGCGATGCACCCAAACCACCGGTATTGAAATAGGCATAATCCTCGGGCAGAAGAAATTGCTTTTTCACTACCCGCCAAAAAAGATCGGATTCGGGGGAAATCTCGCTCAAGGCATGGTCTAAATCGGCTGCCAAAGCTCTTTTATTAGCCAGCCATCCCATTCCGCCGGCAAGAGCAGCCAAACTTTTGATAAAATTACGTCGTTCCATGAGTCAACTCCATTGACGATCACCTGATTTTGAATAAAATTAGCAGGATGACAGGTCGATCACGATTCGGGTTGTTTTGGATACCGAACAGATAAAATCGACATAGTGGCTCTGTTCGATTCTTGTGGTTTTGAAATCAACGGTCTCGCCAGAAACACTGACACGTTCAGCTCGACGATCTGCTGGCAGCAGGATATGGCACTCTGCTGCGGTTTTTGCGGTTTTCAGATCGATTTCAATACAAAGATCAGACTGGCGATAGTCGTAGCCGATTTTGGCACCCGACGAGGGATAACCGATCTGAATCACGGCGTTATTGACATTCGCTGCAGGCCAGCGCGGAGCAAAACGGACCCGATCGAATTTCTTGCCTCGATCCTCGATACCAACGAGACCTTCCATCAAAGCGTAGAGCATGGAACTCGATCCCCACCCATCCGTCGGGGTGGCGTCCGGACTGGTGCTGGTTTCTATGCTGGAGGCAGTTCCGTCTGGAAAATACCAGAGAAAAGTTTCATTTTTTTCGGCTACAAGTCGACTGTATTGTAACAGCGTTTCGACGCCATAGGTTTCAAAACCATGTTCAAAACCGGCCCGTGCCAGTTCACCGCCGACCAGAGGCATGATTCCGCCGTTGCAATAGGCGCCGGCTTTGAGCAGTTCATCACCAAAAACACCATCCGGAAAAGCGGGATCGATGGAAAACCAATCGGTAAAAGCGCCGGACTGTTTTTTTCGCGCCTGATATTCGCGGAGAATCGAAACTGCCATCTCATGATTGGCAACGCCGCGATTGATATCGATGGGATTGCTAAAGCTGAGCTGGGCAGCTTCGTCTACACCCGGAATGGTGACCGGATTGAGTTTGACGAAATGGGTATAAAATCGGCCGTTCCAGCAGATCCGATTCATGCGTTCCTTGAGCCCTTCGGCTTCGACACGCCAATAATCGGCGCGCTCGTTGTCGGCGAATCGACGATAAAGCGTTTCCATAATCCGAAACGCCTGATAATAGCCGCTGTTGTCGCCGTGCATAAGCCCCCAAAAAGTGTTTTCATCGATCTGAAATTGGAGCCAGTCGTGAGTTCCACCGCTGTAAGCGAAATCCCAGCTGTCGATGGTATAGGCGCGTTTGACCAATTGGTGAATGGAATCCCAGCGCCAGGGATGAGAGCGGATATAATTCAGAGCCCGATCCATGGAGGGTAAAAGATGGCGAATCCACTCGTCGTCGCCCGTGGTCTGCCAGGCAAGATAGGCGGCTTTGACAAACCGGTATTCGACATCTGCCTCAACCGGAACGCGCACATATTTTGTCCAGTTTTCGCGTTCACTCGGCAATTTTTCCGGGAAAATGGTCACATAATCGAAAATACGACCGGAGCGGGCCTGGGTGTCGGCAAAATGTTGAACCGCAGAGGTCATATCGGTTTCGAAATAACGGAAACCCCGCATCATGTCGCTGTGATCACGGATCCAAATCGATTTGGCATCAGGAGAGCGGTATCCGCGTATTTTTTGGGAATCGATCACGACATCCAGATAATCCTGTTTTAAAAAACTTGCGATGGTTGGAAGAAGCTGATCGATCTCTTGTCGGCCGGTTCGTATAAAGTTCAGTTCGGACATGCGCTTTTCCTGTTCTGGTCGGTTTGGGTGGATGAATCAAGTTTTTATCGGTGGTAAATCGCGTGATTCAGGCGAGAAATGCGCCGCAACAACGACTCGGATTCAAGCCTTGTAAAGCCGGTATTCGTCACACACAGGATATTCAAGATAGTTAAAAAGAGTTAAAGTGTCAATACGGTTTTGCAGATTTATTGCAGTAGATGAAAATAAAGAGTCAAACCCGGATTCGGTGCGGAGCACTGAATCCCCAATAAATACAATCGGGTATTTGCACCAATCGGGTGGGAATGCTGGCTATTGCAAACAATCACTGGTGTCCCAAACGGGGACACCACACACCCTAATTGATGTAAAAACAACAAAGATTTTTCTTCACAACAGATCAGGTTTGCAA
>JAFGJN010000128.1 GCA_016929055.1 Candidatus Zhuqueibacterota bacterium
GGCAAGGGGTGGTGCACCCAGTTCGGTCAGATCTGGACTTTTTTCGCCAACCGCGCCGGCATTCCCACTCGACTGCTTCAGGGGGCGCGCACGCAGGACAACACCTTTGTCTACACCGGCCATACCTGGGCCGAGTCGTGGATCGCCGAACAGCAGCGCTGGGCCTTTGTCGATCTCTCTCATGCCTACGTCGCGGTTTTTGACAAAGCGGGACGGGTGCTCAACACCGTCGAGCTCTTTTCCCTCAACTCGCATGACGCGTTCGACGGTGTGACGGCGCGCATCGTTCAGGACTGGGAATGGAAGCATCTGCAGGCGGAAACGGGTCCCGATTCCCTGGCCACCGTGCCGTTTGCGCTCTGCAATCGGGTGGTGCGCCAACAATTCACTCCCCATTCGATTTTCAAATGGCGCCGGCCGCCCAACGTCGAGGATGTGCGCATGATCACTGGCAGCCTTTTTAAGGATGCTGCCTTTGGCTGGAGCAATGTCGAGCGCTATCTGTTCAAACCGCCCCTGGCCTATAGTTTGTATCCCACCGAGGGCAAAGCGACTTATTTTCTGCGCTGGGCGCTGTTCTATGGTTTGGCAGCAGTCGCACTTTTGGGATTGTCGATCGCGCTTGGCCGCTTGTGGCGGCGGTAAACCCGACAGCCGGGGGAATCCCCGCGAGAGTCTCCCGTAGTCGGTCACCGAATGGCCGCTCATGACAAAGGAGGAAAAGTGGTGAAAATGCACATGTGCATCTGTCTGTGTCTTGCCGTGGCCATTTCTGGCTGCAAAAAATTAGATCCGCCCGCTTCTGCCAAAATCGTCATCGCCCATCGCGGTGCATCGGGTTATCTGCCGGAACACACCGCTCCGGCCGTGGTCATGGCCGTGGCCATGGGCGCACACTATATCGAACAGGACATTGCATTGAGTCGGGACAACCGTGCCATCGTCATCCACGATATCCATCTTGACGCGGTCACTGACGTCGCCCGTATCTTTCCGGGCCGGCACCGTTCCGACGGCCGCTATTATGTGGCCGATTTCACCTGGCAAGAGATTCAGAAACTGACCGCCCACGAGCGCATCGACCTCGCCAGCGGCGCAGCGGCCTTTTCGGGGCGGTTTCCATTGACCGGCGATCTGCCATTCAAGTTGATGACATTTGAACAAGAGCTTCAGCTCATTCGGGGATTGGAAAAGAGCCTGGGGCGCCGGATCGGGCTGTGTCCCGAAATCAAATCGCCTGAATTTCACCGCCGGCAGGGGATGGATGCGGTCGGGCTCGTTCTCGATATTCTCGACGCCCACGGCTATCGTGAAAAAAGCGATCCGGTGCTGCTGCAGTGTTTCGAGTTCGACGCTCTGGTCGATGCTCGACGGCGTTTCGGAACGCGTCTTCAGTTATTGCAGCTGATCGGAGCCGATTCCTCGCGTTACGGCTGGATGGTCACGGATGCCGGACTGGACTCTCTGGCGCAGGTTTGCGACGCCATCGGTCCGGACTGGCGGAGGCTGGCCGAGCTGAAGGACGGGGAGTGGCGCGACCGGGGATTGGTGGCGCGAGCGCACGAGCGCGGATTGCGGGTCTTTCCCTACACCGTGCGCGACGATGTTTTGCCGAAGGGCATGGCCGACGCCGCTTCCTGGTACCGACTGCTCTATCGCCGCTGTAACGCCGACGGTCTGTTCAGCGATTTTCCGGATCGTGCCGTCCATTTTGCCAAACGGGCCTCGGCGCGGCGTTGATCGCGCCGGTTTTCGTTCACTCCCGGGAAAAAAATGCATTTCGAGCAAAAAAAGTCTTGACTCGCATCGAAAAATAATGTTTATTTGTATAGACAATTTGAGAAAGGGGATCGCTCGTGGTGATCGATAAAACCAGTCCCATTCCGCAGTATTATCAGCTTCAGACGTGGCTGGTTGAGCAAATTGAGCAAGGGGTTTTTCAGCCGGATGACCGCATTCCGACCGAAGAAGAGTTTGTCGCCCAGACAGGTTTGGCGCGTGCCACGGTACGGCAGGCGATCCAGAACCTGGTCAATCAGGGTTATTTGACGCGACGCCGGCGACTCGGTACGTTTGTCAATGCACCGCGTTTGGATCCGGAAAGGCAGAGCATTATCGCCGTTCTGGTGCACGATATTCGCAGCGGTTATGCTCCGGAATTTCTGCGCGGAGCAGCGGATGAGGCAGACCGCAATCATTACGGTATCCTGTTGTGCAACACCGACGATCTTTATGGGCGGGCGGAAAACCACATCAAGCTCATCCTCGATCACAACGCCAGCGGTGTGATTTTCATTCCCACTGCTGTTTCGGACGAAAAGAACCGGGTGTTGGTGGACAAACTGTTGCGCCGCCGTATTCCGGTGGTATTGGCGGATCGCCAGATCGATGGCATCGACGTCGATACCGTGATCACCGACAACTTTCAGGGGGCTTACGAACTGACCAAATATCTGATCGGCAAAGGGCATAGGCGCATTGCCGTGACCCTGAGCACCGTTCTCAGCAGCGAGCGTCGGCGTCTGGACGGCTACAAACAGGCGCTGCAGGATTTTGACATCCCCTATGACGCCTCCATCGTCCACGCCCATCACGAACGTTTCGTGGAAGCGCACAGCATCGAATATGCGCGCATCCTGTTGAAAAAACGCGATCAATACAGCGCTATTTTTGCCGGTAACGACAAGAGCGCCTACCTCTTTTACCAGGTGGCCAAGGAAATGGGCCTGCGCATTCCGCAGGATTTTTCCATCGTCGGTTACGACGATCTG
This sequence comes from Candidatus Zhuqueibacterota bacterium, assembly GCA_016929055.1. Taxonomy (GTDB): domain Bacteria; phylum Zhuqueibacterota; class Zhuqueibacteria; order Residuimicrobiales; family Oceaniaggregativiventaceae; genus Sulfursilanivivens. The sequence continues at coordinate 2,772 of JAFGJN010000128.1, forward strand.
CAGTTGACCGGCAACCAGCGATTCGGCCTGACCACCATTCACCAGCCCATCTACGAAATGGGGCAGGTGAGCATGCAATGGATCCTCGCCCGACTTTACGGCGAGATTCACCCGACCCAACGGATTGAATTGAAATCCTTTCTCGTCGAGCGTGACTCGGTTCGCGAGCTGCGCGCCTGAATCCGAACCGAGCGCCTGTCTCGTCTGGCCGAGAGGGATTTTGGTGACGATCGATTGATTTGCAACGCTTCGCTCTGTCCGATAAAGACGTGCTGTGCCCGTCAACTTTTCTCGGCACGGAACGGTTGTTTTTGTTTGACTCTTGACGCTGCTGCAATTTTACCGACAAGGAAAAGAGGCGAACACCATGATCGACGACCGGCTCGAATGGAAAAGGCATCCCGGCAGAAACGCCCGTTCACCGGGTCTCACTTGCCACATGCGAGTGAATTTTGTCCTGACTGCAGTTGAATGCCTACCGAGACGGAGATAGAGATGAAAAAACGCTTGAATATCGGACTAATCGGTGTCGGACGTCTGGGGTCGATGTATGCCGAGTACCTCGCCTATCGCGTGCCGAGCGCCACGCTCGTCGCAACAGCCGATTTGATTCCCGACCGCGCCCAGGAAGCGGCAGAGCGATATGATCTGCCCCGATGGTACGATAACCATTCCGATCTGCTTCATGATCCCGAGATCGATGCTGTCGTTATCACCGCCACCACCCGCAATCACAAAGAGATCGTCATCGACGCCGCCCGCTGTAAAAAACCCACCTTTTGCGAAAAACCCCTGACCCTGGATCTGTCCGACGCCCGCGAGATGAAACAAGTGATCGAATCCACCGGTGTTTTTTACCAGCAGGGATTTCAACGCCGTTTTGACAAGGGATTTCGTGCCGCCAAAGAGCGACTGGAACAGGGTGTCATCGGCAAAGCCGTGGTTTTTCGCGGATCGTCGCGCGACCCCTACCTGCCAACGCTCGAATACCTGGCGCCGAAAAACAGCGGCGGGCAGTTTATCGATATGGCTATTCACGACATCGACATCGCCCGCTGGTATCTGGGCGAAATAGAGAGCACCTATGCTATTGGCGGCGTGCTCGCTTTTCCGGAAGTGGCAACTATGGACGACACAGACAACGCCATCATGCTGCTCAATTTTGCCAGCGGTGCGCTGGGAGAAATCGATGTCAGCCGTAACGGCATCTATGGCTATGATATTCGCGCCGAGGTGCTCGGAACCAAGGGCACCCTCAAAGTCGGTTATCTGCGCGAAACCCCGATTCTCGAATTGACCGCCGATGGCATCAAACACGATTGCGTGCCCTATTTCCCCGAACGCTTCGGTGAAGCCTATGTCAGCCAATTGAATGACTATCTCTTCAATCTGATCCACGACCATCATCCCATGCTGACCATCGACGACGGCATCGCCGCTCTTCAGGTGGCGGCAGCCGCTACGCTTTCACAACGACAGGGAAAGTTGATCGAAATTCAATCGCTGTGACCCGATTTCACCAAGCGTGAACCGAAGGTCAGAGACACGACGGCAAATTTGTCTAACCGATCATTTGTTTCAATGTTTGACGAATCTTAACATATGTTTTATCCAGAAACAACAAGCGATGTGTACCTTGAATGGAGTTTTGGAGCGATGCAGTCCAGTCTGCAATTGACGACACCGGTCGTTTCCTGATCGGCCATCGCCAGTACGGGTGGTGGCCACGAAGCGCCGGTGCCCATTCGGGTGCTCGGTTTTGATGGCGTTAAAAAGTTACCTTAAAGAGTAGGAATAAACAAGCGATGAAAATCCAGACTGGGTGCCTTTTTCTCTCGTTGTTGGGTTTTAGAGGATCTTTCATCGTCTAGATCACAAAAGCTCGCATGATAACCAAGCCTTGGGCAGACTTATGAAAAAGAAAACTCTGTTTTTCGCCATGGTGCTGGCGCTGAGCTGGAACGGAACCGTTTTGGCTGGAATCACCGGCAAATTGTCGGGGCGGGTAACCGACGCCACGACCCGGGAAGGCATCACCGCGGCAAACATCTTGATCGAAGGGACCTCTCTTGGTGCAGCCGCGGATCTGGACGGAAACTATTACGTCATCAACATCCCGCCGGGCGTCTATACCGTATACATCCGCAGCATGGGTTATACGAACAAGCGGATCGAAAACGTGCGGATCAATGTCGATTTGACCACACGGCTGTCGGTTGAGCTCACACCGACGGTAGTGGACGGCGAAGAGATCACCATCGTCGCGCAGCGGGCTTTGGTGGAAAAAGATCTGACCTCCTCTTCCGCCCGGGTCTCCAGCGATCAGATCGACGTCCTGCCGATCGAAACCGTCGCCCA
>JAFGJN010000129.1 GCA_016929055.1 Candidatus Zhuqueibacterota bacterium
AGATCGTTGAAAAACATCTTTTTGTGCATACCCCAATCCGCCACCCCGGGCCGCATGGTGGTTCCGTGCTCGCCGCCGAGCCAGACGATAGTCTCGCGGCTGCAGCGATCCCAGTACTGCTCTTTGGCCCAGCGATAGATCTGCGCATCCGACCAGCCGGTGAATTTGCCGCGGAAATCGGCTACCGGCTCGAGTCCGGCTTTTTGCACCAGCGGAATGAGCTCTTCGCTGACCACCACCGCCTGCTCCAGTCCGGCTACGGTATAGGCGACGATCAGCGAGGTGCGTTCCGATTTGTCCCAGACCACATAGCCCTTGATCTTGTCGCGAAAGGTCGTCAATGCTTGTTCGGCGCTTTTCAGTTCGCGAAAGGTGAAATAGCGCTCGTTCTTGAGAAAATCAAACAGCCCCGGCGTGTATTTGAAATCCCATTTCTCGCCATAGATAAAATAGAGATGAGGGCCGTCCGCATTGGCCACGCCCTGCAGAGAGATAAGCATGGCCTGAAGCGGCAATTTGCCGCTGATGTCCCAGTCGTCCTCCATGCGCATGAAAAATGCATGGCGACTGCCCCGCGGCTTGAGGAGGTATTCGAGCGGCGGTTCGTTTTTGCGAGCGGCGCGGGATACGCGATAGGTGACGAGGCGTTCCGCGGCATTGAGCGTATAAGAGTGGGTGGCCGTCATTTCGCTTCGTCCCTGGGAGACGCGGATGGGCAGCGTCTCCTGCAGCGTCAGCTCGGTACCGTCGCTGTTCCAGGAGGCGGAGAGGTTTCGTCGGCCGCCGGGAATGTTGGCCACACCGAGAAAAATGGTGGTCGGTGCCACCTGGTGTTGCAGTTTTTGCGAATAGGCCTTGCCGTCGGTTTTCAACCGAACCGTATCCCGATAGCTGTCGCGCGCGCGCGTGCCCCATTGCTGAATCACGGTTACCTCGTCACCATCGATCTGAAACTCGACAAAGAGCGAACCATAGAGTGAAATCGTCGTGCTCTTTGGAGGAACCAACTCCCATTCACCGATGAAATCCGTATGGCCGGCGCTCAGCAGAACGGCGGGCAGCATCAGCACAAAGAAAATGTTGAAGCGTCTGAACATGGGCGTTTTCCTTCAAGTCAAGAGTTTGATTGAGTCAAATGGATTCAAGCTGATGAATATACGAATTTTTTTTGAGGATCGAAAAAAAATAAATTCGGTGCTTTGCGCCGAGTCCAGATGAATCTTGTTGTTGCGCAAATAGCGTAATAATCTTATATTTATTTCAAACAATTCTGTGCGGATCGAGAACAATAGAAGGGGAAGGATCATGAAAAAAACGACTGTTATTCTCTTTATTTCTCTTTTTGTTGCATCATTCGGAATGGCGCAAGAGTCGGTCGAACTGCGGACACAATACAGCGTAGGGGGCTGGCCCAACTGCGCTGTGGTCGCGGGCGAAACCGCTTTTCTGGCGCAGAGCTACCACGTCGCCGTGCTCGATCTTTCCGGCGATGCGATCGACAAAATCGGCCAATTCGATCTGGCCAACGAACCCAACACCATGGCCGTACAGAAAGATCACTTGTTCGCTTTTTACGCGTTTTCCGATTCTTCGCTGCAGGTGGTGGATATTTCCAATCCGCTCGACCCTGTTGTGTTGCAACGATATCCCCTGTCCAGCGCCTGGCCGGTGAACGTGTCGCAAACGCCATCTGCCCTCGTCGTGGCGACCAACGACAGGGTGAGGATATTGGATACATCCGACCCGACCGATGTGCGGGTGGCGGCGGAAATCGCTGCAGTCGGGGTCACCTGTGCTGCGGGAAACGACACGATTCTGGTGGTCGGGACCCAGGATTCGCTGCTGATCTACGATATGAGCGATGTAAATGCTCTTACCCGGCTTTATGGACAGGCGTCGCCTCGAACATCGACCGTGACCCTTCAGGGTAACCGGGCTTATGTGGGTCTGGTAGAGTTTCCCGACATCGGAGTCAAGGTTTATGATGTGGACAATCCGGCTGATCCTCAGGAGCTTTCTTTCATGGGCACATCGATCAGAAAGGAAAACACAACCACTCACATGAATCCCACCCACATTCGAGTCGAGGACAACACGCTCACTGTCACCACCGCCGGCAGTGCCAGTCTGTTCATCTATGACCTGACGAATATCGCCGATCCGCAACAACTCGGCGTCTATCAACAGGAAAGGGATCAATATTATCAGCCGAGAAGCATCGATTTGTCTCTCCCCCATGTCTATATCAGCCAGAGCAACTCGTCCATTCCGTTTTATCGGCTCGATCTTTCCGATCCGGTGAATCCCGTTCGCGATGCTCTCTATGAAGCGCCCAAATCGGTGACCTACCAAAGCCTGGCCCATGACACGCTGTTTGTCACCAGCGAGGAACGGCTGTGGGTCTATCAGATCAAAGACCCCTATACGATCGAACTGCTGGGGAGCAGTTGGGAATGGTACGAACTCGCCGGGCTGGAAGCCAAAAACGGCTTTTTGTATGCAGTGCGCAACGATTCGCTCTTTATCCTCGACTATTCGGATCTCGACAACATTTTCGCTCGAGGGGTATACACCACGGCGCATGGAGCCTACCGATCGGTTATCGCCGATGCTGAAAGAGCCTACGCCCTTACCCTTCAGGAATTCGCCTCCTTTATAGAGGTCATCGACGTGACGAATCCGGACAATCCCACCGGGATTTCGGAATACGATCTGCAGGGTGAGGGGCGAAAGCTGTTCATCTCGGCAGCCGATTCGAGCAAATTATTTGCCGCCTATTCCAAAAGCGCAGCCGATAATGGCGTTCAGATTCTCGATCTGTCCGATCCGGCCGATCTCTCTCCGCTTGCGGACATCAAAACCCAGGCCATTCCGATGACCGTCTGGGTTCAGGATTCCCTGGTGTATATCGGCAGCAACAACCGCATCCCGCAAACCTGGTTTCTGGAATCCTTTTCGATTGCCACTCTCGACCAGCCCAATTTGGTTGCCAGCCGACAGGGTACCGGGGTTATCTATGATGTCCTGGTTTTTGAGGAACGGCTCTTTGCCAGCCTGGCCGGCACGATCGATGAAATGCCGGGCATCGATTCACCGATTGTCGTGGATTTTTCATCGCTCGATCTCCCGACACAACCCAGAGACAACGATCAAAACCGTCAGCAGACGAATGGCGGATCCGGTCCGGGTTCGATCGGCGTTTTTAACGCTCGGGATCTGGCGCTGGAAGGCCAATTTTTCGGTATTTACCCGCTGTTTCTGTTGCTGTTCTTTTTTGGGGCGTTGGGATTTTTGCTGCTGCTGGCACCGGCCGGTTATGGAGATCCCTTTCAGTGGTATTTTTCCGGTTCGCTAGGCCTCCTGGCTCTGCTCTTCTTTTTTGGTTGGCCAACCGGTGTCGAAACCCAAAACAGGGTTGTGCCCGAGCTCTATCGCCTGGGGCAAAACTATCCCAATCCCTTTAACCCGCAGACCACCATCGAATACAGCGTAGCGGAAACCGGGACTGTCAAGCTGCAGGTCTATGATGTGCAGGGCCGGCTGGTGCGGACGCTGGTGGATGAGCAAAAGCCGGCCGGAAACCACCGGGTCGACTTTCAGGCCTCCGGATTGCCCTCCGGGGTTTACCTCTATCAGCTCGAGGTCGGGGCGCAAGTGGAGCAGAAACGGATGATTCTGCTCAAATAACGCGAGTGAAAGGAAAAAGGTAAAAGAATGAAAATATTCATTGTTTTTGCGATGGTCGGGTTGTTTGTCTTGGTTTCTGCGATTTCGGCATTGAGCAAAGAACCGATCGATCCTTTTCTCTGGCTTGAAAATATCGATGACCCCAAAGCTCTCGAATGGGTCGAGGCTCAAAATGCCATGACCGTTGCCGAGCTACAAAAGCACCCAGACTATTCGTCGCTCAACCAAAAGATCCTGAAGGTATTGAACAGCCGCGAGCGCATCGCCTATCCCACGCTGGTGGGCGATACGGTCTATAACTTTTGGCAGGATGCCGACCATCCGCGCGGCATCTGGCGGCGAACCCCTTTGGCCGACTATTTCAATCCAAATCCCAAGTGGGAAACGGTGCTCGATATCGACCAGCTCAGCCGGCAAGAGGAGGAGAACTGGGCCTTCAAGGGCGCGGTCTTTTTGTGGCCCTCTTATGACCTCTGTCTGGTCAACCTTTCCCGCGGCGGCAGCGATGCGGTGGAAATCCGCGAATTCGACCCGGTGAAAAAAGCCTTTATCGAGCAGGGCTTTTTTGTGCCACAGGCCAAGGGAGGCGCTGCCTGGATCGACCGCAATACGCTGTTGATCTCGACCGATTTCGGTCCCGGCACCACCACAGCATCGGGCTATCCGCGCATTGCCAAAATCTGGCAACGCGGCACCCCTCTCAGCGAGGCCCGCACACTCTATGAAGGCCAGGAGAGCGACATGGGGGTATGGGGATCGGTGCTGGATACGCCGGAGCGATCCTATGTGCTGGTCACGCGCATGATGACCTTTTACACCGGTCAGTCATTCGTTCTGGAAGGTGACGAACTGATCGAGCTGGACATACCGGATGATGCTCGGTTCAGCGGCTTTTTCAAGAATCAAATGCTGGTCGAATTGAAATCCGACTGGATCGTCGGCGGCACAACCTACGAACAGGGCGCGCTGATCAGCATCGACTATGACCGCTTTCGAATGGGCGAGCGCGATTTTTCGGTTGTTTTCGCACCGGCCGAGCGCTCGACGCTGGACGGCACGGCCGTCACTCGCGACGCCCTGCTCGTTCTCAAACTGACTCGCGTGGTGAACGAACTGTTTCGCTGCACTCTGCAAGACGGGCGGTGGGTCGAGGAAAAAGTCGATGCGCCCGATCTCTGCACCATCGGTCTGGCGGAGACGGATCCGTTTGCGGATCACTATTTTTTCAGTTCAACCACTTTTCTGTGTCCCACCTCGCTCTATTACGCTGCCGGCGATGGCACGGCGCCGAAAAAAACAAAGAGCCTGCCCCCTTTCTTTGACGCCGAAGGCTTGATGGTGGAACAGTTCGAGGTCGCTTCCACAGACGGGGTGAGCATCCCCTATTTCGTCGTTCGCTCGCAGTACGCCGAAATGAACGGAGCCAATCCGACTCTGCTCTATGGGTATGGCGGATTCGAGATTCCGATGCAGCCGGTTTATTCGCCGGTCACCGGAACCGCGTGGCTGGAGCGCGGAGGTGTCTATGTGGTGGCCAACATCCGTGGCGGGGGCGAGTTCGGTCCTCGATGGCACCAGTCCGCTCTCAAGGAAAACCGGCAGCGGGCGTTTGATGATTTTCTCGCGGTGGCCGAGGATCTGATCCGGCGCCAGATCACCTCGCCGCGCCACCTCGGCATCAAGGGCGGCAGCAACGGCGGACTGCTGGTGGGGGTGGCCTTTACCCAGAGGCCCGACCTCTTCAACGCCGTGCTCTGTTCCGTGCCGCTGCTGGACATGCAGCGATACAACAAACTGTTGGCCGGCGCCAGCTGGATGGGCGAATACGGCGATCCCGATGTGCCGGAAGAGTGGGCTTTTATCCGCAAGTACTCACCCTACCACAACCTGGTCGCCGACACCCGCTATCCCCGCGTCTTTTTCACCACCACCACGCGCGACGATCGGGTTCATCCCGGCCACGCGCGTAAAATGGCCGCGAAAATGGAAGCGCAGGGACACCCCTTTTTCTATTTCGAAAACACCGAGGGCGGTCATGGTTCCGGGGTGACCAACGAGCAGCGGGCGCAAATGCTGGCTCTGGAATATATTTATCTGATTCAGACGCTGGGGGCCGATGGGTTGAAAAAGGAGAGAGAGAGCCGCACCGACAAGTGATTGCCAAATCACAAAAGACAAAGAGACGAAATGAGAATTGTGCCCCGGGTTCGAGCCGCGATCGGGTTGATTGCGGCTATCTTTTCAACGGCATGTCGAACGGACAAAAAGCCTTTGGACACTCCTCTTCCACCGGTTCCGCCGGTCTATGTGACCGTCGCCTTGCACATCGAGGACACGCCGGTCTATGCCAATTGCCAGGTCTATCCGGAATTCCGGCAGAAATTGGTGCAATTCGCCGAAACAATAGCGCCTTTTGCGGCGGCCGTCAACTTGCAAACCGACTATGAATTCCTGATGGGCGTTGCCCGATGCGAGACACCCGAACTGCTGGCGGTTACCGATGGGAAAAATGTGCTGGATTACCTGGCGGCCACCTATGGCTATGAGATCGATGCCCATCAGGAGGGCGGCTGGGATATCCAAGGCCGGGACAACTATGCCGATATTCGCTATCTGGCCGGACAAGTTACGGCAGCAATCAGCGAGACTGCCGGAGGGCTGGTCTGGGATGATCCCGCCCAATGGGCGACCTTGACACAGGGGGAACGCGCTCTCTTGACTCCCGACTATATCTGGACGCCTCAAGTCCTGACCCTCGCCGTCGGTTCGCAGCACCATTTGGGCGATTTCAGCGCTGATGATTACGCCAGCGGTGTCTGGAGGCCCAAAGGCGCTGGAACGGATTTCTGGGTTCACGATCCTCAAGGGCCGCTGGTTTATATCGGCCCGGGGGAATATGACAATTGGGGTAACAAATGGGGACTGCGAAGCACAGCCGAGTTTGTAAACGATCTCCTTGACCAGCTGCAAGCCGGCACACTTGATCGCCAGGTGATGTACACCGCGTCGATTGCCGTGCCGCAGAGCATTATCTTTGATGCAAAGGAACACGCAAAGCTATTGGCTGTGTTCGAAACGCTCGAACCCCGGGTTGCCTCGGGCCAGATCGTCTATGTCACCTATGCACAGGCGGTTCACATCTGGCAAAGCGAGTATGGAGCAAAGGCGAACCTCTATCGCCAGCATTGACCGGGGCGGGGATTCGCAATCGAGCGGGGTTGAGGAGTGCAGGGACGACATAAGTTCGTTACGATAAGAGACGAACGAATCCAGCCGAACTGAAGGCGATCCGGGCAGGAAGCGGTGCGGCGATCAGCGGCCTTGGTGCGCGTCAGGCCCGGGAAACGCTGTCGCTTGATGCAAAGACAGCAGATCTTTTTTTGAACCACCGATTGGCTTCACAAGGGATGTTTTGTTTTTACTCGGCCCCGGTCATGCAGCGGTTATTTGAGCCGTTTCCTGCAAATGCAGAGTCTGGATATTGTGTTCGGTGGACGATAAAAACTCGGCATTCGGGTTGTTTTCCCGCGCCAGGTTTATAGAATACTCGGAATTGGCGATAAAGACCAGACTTTCGGCCTTGTCATGATAGAGCGACGATGAGCGAAATCGCACCAGATCGTCGATATCCTTTTTGTTGTCGTATCTGACCCAGAATGCTTTAAAAGCCGCCATCGGGAGAAAATCCACGCGGGCACCGTACTCGTGCAAAAGGCGGTATTTCAGGACGTCGAATTGCAGCGCTCCCACCACACCCACGACCTTTTCGTTGCTGTGAAGCTGGACAAACATCTGCGCCAGGCCCTCGTCGGTGAGGTGGCGGATGCCCTTTTCCAGCTGTTTCGACTTGAATGGGTCCAAATTGCGAATAACACCAAAGACTTCGGGCGAAAAGCGGGGAATGCCTTTGAACATGAAAACATCACCTTCGGTCAACGTATCGCCGATGGTAAAAATGCCGCTGTCATAGAGGCCGATGACGTCGCCGGCAAAGGCGGTCTCGAGCAGCGACTTGCTCTGCGCCAAAAAGGTAAAGGGTGCGGCGAATTTGAGCTGCCGGTTCAGGCGGACATGGTGATAGACTTTGTTGCGCTCGAACGTGCCCGAACAGACGCGCAAAAAAGCGATTCGATTGCGATGATGGGGATCGATATTGGCATGAATCTTGAACACAAAACCGCTGAACTTGCTGTCATGCGGCGACACCTCGCCATGCGTGGTGCTGCGGCTGGCCGGGGCCGGTGCAATTTCGACAAAGGTATCCAGCAGCTCCTGAACACCAAAATTGTTGAGGGCGCTGCCAAAAAAGACCGGCGCCAGTTGGCCAGTCGAATAGGCATCCAGGGAAAAATTCTCATAAATCGTATCCACCAGCTCGATATCGTGGCGCAGTGCAGCAGCGGCTGAGCCAAAAACGTCGTCCAGTCCCGAGTCGTGCAAACCGGAGAAAACCCGGCTCTCTTCGGATATGCGACTTTTGCTGGGCCGGTAAAAGGCAAAAGAATTTTTATAGATATTATAGACACCTTTGAATCGGTTGCCCATGCCCAGGGGATAGGTCAGGGGCCTGACGCGAATGCGCAGTTTGGCTTCCAGCTCATCCAGCAGTTCGACGGGATCTTTACCGTCGCGGTCGAATTTGTTGATGAAAATGATGACCGGCGTATTGCGCATGCGGCAGACTTGCATCAACTTTTCGGTCTGTTCTTCAACCCCTTTGACGCAATCGACGACGAGAATGACGCTGTCCACAGCCGTCAGGGTTCGATAGGTATCTTCGGCGAAATCCTTGTGTCCCGGTGTATCCAGCAGATTGATTTTGTAGTCTTTGTATTGAAAAGACAAAACCGAGGTTGCCACGGAAATACCGCGCTGCTTTTCGATCTCGAGGAAATCCGAGGTTGCGGTTTTTCTGATCTTGTTGGATTTGACCGCGCCGGCGACCTGAATGGCGCCGCTATAGAGCAGTATTTTTTCGGTCAAAGTGGTCTTGCCCGCGTCCGGATGGCTGATTATGGCAAAGGTTTTTCTTTTGTTGATTTCCGATTGAGACATTCAGGTTTCCGCTATTGTGTTATTTTTTGGGAGAACGTTGGGTTACTGGGCACCCTATCGAACTGCAGCAGTCATTGCCGATGGCTCTCTCCCCCACTCGGATGCAAAAGAGGGTTCAAGACTGGAATCAGATAGCCTGTAATTTACGGATATTTTTACTCAGAATCAAGGGGAAGGGCGAAAAAAAATGAGGGTTTTTCATCCGCTAGCCGAATAGGCGGTGTACAAAAACAGGTGGTCGGTTTTTAAAATCCGCTCCAGACCGATCGCTCACTCGATTTTGCGGTAACGGTGTGCATTTTTCACCTTTTATCATCACAGCTTTGGCGGCGCACTCGCGCGGTTTTTTAAGCCGATTGTTGGCGTATGATATTTTCTATCCATTCAGGTCTGTCTCGTCCATCGTGCAAACCGCAGTTTTTCGGCGACATAAAAATTGCGATTGGCCTGTACCGGATCGCCCGGCACTTTGTACGGCTCGGGCATGGACTGCGCAAACTCGGTAAGACCGATCGATTCAAAGCGAATCGAGTCGATCTGGTCGATGACGGCGATCGAGCTGTGCTGCGAGTGTGAATCGAGTTTATTATATTGAACGGTAAACCGTAAAAAAATATTTCTGGTGGGCAAAATAACAGACGAGATCGGCGAGAGGTGAAAGCGGGATTTGAAATACAAAAACCGTATCAAAAGGCGATTTTCTCACGCCAAAAGTCACTTGCCTCTGGCCCGTATTTTGCAACAGGTTGTCCGACGCGAATTGAACGTGGGCGGACGACCGACAACTCTATAAAAATCAATCAACTCAAACCCGAATAATGATAAACAGGATTTCATTTTTGTATCCCGCCTGGGACATTGGAGGCCTATGAGAACGACATCGATGCGAACGGTACTGCTGATCGTTTTTCTGGCAATGATCGCGCATGCACAAACGAATCACGAGCGCCTGCTCTATCAACACCCGTTGACCTCCGACTCGGGTCTACAGGGCATGATTTTGAACAATACCGATGGTGTGTTCACGGCAGAGGGCTGGCAATCGGTTTCAGCCACCAGTCAGCTGATGATCACCCTGCCGGAAGGGTTGCCGTTTGAGGGCACTTTTAAGGTCCGACTGAGCAATTTCGATCCCTACAACCAGAACATCAATCAAAAACAGCCGATTATCGATCTCTATTCGCAGCCCTGCGGCAACAAAGAGATCTATGATACCGACGGCGCCTGGTTTCATCTGATCAGCGGCACGGGATACGAGAGCGGTGTTCCGGGCCAGGCGGGATTCAAACTCTGGGCGGCACCGCGCGGCGTCGGCAGCAAGGATGAAGATCGAGTGATGAACGACGCCACCTGGGATCCGTCCAGAACCTACGAATTCGCCTTTGTCTGGAGCGGCACCACCCTGACCTTTTTGGTGGATGGCATCGAGCGCCTGACCCTGCCCTTTGCGGGCCAGGTCGAGCCGTTCAAATACATTTTTCTCGGCAAGGACAATCTCATCTATGGCTATACCGCCCAGCCGGGGCCGATTTTCTCGAATATGCGTCTTTATGGTCCGGGCGATCCGATTATCGATGACGAACCGCCGGTTCTGGAGCGCGTTGTCGCTCTGGCCCGGGAGCGGGTCTGGGTCGTTTTCGATCAGGAAATAGAATCTGCATCTGCCGGCAATCCGGCAAACTATAGCATCGCCCCATCCGTCACCATTCAGGGTGCGGAAATCCAGCCCGACGGTTCCTCGGTGGTGTTGGCAACGTCTCCCCATCAGGAAAGCGTATCGTACACGCTCAGCGTTGAAAATATCGACGATACCGAGACTCCGCCCAACACGCTGACATCGGCCAGTTTGACCTATCGATTTGTGGATCAGCCGATCACGGCGATCTCGAGATCGAATTACGAACTGGCCTCTCGGGTTGTCGGGGATCCGGTCTATAGCGATCGCGACTATGTCTATACCGCCATTCCCTCGCGTTTGAGCCAATGGTCTTTTTTGGTCACGGCCAACGACGACAAAGCCCTCACGCTGGAGGATTTTCTCACCTTTTTTGCCGCCCAACCGCTGGACCTGGTGATCGGCTATGATATTCGGGTGGCCACTCTGCCGAGCTGGCTTCAGGGCTGGCAATCGACCGGCGAGACTCTCACGACTGATGACACGGTGTTCAACCTCTATGAAAAATCGATCGAACAGGGGTGGGTGACGCTGGGGGGCAACGGTCAAGCGACGTCGGCGAGCATGTACGTGATCCTGCTCAAGCCGCAGTCATCGACGATCGTGGACCTGACCCCGCCGGCGCCGCCATCGGGGGTCAGGGTCAGGTACCCCTAGCGATTTATAAGAAGAATTCGCAGCAGATCAGTTTCGTAGGGCAACTTGAAGTTACATGATCGCATACAAAACAAAAAAAGAGGGTGAGTGAAAATCCCTTTCAAGAATCAGGGGGTGCGAACGCAATAAAAAAATGGCCATGAGTACGATCGTCTCGATCATCATGGCCACAGGTATTGTCTGTCCCAATGAGTTGCAGAAATGAATTATCGCATTATTTTTGTCCTGCCCTCACTGGTGTCCGGGTACCGGACACCAATATCCTGCCCTTTGAAACTCAAGTAACTGACATACAACCGCCTCTAAAAATCCTTCGATGAATTTTTCGGACGCTTCAATAGATCCGTACATTGATGTTTGCCGATCGGTTACTGACCGATCAATTTCGCCAATTCAGCAATTTGATCTTTGAGCGTTGTGATTTCCTTTTGCTGTTCCTGAACGACCCGTGTCAATACCGCTGTAATGTCCATGCTGCTGAGCCCGCGCCGGGTGGGTGTAGCGACAAGCTCCGGCACATCTTCAGCAATAAATCCCACATGTATATCATTAGGATCGGATTTGTATTTATAAGTAACCGGAGACAAATCAGTTAAGGTGTTTAAAGCAGCTTTAGCATCGAGGTTAATGATTTCTGTTTTATATTCACGGCTTGAACCATCAACCCAGGACATGCCATCACAGTATGCTCTGCCGTCGACGTCGATCCAGTATCCTGCACGTGGATTTGTTGCCGAACCGAGGCCGATCTGTTTTTGAAAATAGGATTTGGCTCCCCAGGCATAAACGGCGTACATGTTGTTCAAATTACTCTCATTGCCGAGAACCTCAGCGTGAACGGCATGAAACTCATCCGCCTGGTTGGTGATGGTAGCTGCATTGGCGATGATACCCGATGCTCCGATTTCCAAGCGATAATCGCCTTCCATTTTGCTTAATCCGAGAACGCCCTGTGACATGATCTGTGATTTATCGGCGCTTACCGCTAAACCGCGAACGGCGGTAAAATAATTGTTGCTTGCACCCTGGGCTGAACCGGTAGGTCTCGTGGTCGTACCCCGAATGGCGTCCTGTGTCGTTACCGAGCGAACCGTATTTTCCAGACGTGCATGAATTCCGAATCGGGAGGGATCGAAAGCTGTTTCGCCGGTCCAGTCACCAATGTTGTTTACTGGTCCTGCATCACCGATTACGCTGATACGGGCCTTGGGTTGACTGTTGTTAATGCCGACGGCGCCTGCCGATGGAATACCATCACTGGTCACACGCATCAATTCCTCGTTGTCATTCTTGATTAAAAATTGTGCCATGACATTGGTAAAAGCCAAAATCAGTATCAAAACTATGGCGCTCTTCTTCATCTTGTCCTCCTATAAGTTGCTTTAAAGATTACATGATTTTAGGGTCAGATAAATATGACACAAGTCACTTTTATATATCAATCTCGTACAATGTTTTCATCCAGAAACAACAGGGTAATCCGAGATAAATATTAAAATAGCAAAAGTGTGCCTATAAGCATAAACCTATGCAGTAAATACAAACTACAAATATCATACCACCCTTCTCGATCAGACCACATGATAATTTTATTAATATTTAAGTTGTAGCACATAGGATTATCCATTGTTTTTTATATATTTCTGTTAAAGGAAAATAGTGGCTGGACAATGTTCATTTTTGAAAATTTTTTTGATATGAATTCGTTATTAATCTTTATGGGCAAAAGACCAACTAGTATTTAAATGGCGAAGGTTTTGACAATAGGCAGATCTTCGCAATTGAATGTAAAACAGCGTCAAGATAAAAAAAATGAAAGACAGGGTTGAACACCATTTTTGAATGTGACAACTCTTATTATTTGTTGAAAGTTATGCGAATCATCAAAAAATTGTTTTGGATCAGGTGTCCCGTCGTTTGACCGGACACTAATGTTGAAAAACATTGGAACAGATGGGGCGGATCAAATTATTTTGTTGCTAACGAATAAAATACGCATCTTTTTTGCCGACAAAGGCTCTTCAAAGCCATTTTTGGGCGCAAAAGTGGCATGCAAGGTGGGATAAGAGGCCTATATCGAGCCTTCGCCTTATCCGATCTCCCTGTCGAGCGATACGTTCGTTGCAGCCCCTGGGGAAACGACACGATCAAGACATTGTCGAGTCAGACGTCCCTGATCGCTGAACCCAACAAAGTGGATAGTTCGCGTTCGTGGATTTTCTTAAAACGCGATTTCGGGGCAAAAATGCATTCGAGGACCAATTTCGGGAGATTTTTCAGGGCTATCCGATTGTTTTTCATATTTATAATTTGGTCCGACCCCGAGTTACCGAACAGGTGCAGCCTTGACGCACTGCCCATCGACACAGTCTGTGCGACCATCCGGACACGAGGCGCAATCGGCGTCGCTGGTGCAGGAAT
>JAFGJN010000014.1 GCA_016929055.1 Candidatus Zhuqueibacterota bacterium
CCTGACTTCCTCCGTCGGTTTTGCGGCTTTGCAGCTTGGCAGTGCACGCGGCTGCTGAATCGCTGTATCGCACAGCTGCTGCGATGGAGGCGATTCGCCCTGCTCCGATACGCTCGATATCCGTTCCTTTTCATCTTGCAACGACTCTGCCCTCGAACCGCAGCCGTCTGCCGAGTTGCCCAACCTTTATGGAGCCAAATGCTGTGAAACGACGAGCAACTACCACCAGATAAAAGAACCTTCCCGATATGAGCAAAACGAATCAGGAGGGGGGACGACTGCTGACAGGCCAGTCCAAATCCTTGTCCCCGCTAAAAAACCTTTCTTGCAACTTGATATCACCTTTCCAACAAATGATGCCCATTTTCAGCTCAACCTCCCACTTTTGATTTGATCCCCAAAGCGTCCGCCTCATACTTTTTTGACAGGAGCGAATAACCCGACCGGGCGGTTCGCTCAAGGCCCGTATATCTCTTTGGGAGGTTTACAATGAAAATGTCGTTTTTTCTCCTCATCTTGTTTGCCCTTGCTTCCTTTGCAGCAAATCCCGATCACGTACACACAATCAGCGGTGCGGTTTATGGTGTCCACCATCATGACGGCGAGGCGCACCTCGAGCCGCTCATTGCCGCCAACATCTATTGGAACAATACCACCATCGGCACAACAAGCGACGCTGATGGTCGGTTCACACTTGCCCTCACATCGATGACGAATCAACTGATCGTTCGCTATGTGGGCTATGCAGCCGATACTCTCACGGTTGCACCGCATTCGCCGTTTCTCGAGATCCATTTGCAAACCCTGCACACGCTGCAAGAGGTGACCGTTCATGCCGAAAAACCGCATACCCTGCATCATTTGCACGAGACGGTCAACACACAATCGATTACCCAACAGGGATGTTGAAGAGGCAAGGAATGGCGGTCTGCAACTCTATCGGGAATTCCGGTTGGGAGAGGATCGTCCGGGTTCTCTGACGATCGATTTTTACCGCACCGAATTTCACAACCAGATCGTTGTCGATCTGGATTCGGACGTTCAAGCCATTCACGTATCCAACCTGGACGGTTGCGCGTTTTCCAACAGCGGTCAGATCGAATTCATAGTCACGGCCGCTCACGGCCTCGAGGTCACCGGCGCTTACCGTCTCAACGATGTCAAGTCGACCTCTGTGCACCGGTTGCGCGAGTTGCCGTTGAATCCTAGACACAAGGGGCTGGTCGCTCTATCGTACACGTGTCCCGGGCGCGCCTGGCGTTTCGACGTCACGACCCAATATACCGGCCGTACCCGATTGCCCGATACCGATGCCAATCCGCCCGAATTTCGCCTGGCTGGTATTTCTCCGGACTATGTCCAGATATTTGCCCAGATTACGCGCAAATTTTCAGCCCTTGAGCTCTACGCAGGCGTGGAAAATCTCGGCAACTTTCGCCAATCGCAGCCGATCCTGGCCTGGAGCGAGCCGTTCAGTCCTTATTTCGACTCGTCACAGATTTGGGGGCCGACTGTGGGACGTCGTTTTTATTTGGGCCTGCGGTTGAACTAGTCAGTTTTGCAGCGCACTCGAGTCCAGTTTGCAGGCCGGACTCGAATGCAGCTTCAATAAAATCATCTTTCGGCGGGTATCTAAATTCAGGGAATCGATTTGAAATCATTGGTGTCCGGTCGAACGACCGGACACCAGCGATGTAAAATATTTTATTGTCTTTTACAAAAAATAGTTGCGCTTTACTGGCATAATCGCTATTTTGATTTCAGTGAAATGAACGGTGTTCAAACGCTTTCGTGATTCTCCGGCATACTCGATCGCCTATGCTGCCGATGCAGGTAAGTGACGATACTCCCCAGAGCTGATCCGATACCGCGACCGACACACCGCCCCTGAGCCCAAACCTTCATTTCACCGACGCACAAACACATGCCCGTGAAACGGATTCAACGGAGACGATCTGTGGTTCCGAACGGTTATTTTGACGGAAGCGACGCGAAGCTTGGCGACAGTTTGTGGAAATGTTTGGGCGATCCATCCTACCCCGTTAATTGCCAAAATCCCAAAATCAGCTTGATTCCAGCTCTGTATTTTAAGGATCGCAGAGAGCTGTTCAGCGATCGAGCATCGCATAAGGGGTGATCCGGCACCGTTTCGCAAGGATTGTCGAGCAGGCAGATTGTGCTCTCATTTTCTCAGCTCAAGGCTGTAACAGCGAGTCGGTTTCATGCAATTCCTTTCACCGTTTCACATCTCCGGCACAAGAATCGTGCCGGCTTTTCAGAGATAGCCAACTCCCGTCTATTCGCGACTCTGATGGTTGCGAAAACGTTTCCGCGCTAACCCAGGAGGACGGTTATGATCGTGAAAGCCGATGCTCTGTTCTCTTTTCTCACCCGCTGCGCCAAAGAGGAACTCTCGCCTTATTCCCAGGTTTTCTTTCCCCTGCGGCCGACGACTCACCCCGATACACTGGTATTAAGCGACAACCCCGATCTCGGAACTCTGGAAATTGATTCCTATCGCCCGGTCGATCCGGTCAAGCTCTTGCTTTATTCGGTGCGCGAACGGGTTTATCCCGAAATTCGCAATGTTCCTGAACGATTGATCGTCGGCGTCAAGGCCTGTGATCTCCGCGCCGTCGAGGTGCTGGATCGTGCCATGATCAATGATGATTTCACTGATCCTTCTTATGCCGCCTGGCGCAAAGCGACAACGCTCGTTTCCTGCGACTGCACAGCAACCGCCCCGACCTGTCATTGTACCCTGGTCGACGGCAAACCTTACGCCGAGAGCGGATTTGACGCCAATCTCTCCCGCCTGGGCGACGAATTTTTGCTGACCGCAACAACAGAGAAAGGCAAAGCGTTCGTTCAGGCGCTTCAGGACTTTACTTCACTTGCCGCCGCCACCAGGGAATCCAAGATAGAGGTGACGAAAAATCGCGAACAGATGATTCAACAGGTCGATCGACAAAATGCCGATCTGAAGCGTTCGAGGGATTATACGGCGATGCGCAAAGTAAAGGAGCAGCCGTGGGAGATCGAATCCAAAGAATGTGTCGGATGCGGCGCCTGCACTCATATTTGCCCAACCTGTTATTGCCTGATCCTGAACGATGAAAGCCAGGGCAAACGCTTTGTCAAGGTGCGCAGTTACGACTCGTGTCAATGGAATGGCTATGCCCGAGTCGCCGGCGGTGGCACACCCCGGCCAAAGATGACCGAGCGATTTCGCAATCGCTATTTGTGCAAGTTCGATTATATGCCGAGCAATTTCGACCGTCTCGGCTGCACTGGCTGTGGCCGCTGTACCGATGCTTGTCCGGCCAAAATCGATTTCCGCAGTGCGGTGCAAATGATCCTCAAAGCCGGCACGCTTGAACAGACCAGATGATCAAAAGCAAAAGGGAGGAGGGGTCTCTGATGAGCAATCCCTACCGCGTCATTTCGGCGAGTATCACAGAAGTGATACAGGAATCGCCGCTGATCCGGACATTAAAGCTTTTGCCGGAGGAACCCATAGTTTTTAAAACCGGACAGTTCGTCGAGCTCTCCATTCCCAATATCGGCGAAGGTCCATTTACGCCCTCTTCGTCCCATTACATCTCCGACCGCATGGATATCACCATCATGAAAACCGGTTTTGTCACCGATTATGTCCACCGGGCGCAGGTCGGCGATACGGTCGGGTTGCGGGGCCCTTACGGCAGCCACTATCCGCTTGAAAAATTCGATGGTAAGGATGTGCTGATCCTCGGTGGCGGTTGCGGTCTCGCCCCGCTGCGGTCGCTTTTTCTTACCCTGCTGCACGATGTCGACCGCTACAAAAGCATCACCTTTTTTGCCGGCGCCAAGTCTCCCCAGGATTGCATCTACAAGGATCAGGTGAGCGGTTGGCGCCAGTTTCCAACCGTTCGTTTTGTCCGATCCGTCGACGCGGTACCGGAAGGCCAGGAATGGAATGAAGATGTCGGGCTGGTCACCAAACTGCTCGCTAACCTCGATATCGATCCAAAGACCAATCCCGCCATTGTCTGCGGTCCGCCTCTGATGATGAAATTCGGCACCCTGGAACTGCTGAAAAACGGTTTCAAGGAATCCAATATCTATCTCTCCATGGAAAAAAAGATGTACTGCGGTTTTGGCCAATGCCGTCACTGCGTCATGGGCCCCTATTATGCCTGCAAAGACGGCCCGGTATTTACCTATGAAAGCATAAAAAACGAGGAGGGCATTTGGGAATGAAACGATTGTTTATCGACGTCCCGGAGCTGCTCCGCACCGGCACCTCGCCCGAATCCATTCGCTGCGAATATCTTTTTCATCGCAAAAACAACGGTCCTTTTTCCCTGCTCGAAGTGGCCGAGTTTGCGTCGTATTGTCGTCAATGCACCGACGCTTTTTGCGTCATCGCTTGTCCGACCGAAGCGCTCGAACGTCTCTCTTCAGGAACGATCAAACGCTACAATATGCGCTGTGTCGGTTGCAAAAGCTGCATCCTGGCCTGTCCCTTTGGCACCATCTTTCCACAAGTGATCAATTATGTCACCGCCCAATGCGATTTTTGCCTCAATCAACTGGAACAGGATGCCGATTACATCCCCGAATGCGTCAAAACAGCACCGGCCCAGACGTTTCGAATGATTGAAATCGATGAGGACAAACCGGAGGAACAGGTTTTTCTCGTCGGCGAACATTTGGCGGTCAAAAGCCCGAACTGGCGTAAAAAGGAGGGGCGGATATGAGTCTGCTGACGCTGTTTTATTTGCTCATTTTTCCGGGCCTGTTGTTTACCGCCGTTCTTGGCCTGTCGGTGGGATGGGTTGACCGCAAACTTTCGGCCCGCTTTCAATTCCGGGTCGGACCACCGTTTTTTCAGAATTTTTATGATTTTATCAAACTTTTGGGCAAAGAGACCCTGATTGTACGCGATTCGGTCCAATCGCTCTTTATCGCCGCTCCCTTGATCGCTTTTGCCGCGCTGGTGTGCATCTCGGCGTTGATCGGCGTCGCGCTCTTTTTCGGTGCCAGCTTTATCGGCGACTTGTATGTGCTTATGTATCTGCTGATGGTCTATTCTGTCATGGTCATCCTCGGCGGTTCCGCCACCGGCAATGTCTATTCCAGCATCGGTGCCGGACGCGAGATGAAACTCTTGCTTGCCGATGAACTTGCTTTTATCCTGGTCTGCCTGGTTCCGATCGTCAAGGCCGGGTACGAAATTCGCCTGAGCGAAATTCTCTCTGCCCAACAACTGGGCGGCGCCTTTATCGCTTCACCTTCCGGTATCCTCGCTTTTCTTATCGCGCTGATCTGCATTCAGGCAAAAATGGCGCTGCCACCCTTTAATATTCCGGAAGCCGAAACCGAGATTGTCGAAGGCCCCTTTATGGAATACTCGGGACCGCCGCTTGCTTTCTGGAAGCTTAACCATTTCATGATGTATGTTTTTTATCCGTTTCTTCTGATCCTGCTTTTTCTCGGTGGTTTTTCTGCCGGAGGATGGGGTGTGCTCTGGTTTATCCTCAAATATTTGCTTATCGTCGTGGTCATGATCATTATTAAAAATACCAATCCGCGCGTGCGCATCGATACTGCGCTGCATTTTTTCTGGAACATCGCCTTTCCCGTCAGTCTTGTCGCATTGATTCTCGCCGTATTAGGAGTCTAAATATGGGATGGTACAACAAACGCCTGGCCAAATCGATCTGGGTCTTTCATATCAGCGGATCGCCGTGCAACAACTGCGACATTGAAATTCTCGATTTGCTGACGCCCCGATACGACTTGGAACGCATGGGAATCAAACTGGTCGGATCGATTCGCCATGCCGATGTTCTCCTGGTCACAGGAATCTTTAATCAAAAAGTCGCCCCCAAAATTGCGCATATCTACAAGCAGGCACCCAAGCCGATATTTGTCGTAGCAATCGGGACTTGTCCCACTTCCGGCTGTTGCTTCAAGGATAGCTATAATATAACAGCCAAACGAGAGGATGTGATTCCCATCGATCTCTATATACCCGGTTGTCCGCCAAAACCCGAGTCGATGATCGAGGGTGTGGCCAAGCTGGTGGAGGTGCTCAATGGATAAAATGGATCAATTCATCGTCGATATGGGAGACTTGATCGGCAAAACTGTGCGCAAGAAGAAACGGCTCTATTTTCAAGTCAAACAGGAAAATTTGCGCCAAGTCGCCGGTATTCTTTTCAATCGTATGAAATGCCGGTTATCGACGGCCACCGCCACGGAAACTTTTCATCACATCGAAGTGCTCTATCATTTTTCGCACGATGCAACAGGGGATTATTTTTGTCCGCGTATCCTGATTGACGACAAAAAAAATCCCCGGGTTGACTCGATTGCGCCAGTGATCAAAGGAGCGGAGTGGATCGAGCGCGAGATGTTTGATTTCTGGGGAATCGATTTTGTTGGTCATCCCCATTTGCAGCGCCTTTTGGCCAAGGATCATCCGCAAGGGCTGGACCAGCCGCTTCGATTCAGGAGGGATAGATGAGCACAAACCAAATTCCGGTCGGGCCTTTTCACCCACTCTTGGAAGAGGCCGAATATTTCAACATCAAGGTGGAAGGGGAGACCGTCGTCGATATCGAAATGGATATCGGGTGGATGCATCGGGGACACGAGTTCATTTCCGAGCAAAAGACCTTTACCCAGTCCATTTTTCTGGTCGAGCGTATTTGCGGTATTTGTTCAACATCCCACCCGATCGCTTGCGTCCATGCGGTCGAAGACATCGACAACATCGATATTCCTCTGCGGGCGCGCTATATTCGCACGTTGATCGGTGAACTGGAGCGCATTCACAGCCACCTGCTCTGGCTTGGTTTGGCTGGCCATTTTATCGGCTACGATACCCTGTGGATGTGGGCATGGAAGTATCGCGAACCGGTACTGCAGATGTTTGAAATCATCTCCGGCAACCGCAACCATTACGGGATGATGCGCGTCGGCGGCGTGGCGCGCGACGTGGATCCCGATGCTTTGCCGGCGCTGCTCAAGATCCTCGATGAAATCGACGCCAAGATGGAGATGATCGCCAAAGCGGCCAACGATGATCCGGTACTCAAGAGCCGACTCAAGGGCGTGGGCGTGCTATCGCATCGGGACGCCATCGACTATTGCGCCGTCGGTCCCACCGCTCGAGCTTCCGGCGTCAAAACCGACGTGCGTAAAGATGAACCCACAGACGCCTATGATCTCGTCGACTTTGAGGTCATTGTCACTCAGGCGGGCGATGTCTATGACAAAACTGTTGTGCGTCTGCTTGAAATCATGGAATCGAGCAAGATCATACGCCAGTGTCTAGAAAAGTTGCGAAGCGTCTCGGGGCCGATTGTCAATAATGTCAAAGAGATCTCCCCGGGCGAAGGAATCGGACGATACGAGGCACCGCGCGGCGAGGTTTTTCATTATATGCGCTCCGATGGCTCCAATCGCCCGATTCGCCACAAAGTCCGTGCGCCCAGCTTTGTGAACATTCCCACCTTTACCGCTTCCTGCAAAGGAATTCCTTTGGCCGATGCCCTGATCACCTTGGCGTCGGTTGATCCGTGCTATTGTTGTACCGAGCGCGCCATACGCGTGGTCGGCCATGCGGAACAGGCTGAATCAATCGATCTGTTGCGTTTATCCCGTGAAAAGACAGAACGAATCAGGAGAACCATTCATGGAGCCTAGTGCGCTGATCTACTTTTTGGTCATTCCGGCCGCGGTTTCATTGATCAATTTGCTCCTGCCGGTTCGGGCTGCAAAAGCGCTGACGGTTATAGCCCTGCTCTACCTGTTGGTGCGGTCGATCCACAGCCTGTCCCATCTGCCACTGCTTTCCGAGTGCGGGTTATGGGGAGCCGATCGGTTGGCCGCGTTTGTGTTGCTGTTTGTGCATATTCTCTCTTTGGTCATCCTCGTTTTTTCACTCAAAGGGGTGCGGAGCGAAATCCAGAGAGCCTTTTTTGTTCTCTATCCTCTGACCGTAGCCTTTTGCAACGGGGTTTTGCTCAGCCAGCATACCATCGCTTTTATCATTTTTTGGGGATTGTCCGGTCTGAGCCTTTACTTTTTTGCCCTGATGGGTCAAGGCGACTCTTATTCTCAGACCGCGAAAAAAACCTTTATCATCATCGGCGGCAGCGATGTTTTCCTGATCTTCGGTTTCATTCTCCTGGCTGCCAGGTTGCCGGTCAAGGAATGGAACCTGTCGGCCTTGCAGATGCAGAGCGGTGATCCACTTTACTATCTCGCGTTCTTTTCTTTGCTGATCGCCGTCCTGGCCAAGGCCGGAGGATTTCCGTTGCACAGTTGGGTGCCGGATTTTAGCAAAACATCGCCGATCGAATCCACTGCGTTTTTACCTTCATCGCTCGACAAATTGCTCGGCATCTTTTTACTCGCCCGTATGATGACTGCATTTTTCGCGGTTGAATTGATCGTCAAAATGATTATTATCAGTATAGGCGCCATAACGGTGGTTGGCGCGGTTATGATGGCCATTATGCAACCCAATGCTCGACGACTGCTCGGTTACAGTACCGTCAGTCAGGTAGGGTATATGCTCATGGGTGTCGGTAGCGGCAATCCAATCGCTTTTGCCGGCGGTCTGTTCCATATGGTCAACCATACCCTGTACAAGTCCAATCTCTTTCTCTCGCTCGGTTCGGTAGAGAAACAGACAGGAAGCAGCGAGTTCCGAGATCTTGGCGGAATAGCCAAAGGTATGCCTCTGACCTTTCTTATGGCATTGATCGGCTCACTGGCCATATCCGGTATTCCTCCGTTCAGTGGATTCTATTCCAAGTGGATGATCTACCAGGGTTTGCTCGAACAAACAAAAACCCTGCCGGCAGGATATCAGATCTGGATGTTGATTTGTCTTTTGCTGGCCATCTTTGGCAGCGCTCTGACGCTGGCCTGTTTTGTCAAATTTTTGCACGCAGTCTTTCTCGGCCGCAACCCGGGTCGGGAAAAGATCCACGAAGCCCCTGCTAATCAATGGTTGGCGACCGGCATTTTTGCTCTTTTCTGTATCGTTTTCGGCCTTTTTGCCGCTGCTCTGCCGCTCAAACGGTTGATCATTCCGGTTCTCGCCGAGCTGGGTATCGCCGCCGATC
Source organism: Candidatus Zhuqueibacterota bacterium (assembly GCA_016929055.1). Taxonomy (GTDB): domain Bacteria; phylum Zhuqueibacterota; class Zhuqueibacteria; order Residuimicrobiales; family Oceaniaggregativiventaceae; genus Sulfursilanivivens. The sequence continues at coordinate 9,129 of JAFGJN010000014.1, forward strand.
TCTCCCTGATCGGGTATTACGATCCCTTGCTATTAACAGGATTGTTTGCGATCGTCTTTTTGATCGGATGGGTCGTCTACCGCGCCACACGCGTGGTTCGCTATGATGAAATCTATCTGGGGGGCATGGCGGCAGAAACGCGTTTTCGCGTCAGCGGCGTTGATTTTTATCGCGAAATTAGACAAATGCCCCTGTTGCAGACCATTTATACGGCAGCCGAAAAAAAATACTGCGATATCTATGAGCTGGGGAGTAAGGGCACCTTTTTCTTTTCCGGGATACTGCAAAAATTGCATCCCGGGCTTTTACAGTGGTATCTGTTCTATATACTCCTCGGTCTATTGCTTCTCTTACTGATCACGATCAATATCGGAGGATGACATGCCGATAGAAACCTGGTTGATCTTTACGATGGGAATCATGTTGGTCGGATCGATCGTCGCTCTGGAGATTCGGGATGTCCTCTCGGCGATTATCGCCATCGGCATTGTCGGGTTGGCCGTCTCGATCGCTTTTCTGTTTCTGCAGGCGCCGGACCTGGCGATCGTTCAATTCTTGTTCGAAATTTTCGCCTTGATCATTCTGGTGCGTGCCTTTATTGGAAAAAAAGCGCACGAGGATTCCCTGGCGAGCAACAAAACGGCCGCGGTGGTCGTCGGCGTCGTTCTTTTGGCCATTCTTTTCCTTTGCCTGCCGATTTTTCGCGCGCTGCCGCCCTTTGGTGAACCGCTTTTCATCACCAGCGCTCACTATACCAAAATGGCGACACAGGAGACCGGAGCGGCCAACCTTGTTGCTTCCATCATCCTCGATTATCGCGCCTATGATACCCTGGGCGAAGTAACCGTTCTCTTTGCCGCGATTCTGGGGGCCCTCACCGTCCTCAGAACCTCTCGCCGGACCCAGAAAGGGAAGGAGTCGAAATGAAAGATCAGCAAGGCATGTCGATCATCGTCAAGACCGTGACACGGGTGAGCGTCTGGCTGATCCTCCTCTACGGCTGGTACATCATCCTTCACGGCCACCTCACTCCTGGCGGCGGATTTGCCGGCGGGGTGATTATCGCATTGGCTTTTTTAAACGTCATGCTCGCCTATGGCAAGGATTTTACTGTCAAGTGGCTCAACATCCAATTCCTCAAGGATATGGAAGCCGCCAGCATCACCCTTTTCCTGGTCATGGGATTGCTGGGCATCTCTTTTGGCGGCGCTTTTCTGGCCAATTTTCTCGGTAAAGGCAAGCTGTTCCATCTCTTCAGCGCAGGCACGATCCCTCTCTTTAATGTCATCATCGGAATCAAGGTGGCAATGTCGCTCTTTCTCGTCGTCTGGGTATTGGCCGACATCGATAGCACGAAAGGAGGGGAGCTGTGATTCTCTATGTCCTGTGTTTTGCGCTCTTTTTGGTCGGTGTCTATGGACTGCTGACCAAACGCGACCTCATCAAGATCATTCTCTCCACGGCTATCATGGGTTATGCCGCCAATTTGTTTCTGGTCCTCTTTGGCTACCGGCACGACGCCACTTTTCCCATCCTCACAGAGGCAAATGCCGGTCAACCCATGGTCGACCCTCTGCCGCAGGCATTGGTCCTGACCTCGATCGTGATCGAATTGGGCATAACAGCGCTCTTGGTCGCTCTGGCCATCCGTCTGTATCAAAAGTATGCGACTTTTGATATCACAAAAATGAGGAGCCTGAAAGGATGATTCTTCCCTATTTTGTTATTTTACCGCTGCTGGCGGCATTCCTGATCACTTTGCTGGCGGGGAAAAAAGATGATTGGGCCATTACGCTGGCTTTCATGGCTCTCATCTCCCTTTTGGTTCTCTCGATATTCGGTTTCGTCACCATGCACGAGGAGACCGTCGTCTATTCCATGAGCGGGTGGGATGCCCCGATCGGCATTTGTCTGGTTCAGGATGCACTCAGCCTCTTTATGCTGGTCATGATCAATTTGATCGCACTGACATCGCTCTGTTTTTCAATCCAGTATATCCGCCATCTATCCCAGGACTGGAAGTATTACGCTCTGTTCATGCTCCTTATAGCCGGTATGAACGGAGTCGTTGTAACCGGAGATCTGTTCAATCTCTATGTCTTTATGGAAATCGCTCTGATTTCGGCCTTTGCTCTCGTGGCTTACGGATGTCGCGCCGAGGAATACGAGGCTTCTTTCAAGTATGCCGTGATGGGGGGGCTTTCATCCTCGATCATCCTCATCGGCATTGCCTTTACCTACAGCGCCACTTCAAGCCTGACTCTGGCTCGCATTGCAGAGGTTTTGCCGACTGTGGATCCACGGTTGGTCCTGTGGATCGGCGCGCTTTTTCTCGCTGGATTTGGCCTCAAGGCGGCTTCGATGCCCTTTCACGCCTGGCTGCCGGATGCTCACTCGTCCGCACCGGCCCCCATTTCGTCTATGCTTTCAGGGGTTCTGATCAAGGCGCTGGGTGTTTATGTACTCTTTCGCCTCTTCTTTAACGTTTTTGGGGCACCGGCGATTTTCATGCAGCTTTTGCTCGTTCTCGGTGCTCTGTCGATTGTGCTTGGCGTCTTTTTGGCGATCGGTCAATGGGATCTCAAACGCCTGCTGGCCTATCACAGCATCAGCCAAATCGGCTATATCCTGCTGGGTATGGGCCTTGCTACACCGCTCGGTATCCTCGGTGCGGTTTTTCACCTCTTAAACCATGCGCTGTTTAAATCGCTGCTGTTTTACAATGCCGGCGCAGTCGAGATGGTGCTGGGGACAAGAAATTTGCGAAAAATGGGGAAATTGGCCAAGCTGCTGCCTGTCACTTCCGGCACCAGCATGGTCGCTTCGCTCTCCATTTCCGGAATCCCGCCCTTTAACGGGTTCTTTAGTAAATTGATCATCATTATCGCTGCGATTCAAGCCGGACACCCGATATTTGCTTTTTGGGCCGTTTTGGGCAGTTTGTTGACCCTGGCCTCATTCATGAAAGTCCAGCGCTATGGTTTTTACGGCGAAATTGAACACAAAACCCCGATTATGATGCCCGGCAATCTTGTGCGCTTCGCGATGCTGACTCTGGCCGTGCTCTGTGTGCTCTCCAGCCTGATGGTGTTGCCGGGAATCCGGGAGCTGACGCTTGATCCTGTGGTCGATGTAATTCTGAACAAAACCGGATATATTCGAATGGTCTGCGGGAGGGCCCTATGACCGTGCAAAATAAAAGTCGTTTGACCGTTTTTGTGCTCGCCGTCCTGGTCTGGGCGGCGCTGACCGATATTCGAAAAATTGAAGAGCTCATCATTGGGTTGGTGGTGGCAGCGATCGTCAGCCTTTTGGCCGGTAAATTTTTCCTTACGGGTGAGCGCCGGCAGAGATTGTGGCGTCGAGTGGGCTATGGTGTCTATTATTTGATCCATTTCATCTGGGAAATGATCAAAGCCAACGTGCATGTCGCCTATCTTGTCATCCATCCCCGCGTGCCGATCAAGCCCGGCATTATCAAAATCAAGACCAATTTGTCCCGTGAAACCGCGCTTACAGTTCTGGCCAATTCCATTACTCTGACCCCGGGAACCCTGACAATCGATATCGATCCCGCAAAAAAAATACTCTATATCCACTGGATCGATGTTCAGTCAACAACGGTTGAAGAATCGACTCGACAAATCGGCGGCCGATTCGAAGCCATTCTGATGGAGGTGTTTGAATGAAAAGCGTGCGCTGGTTTTTGGGCCTCATAATTTTGGCGGCGCTCTTTTATGCCAACTTTGTTGTTTTTCAGGGCGATATTTTGGCCAAACTCATCAACGTCTATTTATTCAGCGCGCTCTTTGTACTCTATCGCGTTTTGATTGGGCCCTCAGCAGCCGATCGCCTGGTCGCCGTCGATATTTTTGGAATTCTCATCGTCGGTTTGCTTGCCATTATCGGTCTGGCCAACGAAAATGACTTTTTTATGGATATCGGTCTGATTTGGGCGCTGTTGAGTTTTATCGCTTCGCTGGCCTTTGCGAAAATATTGGAAGGGAGATCCCTCGATGATTAGAGAAACTCTGGGCATGAGCCTGATTTTTTTGGGTATCGCCTTTGATTTTTTCGGTGTGCTGGGATTGGTTCGATTGCCCGATGTCTATAACCGATTGCAGGCGGCAACAAAGTGCGTGACATTCGGATCCGCCGGGGTTCTTTTGGGTGTTTTTATCCTAAAGGGATTCACACCCTTTGGATTTAAGGCTTTGCTCGGTATTGTTTTCATTTTTCTTGCTTCTCCGGTTGCGGCACATGTCATCGCGCGCGCCGCTCATCGCACCAATATTCCGCTCACGCCGAGCACGGTCACCGACCAATACGCCGATGATCAGAAAACGCAAAAAAAGTGAATGCAAAACAGTGCTCCCGGCGGTTCGGACATTTCTTCGGAGGTTGTTATGATTCTTCCCAAAATTCGGGAAATAAAAGAAGCCCTTGGCTCGCTCTTTTCAGCACCGATAACGACACCCTTTCCGGCCGTTCCATTTGAGGCGGAGAAAAACTATCGCGGTATTCCCCGCTATAACGCCGAACATTGCATCGGCTGCGGAACCTGTGCCCAGGTTTGTCCCTCTACGGCAATAACGATAACCGATGACCTGAAAAAAAAGATCCGTACATTGACCGTCGATCTGACTTCTTGCATGAACTGCGGACAGTGCGAAGAGAAATGTATTACCGAAAAAGGCATTCAACTATCCAACGAACACTCGCTTTTCTATGCCGATCGCAAGGAACCGCAGCTTTATGAGCGGCTGGAAAGGGAACTGATTCTTTGCGAAATCTGCAACAAGCCGATCGCCTGCCTCGATCATCTCCAGTGGGTTAAAAACCGTTTGGGCGCCAAAGCCTATGCGCACCCCAATTTTCTGCTCCTCGTGCAGGCTAAGAGCAGCACGATCGAACCCTCCTCACCCAAGGAGCGGCTGCGCCGGGAAGATCAGATCAAATGGGTCTGTGCCAGTTGTCGTCAACAGATCGTCACGATCGATGAATTTTAATGACCTCTATAAACAGCTTTCCGGCTGTGCTTCCGAGCGGATCGTTTTCGTGGCCCTCGGCAATGACTTGCGCGGGGACGATGGCGCAGCCTATCGTTTTGTCGATAAACTGAAAAGCCGTTCAAAATTTGCCTCCATACAGGTCATTCGCGCCGGTACAACACCGGAAAATCATCTGCATCAAATTTGCCGCGATTCTCCTCAGGCGGTTGTTTTTATCGATGCGGCGGATTTTGGCCAAAAACCGGGGACGATCGAGATGTTGCCGGATGACCGGTTGAAAACCAGCGCCAGCACACATACCTATTCTCTGGCAATGATCGCACAATATCTGCAGTTCGAATGCCCCGCCGCCGCTGTTTATTACCTCGGGATTCAGCCGCATTCACTGGCCTGCGGCACTCTTATTTCTGCCGAGGTGAATGCGGGTCTGGATCGATTTTTTGCCGGTTCCATCTAGCTGTCTTGTCCTTCGCAACCAAGTCATCCGGACTAAGTGGACCTTTATGTTTTCGCAATTCAAAATCATTACGCCCTTTCATACGATCGAAGCGATGAGAACCCGCCTGGCCTGGTATGTCAATCTGCGCTGGTTGACCATCTTTGCCATTCTTGCTGTTGTCCCGCTGGGGCAACGATTGCTCAATTTTGACCTCCCTTATCATATGATCATTCTAATCGCTTCGGTCTTGCTCTGGCTTAATGTCAGTTATTTCATGCTTTGCCGCTATATGCCGCGGAAAAATATGGTGCAGGAATTGATCTTTGCCCAGGTGCAGATTGTCGGCGACCTGCTGATTGTCTCCTTGTTGATTCATTTTTCCGGAGGTATCGAAAATCCTTTCTTTTTTCTCTATATCGTTCAAGTGATTCTTTCAGCAATCATGCTGCCCGGTCACCGACTGCCCGTCATCAATGCGGTGCTGGCTGCCGTGCTGATCACAGTTTGGACTTTGCTCGAATACATGCAATGGGTGCCGGCGTATACTCTGGGTGAGGCTCGAATGAGCAAACCCTATATCGTTACCGCTCTCGCTGCTTTTTATATCACCAACTTCGCCGGTCTTTACATCATTCAGACCTTTATGATACGCTATCGCCATCTCAAAGAACTCATCGACAAAAAAAATCGCCTGCTGGAAAAGTCGATTCGCGAACGAAAAACCATATTTCGTTACGCTGCACATGAACTGAAATCGCCTCTGGGTGTGATTAAAAGCACCCTGCAGGCCGTACGGGTTTTGAGCGGCGATATACTGCCGCCCGAAGTGGCCGATATGGTGCTGCGGGGGGAAAATCGGTCGGCTCAGGTCATGGAAATGGTCAACGAAATGATCGCTATAACCCGATACAACCAGGGCGTGGAAAAACATGTGCCGGAATGGATTGACTTTCAGGATTGGCTGAATCAAGTGGTGGAATTACAGCGGGATTTCGCTCTAACCAAACGTATTCACTTGCAAATGTGTCGAATTCCCGAACCGATTCGTGTGCGTATCGATAAAATAGATATGGAACGTGTGGCGCGAAATCTTGTCAACAATGCGCTTCGCTACACACCGGAAGGAGGGGAGGTTGTGGTCAAGCCGTTTCTATCCCCCCTTTCCTTTGGATTTTCGGTTCGCGATTCAGGTATCGGAATTGCTCGAAAAGACCTGAAGAAAATTTTTAACGAATTCTATCGCGCTGCCAATGCAAAGGAAATGGAGCGAGTGGGAACCGGTTTGGGATTGATTCTGGTCAAGGAGATCATGCGCCGCAACGGCGGTACGATTCGAGTGAAAAGCACCCTGGGCAAGGGATCGGTTTTTACAATCGAGTTTCCGCTGACACCCGCAGCACACTTGACCTCGAACACTGAAATCGTGAAAATCGGATCCGGCTGATCAGACAAAATCGAGTTGCACTGCTCTTTTGTCCGATTCAGCAAATTCGCGGAAGCTGTTCACCGCTATATAAATCGAGTATTCTTTCCCCTCCATAGGCATTGCGCAAACGCACCTGCCCCCCCTTGTCCGGACCAATGACCCGTCCAATTGTCCGCACCGCTCCCGGCGCCTGTTCCGCCAGCACTTGAGAAACGCGTTCACCATCGCGAGCATCGACAAAGGCTATAAATCTTCCTTCATTGGCAACCGCCAACGGATCGAGTCCGAAAAGATCGCAGGCGCTTTGAACGGCAGCAAGGACGGGTATTTCCGGTTCATAGAGCTCGATATCCCAGCCGCCACTCCGGGCTAGCTCTACCACCGCAGCACTCAAACCGCCCCGGGTCAGATCACGCATGCAGTTTATCCGGTATTTCGACTGATACAGAGCTTGAACCTGATCGGTCAGCGGTGCACAGTCGCTTCGAATCTCGGTTTCGAATTCCATGCCATCCCGCAGAGCGAGAATACAGGTGCCGTGTCGCCCAATATCTCCATTGAGCACCAAGAGATCTCCTTCAGCGATTCGAAAAGGAGAGGGTGGCGGATCGAAAACAGTGATCCCGATGCCGCTGGTGGTAATAAACATACCGGCTTCGTCTCCCTGCCCTTCGATCACTTTGGTATCTCCCGTAACGATCTGTACATTAGCTAGTTTCGCTGATAACTTTATGCTTTGCATGATAGATTCAAAGGTGGAAATTTCCAGTCCTTCCTGTAAAATCAAAGAAAGGCTCAGGAATTTGGGTATTGCCCCGCTCATGCACAGATCGTTGACGGTTCCGTAAACGGCCAGTGTGCCAATATCGCCGCCCGGGAAAAAAAGGGGCGTGACAACGTAGGAATCGGTGGTGAAAGCAATGGGAGCGCCAGGGTTTGGCAAAACGGCACCATCGTGTTCCTGGTTTAAAAAGGGATTGCCGAGAAGAGGCCGTATTCGTGTTTCGATGAGGTCGCGCGTCAATCGTCCTCCGCCCCCATGCCCCAGAGTTATGCGGGACTGGGGATCGTTTTCGACAGGACAAACCGCTCCGGTGTAAGGTTCCTTTGAGGTCATTTTTTTCTCCGATAGCGAAAGTAAGCAGCGCATGCACCTTCGGAAGAGACCATCGGTGCCCCTAAAGGATTTTCCGGTGTACAGGAAACGCCAAAGTAGGGGCATTGATCCGGTCGTAGCAAACCTTGAAGAATCCGTCCACTGGGACAAATTTCCGATTGCTCAGGTCTTGGGCTGAGGCTGTCGGCAAAACGCCATTTGGCATCGAAGTGACGGTAACGCTCGCGAATTGCCAGGCCGCTCTGGGGTATGGTTCCGAGGCCGCGCCAATTCCGATTGACGATTTCAAAGATTTGTGTCAATTTCTGTTGGGCATGACTGTTTCCTGGATCTCGTGCCACTCGAGAATAGGCATTTTCGACGCCAAAATTTTTTTCTTCCAATCTGACAACACAGCGATAAAGTCCATAGAGAAGATCCAGCGGTTCAAAGCCGGTCACAACGATGGGGAGTTGAAAGCGGGAGGCGATTATCTCATATTCCTTGCAGCCCATGATGGTGCAGACATGTCCGGCGGCAAGAAATCCGTCGATTCGGTGATCGGGATGGCTCAAGAGGAGCTGAATCGCCGGTGGAACGCGGACATGGGCGCAAAGAACAGAGAAATTTTGCGCGTTGCGTTTTTCAGCTTGTTCGATGGTCCAGGCCACTGCCGGGGCGGTGGTTTCAAATCCGACAGCAAAAAAAACCGCCTGTTTAGCCGGGTGCGCTTCGGCCCAGGTCAAAGCATCCATTGGCGAATAGACCATGTTCACCGAGGCGCCGGCCGATTTGGCAGACAAGAGATCGGTTTCACTGCCGGGCACGCGCAGCATATCACCAAAGCTCAAGAGGGTGATGTCGGAGCGATTGGCCAGAGCGACGGCTGCATCGATCCACTCAACACCAGTCACACATACCGGACATCCGGGTCCGTGTAACAACGATATTGACTTCGGCAGCAGACGATCAAGTCCGTATTTAAGAAACACATGCGTCTGGCCACCGCAAATTTCCATCACGCTCCACTTGCGAGTCGTGACGTCGTCGAGGCTTTGGAGCAAGCGCTGGACGGTTTCAGGATCGCGAAACGCGTTTTGATATGTCATGCAATCGCTGCTGATTTTTCTGCTCCACTTGTTTGAGATGATCGAGAACTTGTTGCGCTTCATGAGAGTCCATAAGCGATAAGGCAAATCCCACATGAACAGTCACATAGTCTCCGACACCGGCTTCAGGGACATAACTCAAATTGACCGTCTTAATAATTCCCCCGAAATCCACCCGTCCCAAACGATTTTCCAGGTTGTTTTGGCTGATTTCAACGATTTTACCGGGTATGGCCAAACACATTGGCAGCTCCTTGGTTTGTCAACGCGGCAGTCGAATTTGTCTCGAATGTCTGCAAAGAGGGTAAATAAGCCAGCGCCGCCAATTGCCCGAGACTAATTCCTCCGTCGTTCGGTGGAACGCGCTGGTGAACAATGGGTTCAAACCCGCACCGACTCAGGTCGCTCGAAACCGATTCCTGCAACAACGCGTTTTGAAAACATCCGCCGCTTAAAACAATACGGTTGATACCTGCGCGCAGCGCAACCGAGACAACGATTTGGGCAAGCGTGTTGTGAAATTTCCTACAAAGACTTGATACAACGTCATTAATACCATTCTTTTCAAGTAATGCTTTAAATAATGGTGTCCAGTCAATTTCGATGGGATCCGAATCGGACAGGCGATAGGGCAGATGGGCCGTCCGGTCGGGGCATTCCAGCGCGGCAAATTCGACCGCCTGGGCAGCCTGAGCTTCATATTCATTGAAATGGCAAAGATCGAGCGTGGAAGCAACAGCGTCGAACAAACGCCCGACACTGCTGGTCAGAATCGAATTTTGCGTATCGGAATAAAGGCGATAAAGATTATTGATTTCTGTCGGTGTCCAGCCGGTTTGCAGCCATTTTTGCCTTTGCAGCGCTTCTTTGCCGCAAATAGACAGGTCAATTGCGAGAGCGCATCGACGCGGTTCGCGTATAGCCCGCTCGCCGCCCAAAAGTGGAAAGCGGCGGAAATGGGCAAATCTTTTCCAGCCATCCTTGCGAATGGTGAAAAATTCTCCACCCCAAATGGTCTTGTCGCTACCGTAGCCGCTGCCGTCCCAGGCGACGCCGAGCACCGGTGGTTCGATATCGTTTTCTGCCATGCAGGAAAAAATATGAGCCACGTGGTGTTGAATCGCGATGGGTGAAGGCGTGAGACGACGGGCGTAAATCGATGCGCGATAGGTGGGATGTGCATCGCACACCACTTTTTGCGGTGTAATTTGCAGCAATTCACCGAGATCGTTTGCAGTTTGCAGGAACGTTCGGTAAGCGGGTACCGAATCGAGGTCGCCGATATGCTGGCTGATAAAGATGCGATCGCTTTTGCTGTAAGCTAGGGTGTTCTTTTGCTGCCCGCCGGCGGCAAAAGCCGACGGCAGGGGAGTGCGGATCGTGATCGGCAGAGGGGCATAACCGCGTGCCCGTCGCAAAACAAGACGGCGTCCTCCCACAATGCGACCGATCGAGTCATCGGCGTGGCGGACGATGCGCCGATTGTGCAACACAAAGGCATCGGCAATGTTTCCCAGACGATCGATGGCCTCCTGATTGCCGATACAGACGGTTTCTTCAGCAAGATTGCCGCTGGTGGCAATCAGCGGAAATTTACAGAAACGCATGAGCAAATGGTGCAGAGGCGTATAGGGCAGCAGCACGCCCAGAAAAGGATTGTTCGGCGCGACCGCCTGAGCAAGTGTCGCAACACCTGGCGCCGTTCTTTTTTTTCGCAAAATCAAAAGGGGGGACTGGGGTGAATCCAACCATTCGGATTCAAGAGAATCCAAACTGCAATACTGGTGCACGCTGTCGAGATCGGCAAGCATGATCGCCAGAGGTTTGCTTTCGCGCTGTTTTCGGTTGCGCAGACGCAAGACGCTTTCTTGATTGCGCGCATCGGTCATAAGATGAAAGCCGCTTAACCCTTTAACCGCCACTATTTCCCCGGATTGGAGTGCTCGTACGGTCTGTTCCAGCGCTGCTTGACCACAGCTCTCCACATTTCCCCGGCTGTTGCAGTAGGCAAGCTGAGGCCCGCACACAGGACAAGCATTGGGTTGGGCATGGAAGCGGCGATTCGTCGGATCGGCATATTCCTGGGCGCAATCCGGACACAGCTGAAATTCATCCATAGAGGTGTTGGGTCGATCATAGGGCAGACGCTTGAGGATGGAAAACCGAGGTCCGCAATGGGTACAATTGATAAATGGATAGAGATAACGCCGATTTTCAGGGTCAAGGAGCTCTTGCAGGCAATCGCTGCAAACGGCGAGGTCGGGTAAAACCCAAGCGGTAGCCGTATCGTCGCCACTGCTTGAGAGAATATCAAAAGACAAAGAACCGACGGGATTCATCCACGCCGTTTCCAGCGTATAGATAACCGCCTGAGCGGGTTTTTCATGCTGCAGAGCATGCAGAAAGAGCAAAAGGTTGGTTTCAGGCCCCTCGAGGTGCACCTCAACTCCGTGCGGAGTATTGCGCACCCAGCCGCCGAGATTCCAACGCGTGGCCAGGCGATAGAGAAAAGGCCGAAACCCGACTCCCTGCACCGCACCATTCACGGTTATGCGCACGGCTTTCACCGTGTCAGCCCGATCCAGCGTCATCGGCTTGCTCTGAGTTTATCCTGCTGCGCGTGGGACAGCCAATCCACCCAGGCGGGTAACCCCTGACCGGTTTTTGCCGAAACGTTGATGATTTCGAGTCCGGGATGTACAGCATGAACATGTTTGCCATAGGCTTCCTGGTCAAACTCGACGACCGGTGCCAGATCCATCTTGTTGAGGAGGCAGAGAGACGCTTCCCGAAAAACGCGGGGATATTTGATCGGCTTGTCTTCACCTTCGGTGGTGCTGGAAATGACGACTTTATGATCCTCACCTAGATCAAAACAAGCCGGACAGACCAGATTTCCTACATTTTCAATAAAAAGCAAAGAGACACCGGATAAATCCGCTGAATTCATGGCATCGCGAATGAGGCCGGCGTCGAGGTGGCATCCACCATGAGTGACGATTTGGACTGCGCGAAATCCAAGCGCTGCGATGCGTTGTGCATCGCGATCCGTCTGTACATCGCCTTCGATGACCATAACCGTTGGGGGATCGAGGTGCTGCAACGTCCGTTCGAGCAAGGTGGTTTTGCCCGCCCCCGGAGAACTGAGCAAATTGATGACCGCAATCCCGTTGCGTAAAAAATAGTGCCGATTGGCGACGGCTATTTCATCGTTTTTTTGCAAAATGCGTCGTTCGACCGTAATCACCGACATTTCAGAACTCCACTTCAGAGACCATCAATTCATCGCCGCTGTTGATATCGAGCCCGGTCGATTCACAGTGCGGGCAGCAAAAACTAAACTGCTCGAGTCTAAAGTCGCGTGCGCATTTCCGGCATTGCGCACGAACCGGGATACGGATGATTTCCAGCCGCGAACCGACCAATTTGCTGTCTGCGATCAATGCCTCATAGCAGGACTGTAACTGGTCAGGAATAAGCGGATTGAGCTCGCCGACTTTGACCCGGACGCATTTAAGCGATTTTTCCGGGTGTTGAAGCATAATCTCGTCGACGATGGCGACAATCTCGCGAGCCAATGACAATTCGTGCAATGCGCATCCTTTCCTGGAACAGGGTTTGCTTAAAGTAAATGACCAGACGTTAAAACGCAACAGAAAACTCGATTTGCGGAAATCGCATTTTTGACTCTTTACATCAGAATCCAAATGATTGATACGAGATTCGCTGCTTTGTAACGAATCGCTCGCCCATTTTTGACTTGATTTAGTCTATTGATTTTTATACTTTTTCTGATCGCTATTTCGATTCATGCCAAGAGCTGAAAGACTTTTTTTGGGGGCGCAACGGTAACCGAATTCACTTCCATAACGGCTCGAAACTTTTCGAGGGCAAGAGAATGCAGAACGAGTATCAATTCGAGACAATCGAAAAAAAATGGCAAAAACGTTGGCAAGACTCTGGGCTCTATAGCGTCGATATCGAAAAATCCGATCGCAAGCTCTATTGCCTGGTGATGTTTCTCTATCCCTCGGGTGACAAATTGCACATCGGTCACTGGTACAACTATGCGCCGACCGACAGTTGGGCTCGGTTCAAGCGTATGCAAGGATATCAGGTTTTTGAACCCATGGGCTACGATGCCTTTGGCTTGCCAGCCGAAAACTATGCCATCAAAAAAGGCGTTCACCCAAAGAAAAGCACAGAAAACAACATTCGGTTCATCCGCGAGCAGCTCAAGGCCCTGGGTGCCATGTACGATTGGGACAAAGAGATCAACACCAGCGATCCAGGCTATTACAAATGGACGCAATGGATGTTTTTGCAACTCTACAAACACAACCTGGCGTATCGCAAAAAAGCGGCGGTGAATTGGTGCCCGTCTTGCACCACGGTTCTGGCCAACGAACAGGTCATCGAAGGCCAGTGCGAGCGATGCGAAAGCGAAGTTGAGACTCGGGACCTCGAACAGTGGTTTTTTAAAATCACCGATTATTCCGAACGGCTGCTGGAAGGGCACGATCGTATCGATTGGCCGGAAAAAACGATTACCATGCAAAAAAACTGGATCGGGAAAAGCACGGGCGCGCTCATCGGATTTCCGCTGGCAGATGCAGACGATATCATCCAGGTCTTCACCACCCGTCCGGATACCGTTTATGGTGTGACCTATATGGTTCTGGCCCCCGAGCACCCTCTGGTGGCGAAAATTACCACAGCAGCGCACCAACAGGACGTCAAGGCCTATATTGAACGCACCCGGCGAACCAAAGAGATCGACCGCCTCTCGACCGAACGGGAAAAAACCGGCGTTTTTACCGGAAGTTATTGTCTCAATCCGGTCAACAACAAGCGCGTCGAGATCTGGATCGCCGATTACGTATTGGTGACCTATGGCACCGGCGCCGTCATGGCTGTTCCCGCCCATGACCAACGCGATTTTGAATTTGCGACCCGTTACGGGTTGGAAATCATTCAAGTGATTTCGCCACACGGCAAGCCAACCAGCGAGGCTCTGGAATGCGCCTTTGAAGATCCGGGTATCATGATCCATTCCGGCACGTTTGACGGCACTCCGTCTGTGCAGGGAAAGCAGGCCGTAATCGATTATCTGCAGCAAAACGGGTGGGGAGAGGCCAAGATCAATTTTCGCCTTCGTGATTGGTTGATTTCACGCCAGCGATACTGGGGTGCACCGATCCCGATCGTCTATTGCGACACCTGCGGCGAAACCCCGGTGCCGGAAAAAGACTTGCCGGTCCTGCTGCCCGATCAGGTAGAATTTTCCGGACAAGGCCAATCGCCCCTGTCCACCAACCCCGATTTCGTCAACACGACCTGTCCCACTTGCGGGGGGCCAGCCCGTCGTGAGGTAGACACCATGGATACCTTTGTCTGCTCATCCTGGTATTTTTTGCGTTTTCCCAATCCACATCTGAGCGACAAAGCCTTTGACCCGGAAATTATCAAAAAATGGCTTCCCGTTGATCAATATGTCGGCGGTTCGGAGCACGCCAACATGCATCTGCTCTATGCGCGTTTTTTCACCAAAGCCCTTTATGATTTCGGCTATATCAATTTCGACGAACCTTTTACCCGCCTGGTGCATCAGGGCATCATCACCAACGCCGGCGCCAAAATGTCCAAATCGCGCGGCAATGTCGTCAATCCCGATGTTTATGTGGAAAAATACGGAGCCGATACCTTTCGCGTTTACATGATGTTTATGGGTTCGTATGAAGAGGGGGGTGACTGGAACGACGAGGGCATCATCGGCATCAACAAGTGGATCAAACGCGTTTGGCGACTGATTCACCAGATTAACGATCAGCCGCCACAAGGCAATGAAAATGATAGATTTAAAATCGTTTTACGTCAGATGCATTATGCCATCAAAATGATCGGCATCGACATGGAGCGATTTCACTTCAACACCTGTATCAGCCGCATCATGGAGCTGATCAACGAGATGTACCTCTATATTCAGGACGTTCCGGTTGCAGAACAGAATGCCACACTGATCGATGTCATGCACACCCTGGTCAAATTGCTTGCGCCGTTTACTCCGCATCTGGCCGAAGAGGTCTGGCATGAGCTGGGAAACTCGAGCAGCGTCTTTGATGTTTCATGGCCTGAATACGATGAAGAACAGTTGACGCTGGACACCATTCAAATGGGCGTGCAGATCAATGGCAAGATTCGAGCCCAGATGCAGTTCAGTGCCGATGCATCGGATCAAGAGATCATTGAAGCGACGACAGCTGATGACAAGGTACAAAAGTATATGGAGGGAAAAAAGATCGTCAAATCATTTGTAGTCAAAAACAAATTGGTTATTTTGGTTGTCAAATAATTTGTTGTTGCGTTTTGCCGAAAAAAACGGGCGAAGGGCGTGCAATCGAGCCGTACGCCCGTTTTTTTATTTTGAAACCAAGCAAAATGCAATCATTCGAATCGAGTTCGAGAAAAGAAAAAGGGGGGGGAAGCAAAAGAAAATGCAAACCAGGCGGAATAAAACTGTGCGCAATCCTCAAGTTAACATAACTAATATTATGCTCAGAAAGAGCTCAGCGGCTGAGACGCTCGATTTCCTGACGGGCGCGATCTTTTAAGGGCGAGTCTATTTTGTTCCATAAAATCTCTTCCAGGTTCTGGCGACCGGCCTCTTCCTGTCCCAACGAGATCAACAGATGCGCAAAATGGTATCGCGCATTCAAATTGTTCGGATTCTGACGAACCGCTTCCTGCAAATATTTTAAACCATCCTGAGAATTTCCCTGCGCGGCCAGATTCTTTCCCAATAAGGACAACGTGATACTGTCCGTCTTTCCAAGATCCATGGCTTTCTGAGCCGCTGTCGCAGCTTCTGCGGCGTTGCCTCGAATGTCATACAGCATGGCCGCTTGCTTGTAGAAACTGGCGCGGTTCGGGCTCATCGCCATTGCCCGTTTGATCGATTGTACCGCTTCGTTCATCAAACCCAATCGCAATTCACAAGACGACAAAGTCGCCCAAACGTCCGCATCTTTGCCTTCCATCGCCAAATACTTTTTGTACGCCGTGCGTGCTTCCTGCAAATCGCCGCGAATAAAGTTCTGATAACCAATTCGGTACAATTCCTGGATATCGGTAATACCGGCGATCGAGGCGCCACTGCTGTCTGCTGCAGAATTCTCCGCTTGAGCCGTGCTTTCGATTTTGATCGATTGTTTGGCGATATGGCCCAATTTTCCGTCTGGATCCAATTTTACCACGGCGTTGAAACAGCGGTTGGCGTTATCGGTATCGCTTTGGGCGAGATAGATTTTGCCCAGCCCGAAATAGGCTCTTATTTCTTTAGGAGACAGACTGATCGCTTTTTCAAAATAACGAATCGCCTCGTCGAATCGCCGGGTGATGCTCATAACCGCCCCCAGTCCGACCAGAGCACTGATGTTGTTGCGATCCAGCTGCAGACAGCTCTTTAAATAGCTCTCGGCTTGTTCAAACTGGCGCATTTTGCTGTAAACGGTGCCTAAAACCAGATAGGCACGCTTGTAGATCGGACAGATCCGCACGGCCTCCAACAGCCGGGTGATGCCTAGCTGGGTTTCGCGCAGTTCCAGATAGGTCAATCCCAGATTGTACTGCATATCGGGGTCCAGAGCGTTTAACGCGATGGCATGCTCCCAGCGATCAACCGCCTGACGATATTCCTTGCCTCTGAGATGTAAAAGTGCGGCGCGATTCTCCGCTTCTGCGGCAGCGCTGGAAATCGGCGCCTGCCAAACAATATTGACTAGTGAACCGTTAAGCGAAATCTTAAAATTCGTTGCCGCTCCTCGGTAGCGGGTATTGAGAAAGCTCGTCAATCGCGCGAGTTTTTCCTGATCGCCAAGCATCTCGGATGCCGACAGTTCTCCGCCCAGATCCGAGAGTTCGATGCTGACTTTGATCGTTTTGGTTGCCACACTCTCTGCAGTCATTCCTGTACCATGTTTATCGACTTTTATCACTGCGCTCCAGCACGGCAGTTCAAAATAAATCTGTACCGCAGTGTTAGACAGTTTCAAGCAGGTTCGGTGGTTTGCTCGTCTGGAACTCCACCAGTCAAAAGAGGTTTTGCGTCATGCTCTTTTGGGTTCGGTTTTCTGAACTCATACCTTGCGTGGTGGTTCAAATCCAAAGATAGCGATGCTCGACAATAAATATTAAACTTTTACGCACAACTTGCAACTCTTTTTTACCTCTCTTCTCAAGATAGGTGGCCGCCAGCAGACCGATTATCGGGATCGGTAAAAAAAAGCCGGTCAGGCGAATTGCATGACCGGCTTTTTTTAGAGTGCGCCAGGCGGGAGTCGAACCCACAACCTTTGGCTCCGGAGGCCAACGCTCTGTCCTATTGAGCTACTGGCGCAAAATCAGGACTGTCTTTCAGCGGCTTTGACCGTATTGACCAGCAACATGGCAATGGTCATCGGGCCCACACCACCGGGTACCGGGGTGATCGCTGCAGCTTTTTCAGATACACTGGTAAAATCGACATCGCCGACAAGGCGATAACCTCGCTGTGTAGACGGATCGTCTATGCGGTTGACGCCGACGTCTATAACCACAACCCCTTTGCGCACCATGTCACCGGTGACGGTATTCTGTCTTCCGGATGCGACAACGAGAATGTCGGCGCGGCGTGTATAATCTTCCAGACCTTGCGTGCCGGTGTGACAAAGAGTAACAGTCGCATTGGCGCCTTTTTTCTTCTGCATCATCATAATGGCAAACGGCAATCCGACGATCAGGCTGCGACCGACAACGACGATGTGTTTTTTTTCGGGTGAAAAGCCGTTGCGCACCAAAAGCTCTTGAATACCGGCCGGTGTGCAAGGCAAATAGCACTCTTCACCCGATACCAATCGTCCCCGGTTTACAGGGTGGAAACCATCGACATCCTTTTCCGGCGCAATGCGCTCGATCACTTGCGGAGCTGAAATAGATTGCGGCAATGGCAATTGCACCAAAATACCGTGCACATCCCGATCGCGATTCAAACGATCCAAAAGCGCAAGCAGCCCCTCAGCAGGTGTATCGGCTGGCAGCCGATGAGTTTCCGAACGAATCCCGTATTTTTCACACGTTTTCTGTTTCATGCCCACATAGACCTGCGAAGCGGGATCGTCGCCTACAAGGACGACGGATAAATGGGGCACCACTCCCCTTTTGCCAAGAGTGGAAATATGCGTTTGCAATTCACCATAGATTTGACGGGCTGTTTCTTTTCCGTCGATCAATTTCGCGCCCATGATCGGTGTCCTTATGCTTCGGGCAAGATCAAGCGTTCGATGTTTTGGGCCTTTCCGCTGGACGGATCGATTTTTATCACGACCGCACACAATCGGTTGTTGCCACTTCCGACCCGATAACGCTCGGGTAATTGTGTCGTGAAACGCTTGATTGCCACCTCTCGATCCATGCCGATGACCGAGTCATGTGGACCGGTCATCCCTGCATCGGTGATGTAGGCGGTTCCGCCGGGCAAGATGCGCTCATCGGCGGTCTGAACATGCGTGTGGGTTCCGACAACGGCACTGACCAGTCCGTCGAGATACCAAGCATAGGCCATTTTTTCGGCGGTTGCCTCGGCATGAAAATCGATAAAAAGAACAGGGGTTTTTTCTTTAAGCGACTCGATTTCCTTTTTGGTTCGCAAAAAGGGACAATCGATGGGATACATGAACGTTCGGCCCTGAGCATTGAGAACGCCCACTGTCGCTTTGCGTGTTTCGATCAGGATGGAACCATTGCCGGGAACCGATTCAGGATAATTCAACGGTCGAAGAACCCGACTTTCATTACGCAAATACTTGCGAAAATCAGCTTGATTCCAGGTGTGATTGCCGCCGGTGATGACATCGATTCCAAGATTGTGGTATTGTTTGACCAGTTGTTCTGTCAAGCCCAGGCCATGATACCCGTTTTCGCCATTGGCAATACAGAGATCGACGTCATATTTTTTGCGCAACCCCGGCAAAAAGAATTGCACCAGCTCCATGCCGGGGCGTCCGACGATATCGGCGATGAAAAGCAGAGTAATCGAATCGCTCACACAATTTCCATTATAAGATAAAATTATATCAATTCAAACAATTTTTTCAGCGGGCATAGTCCACTGCCCGGTATTCACGTATGACGGTAACCTTGATCTGGCCGGGATATTCCATGGAGCCCTGAATTTTTTCCGCGATTTCATTGGCCAGATTTTCCGACATGGCATCGTCGATTTTTTCGTGTTCGACGATGACACGAATTTCACGGCCGGCCTGAATTGCAAAGGCCTTGCCAACACCTGCGAACGATGTGGCGATCTGTTCCAGGTTGGAAAGCCGCTTGATATAGCTCTCCAGGGTTTCGCGTCTGGCACCAGGACGTGATCCGCTCACCGCATCCGCTGCCTGCACCAGGATGGCGATGGGAGATATGGGAGGCACATCTTCATGGTGAGAAAGAATGGAATTGACTACGATGGGGTGCTCACCGTATTTTTCCGCCATTTCAGCGCCGATTTGCGTATGCGTTCCTTCGGTATAGCGATCGATAGCCTTGCCGAGGTCGTGGAGCAATCCGGCGCGTTTGGCCAGATTTCCATCCAATCCCAGACTGGAGGCCATCAGGCCGGTCAGATAAGAGACCTCTATGGCATGCTGCAAAACATTTTGTCCGTAACTGGTTCGATATTTGAGTTTTCCGAGCAATTTGAGCAATTCGGGGTGGAGGCTGGCGATGCCGGTTTCCAACAGCGCCCGCTCCCCTTCTTCCACCACCTTTTCTTCCATTTCCTGGGTGACTTTGGTAACGACCTCTTCGATGCGGCTGGGATGAATACGGCCGTCCGCGATCAATCGTTCCAGGGAAATCCGCGCGATTTCGCGCCGGAACGGATCGAATCCGGACAAGACCACCGCTTCCGGCGTATCGTCGACGATCACCTCGACGCCGGTCGCCTGTTCAAAGGAACGGATATTGCGGCCCTCGCGGCCGATGATGCGGCCCTTCATCTCATCGCTGGGCAGATTGACCACCGAAACGGTCGTTTCGGTCGAATGGTCCGCTGCCGTGCGCTGAATAGCCTGAATAATGATTTCCTTGGCCTCGCGATTGGCGGTCTGACGGGCGCGATCTTTGATCTCTTTAACCATCTGCGCCGCTTCTTGTTTGGCCTTTTCTGTCATGTTCTGGATCAGGATGCGTTTGGCGTCTTCACTCGTCATGCCACTGATCTTTTCCAGTCGCGAATTTTGTTCTTCGATTATGACCGAAAGATCGGATTCCAATTTGTTGACGCGTTCCTCGCGGGTTCGCAATTTCTTTTCGACATCGTTTAATTCATTTTCTTTTTTGGTAATAAAATCATGGCGTCGATCGAGATTGAGATCGCGAGAGTTTAATTTGTTTTCGAGCTTGACGAGTTCACCGCGGCGCGATTTGATCTCGTTATCGAGACTTTGCTTGAGGCGCAGCCATTCGTCTTTTGCCTCAAGCATTTTTTCTTTTTTGAGCGTTTCCGCTTGTTTGGTCGCTTCCGCGACCAATCTTTCGGCGGTTCTCTCCGCATTGGCTATTTTCCCCTGACCGACTCGCTTGGAAACGATCCAGCCTATGATAAAAAAACACACGGCGACGACAATAGCCAGGGAGATGGTGGACACAAGATTCATATCCCCTCCCAAAATAAAAAAACCCAGTTGATGCACGTCATTGTTTTCTACACATCGAGACGGAGGGTTTGACAAAAGATCGAACCAACCCCTTTCCGTCCTTTCAATTACGGCATTCCGGGTTACAAACAACTGAAGAAATTGTGCGTCACGGCTCTAGGGCTCGCGATCCTCCAAGTCACTGAAACCGTCTTCGAGTCTCTTGGTCAGCTCGGTTACTTGCGTCTCCAACTGAGCGACCCGCTTTCTCTCGATCTCGCGTTGTTGCAGCAATTCATCGGTGATGTTCATCGCCGCCAAGATGGCGATCTGATGCAACGGACGATTGGGTTTGGCCCGCTGCACCTCGTTCATTTTGGCATCCACATAATCCGCCACTTTGCGAATATATTGAATATTGGCGTTCGATTTGAGCGGATACTCGTAACCAAATATTCGAACTTTGAGTATGTTATCGTCGTTTCTCATCACCTGCGTGCTTTACGACTGATCCAATTGATCTAGATCGTTCAACCGAGAGAGCATGCTCTGGATCCGTTGCTTGATCTGGACTTCATTTTGCTGATATCTCTTCAGAGTCTCGTGATTTCTGTCTTTTTGCAATTCTTCAATATGTTTTTGCAACCCTTCAATGCGGTTTTCCTGTTCCGAACAAAGCGCTTCGAGTTCCTTTTTTTCCTCCACAATTAAGCTGTACTGTTTCCGCAGCTCTACGTACCGATTAATCGCTCGACCGATTATTTCGTCGAGTCGGCCGATCGAATTGTTGTCCTCTTGACCCATTATCGGCCCAATCGAGCAAGTTTGAAATCAATCCAATTTTGCTGTTAAATGTAGTGTCTTTTTGGGAAAAGGTCAATAAAAATTATATCTTTACGTGCTCAAATCACATTTTAACCAGATTAAAAAACGTTCAATCCGCTATTATTCAATAAGTTGAGAATAATTTCTTTTTGAATTTTTATCTCGGCAAAACCATCAGTCCAGGGATCCATTTGGTTAAGGATAAAAAAAAGCCGGTTCGCAAGCAAATTGCTTCAGAAACCGGCTGATGGTGAATCATCGAATTGTTTCGACACGATCGAACACGAGAAAAACGCGTTGCGGCGGCACCTGCAGAGGCGTCGTCACAACGCGATTGTCCTAAGCATGCAGATTTGAAACCAGTTCACCAAATGCTTTAATGTCCTTGACCGCGAGGTCAGCGAGCATTTTACGGTCGATGGTGATGTTCTTTTTATTCATGGCATCGATCAGAGTCGAATAGTTCATTCCATGGATGCGGGCGGCAGCGTTGATACGCGCGATCCACAGAGTGCGGAAAGCCCGACGGCGATTACGCCGGTCGCGATAGGCATACTGCAATCCTTTTTCGACCTGTTCTTTGGCGGCCTTGAACTGGCTGTGCTTGCCACCCCAATATCCCTTGGCAGCTTTGAGTATTTTTTTACGCCGATGCCGTGTCGGAACCGACGAATGCGCTCTGGGCATAACTCCTCCATCACTTGATATCTCGATATGACGTCTGCTCGCTTATCGAGTCGAACAGCGTTTTACAATCTATGATCTCGCTTTTTCAGCGGATCGTGCAAAAAATCCGTTGAATCCTATTTATGCTAGAATCATGCGCTTGACGCGACCGGCGTCTGCCTGATCGACCAGGGTGCTCTTGCGCAGATTGCGTTTGCGCTTGCTGCTTTTCTTGGTCAGAATGTGGCTGGCATAGGCCTTGTAGCGCCGAATCCGACCGCTGCCGGTCAGACGAAAACGCTTGGCTGCAGCACGGTTTGATCTCATTTTCGGCATTGTCTTTCCTCACAGAGTTATTTTTTGGATAAAAACATGATAATTTGATTGCCTTCCATCTTGGCGCCGCGATCGATCTTGGCGATATCGGTGACCTGATCTTCAAATCGCTTCATTACATTAAAGCCAAGTTCGCGATGCACCATCTCGCGGCCGCGAAAAAAAAGCGAAACCTTGACGCGTGCGCCCATCTCCAGGAATTTTCTGGCATTGCGGACTTTGAACATAAAATCGTGATCTTCGATTTTCGGCCGCAACCGCACTTCTTTTGTCACAACAACATG
Source organism: Candidatus Zhuqueibacterota bacterium (assembly GCA_016929055.1). Taxonomy (GTDB): domain Bacteria; phylum Zhuqueibacterota; class Zhuqueibacteria; order Residuimicrobiales; family Oceaniaggregativiventaceae; genus Sulfursilanivivens. The sequence continues at coordinate 31,991 of JAFGJN010000014.1, forward strand.
TTGCTTTTTCTTGGTTTCTTTTTCTTTTTTGCTCTGTTCGTATTTGTATTTACCAAAATCCATGATTTTGCAAACAGGCGGCTTGGATGTCGGTGCAATCTCGACCAGATCCATGCTGGCCGCTTCAGCTAGTTCCAGCGCTTGCTGCAAAGTAACGATCCCGACCTGCTCACCATCCTGATTGATCAGGCGAACTTGCGGAATCCGGATTTCGTTGTTGATTCGAACAGTTTCCTGTTTAATGGCATCCTCCCTTAACTTGACCTTTTCAACTGACCAGCTATGTTCCGATCACTGGTGTCCCGCATGGGCACACCACAAATCCTGATTGATGTAAAAACTGCAAGTCTATTATTAACAAAAAAAAAGTCTGCAGTTTTATCGTTTGGCCCACGCTTCTCTTTACTATCAGGCCACTCATGCCAATAAAATCTGTTTTGGCCAGGAATGTGTTGCAATAGACTATAAGATAAGCATATATGACCGGCAAATCAATTCTTTTTTTCGTTTACCAAAATCTGAATTTCGTCGACGATCTGCTGCAATGAAAAGGTTCCTGCATCTCCAATGCCCCGTTTTCGCACCGAGATGCTTTTTTCGGCGACTTCTTTGTCACCAACGATCAGCATGTAGGGTATTTTTTGCGTCGAGGCTTCTCTGATTTTATAGCCGATTTTTTCGCTGCGATCATCCAGCTCAACCCGAATCGCTGCTTCTTTTAGTCGATCACAGACCTCACGGGCATAATCATGCTGCTTGTCGGTGATGGGTATCACGCGGGCTTGAACCGGAGCCAACCACAATGGAAAGGCGCCGGCATAATGCTCGATCAAAACGCCGAAAAAGCGCTCCAATGATCCCAATAAAGCGCGATGAATCATGATCGGTCGGTGGCGTCCGCCGTCCTGTCCGATATAGGTGAGATCAAAACGCTCCGGCTCGTTGAAATCGACCTGAATCGTGGAACATTGCCAACTGCGACCGATGGCATCACGAATTTTAATATCGATTTTGGGACCATAAAAAACGCCCTCGCCCGGATCGATGGCATAGTCGATACCCAGTTTTTCCAATCCGGCTTTGAGTGCCTGCGTGGCGATTTCCCAGTTCTCAACCGATCCAACCGCATTTTCGGGCCGAGTAGAAACATAGATGTCGTAACCGCTAAAGCCGAACTGTTCAAGCATTTGCAGAGAAAAGGAGACCACGCGCTCGATTTCGGCATCGAGTTGATCCGGACGACAAAAGATATGCGCATCGTCCTGGGTGAAACCGCGCACCCGCAGCAAACCGTGCATCACGCCGGAACGCTCGTAGCGATAGACTGTCCCGAGTTCAGCCCAGCGCAAAGGCAAATCGCGATAGCTCCGGGTGTCACTTTTATAGATATGCAGATGAAAAGGGCAGTTCATCGGTTTGACGAGATACTGCATCTCTTCAACCTTCATGGGCGAAAACATGTTTTCTTTAAAGAAATCGATGTGGCCGCTCGTTTTCCACAGATCGATTTTGGCCAGATGCGGCGTATTGACAAAGTCATATCCGCCTGTGAGGTGCTTTTCCTTCCAGAATTCTTCGATCTTGTGGCGAATAAAGGCTCCCTTGGGATGCCACAAAACCAGGCCAGGTCCGACCTGGTCGTTGATCGAAAAAAGATCGAGTTCGCGTCCGAGTTTGCGATGATCGCGTTTTTTTGCCTCTTCAAGCCGGGTCAGATAGTCATCCAATTGCGACTTTTTTGGAAACGCAATGCCATAGACCCGCTGCAGTTGGGCATTCTTCTCGTCACCCAGCCAGTAGGCGCCGGCAACGCTTAAAAGTTTAAAATAGCGAACGTATGCGGTGGAAGGCAAATGCGGTCCACGGCACAAATCGATAAAACCGCCCGACTCGTAGACGCTCGGTGGCTCGCCAAGCCGTTCAATTTGCTCGACTTTGTAAGTTTCATTCCGTTTATGAAATATATCCAGAGCTTCTTTAACACTTAAATCGCGACGCTGGAACGGATAATCCGCATTGACGATCTCTTGCATTTTCTTTTCGATGCGCTCGAGGTCTTCCGGCACCAACGGTTTTTCCAATTCGACGTCGTAATAGAATCCCTGTTCCACCGGCGGTCCGAAAGCGAATTTGGCATGGGGAAAAAGCGACTTGATCGCATGCGCCATCACATGGGCGGAGCTGTGCCAAAAAACGTCGCGTCCATCGTCGTCGGCAAAAGTCAGAAAGTGAATCGAGCCGTCGCCCTGCAACGGTCGGGTCAAATCGACAACCGAGCCGTCGTACCTGGCAGCGATCGATTCCTTGAGCAGTCGTCCGCCCAACTCTTGCAGAATGGTGGCGGGCGTTATGCCAGCAGAAAAAGTCTGTTGCTTGCCATCGGGAAAAGTAACGGTTATGTTCGACACCGATCAACCTCGCTTTGTAAGAATCGCGTCTTTGCTGCGTCAAAAAGAAAACCGCCTGCTTGGGAGGCGGTTTTCCTGAATACCGACGATCGAGAACAGAAACGCAACGTGGTGGGCGGTACTGGATTTGAACCAGTGACCCCTTGCATGTCAAGCAAGTACTCTAACCAACTGAGCTAACCGCCCCTTTGAATCGCCTATTTACAAAAAAAGCGCAATTCAATTACGCTTTCTAACCTCCTCTAACGTGCCGAGGGCCGGAATCGAACCGGCACGGACTCAAGAGTCCGAGGGATTTTAAGTCCCTTGCGTCTACCAATTCCGCCACCCCGGCCTGGCTGCTATGGCAGCAAGTAGAGGCGGCGATCGGAATCGAACCGATGAATAAAGGTTTTGCAGACCTTCGCCTTAGCCACTTGGCTACGCCGCCAGTACGCATAAGAGCGGGAGACGAGACTTGAACTCGCGACCCCAACCTTGGCAAGGTTGTGTTCTACCACTGAACTACTCCCGCTTGAATTTCGTTCCATAATATAAAAATCCTGTTAGAGTTATGCAAGCAAATTTTTACTAATTTGAATTTTTTTCTTGTTAAAAACAGATTATAGCCTAAATCACGGGGGCCTCCGTGTGGGATACCCGACGTTTTTTGATAAATGCTTCTCCCCTTTTGTCCGCAAATCACCGACTCTGAGCGTATGGATAAACGAAAAGAGAATCAGACTCTAACATGAACGGCATGCTGTTGCGCCTGCCAGGAGGATAATACGAAAACGCAGAACGATGATTTGGTGGAACAACAGGAACTGATTCTGACCTGCGAAAGTTGTGGCGAAGTGATTCACACGCGAATCGACCATGAAAGCCAAATCGATCAAATCCTGCTTTCGCATCAATGCAAGAATAAATGCAAAGCTGAATATCGAAGCTATATCATTATCGGAAAGGTGAATCTGGACAAAGTCAAGTCCATCGTCAAAGCAGTGGGTACCTGAGCCGCCAGCTTCATTCGAAACAATTCCCACTCTTTTCGGCCATTGCTCTTAACTTTCGGCAAGATTATGCCGATTTTCCTCTATTGGCGGATCGATACGGTTACCTCTTTTCAGGTGTCACGATCGGCTGCTTTTTTATTCAGCAAATCAACATAGGCCCGGTCGATCAGGTCGTTTTTCGCAATACCCAGCGCAGCCATCAATTCGCGCGCTTTTTTCATTCCGCTGGATTCGCTCTCCCCTTCAGCCAGCACAACCTCCAACTCTATAAATGCTCCCAGTCCCTCAACCTGGTCGATATGCACCCGGGTCCGTCCAATCGTGTAAAGCGTCCGTCCTTTGCAAACCCGACCCAGGATACCATACGCCAGCTCGAGCGCAACATGCATAGAGTCTGCCTGTGCCAGGGGAACGACCTCATAATGCGAGGTTTTGGGTCCCGCTTCGTTTTTCCGCCGGTAAAAGATCAATTCGCCACTGCCGTCCGGAAACCGCCGCAACTTGAGACGGCCATTGGGACAGGTGAAAAAAGTGTCGTCCTGGCGGATCTCTATGGGAGCAGTTTCCGCCAGGCGGGAAACCGTTTCCCGCATTTGGGCAAGCGATCGAATCCTGGCCTTGATTTCGATATTACGAGCCATATCGGGCTCCATGTATTGCTTGAACAAAAAGCTCAAATCGCAGGCTGGAAAGCTTGTTACAGCGACCGCCGATTGTCGACTATGAGGGATGCCGGCTACAAATGCATACCGATAAAAGCATCGATACCCTCATTGCGGATCGAGGTCTGGGCTTCATCGAAAGCTTCGGAATCGGTTTCGAACTCGTCATCCCAAACAGTCGAATTGCCGAATTCATCCACAATTTCAAGTGACCACCCTCCTGTTTCGCCGCGGTAAATTTCGATCCGCACCGACTTGCCATCAACTGTCATCTCCTGACACAAGGGACTCATTTCGAGGGGATCGTCATCGTGCATGGGTATTCTCCTGATTTGTGGGTTAACTAGCATCCCATTCATACTTTGATCGCAGTTTATTGTGCCAGGAGTTCATGATATAGCCATCATGGTGTAATCTTCCAACAACGATTCCAGGATCGATCTCCAGACTGCGAGCGAATAATTCAATGTCATCAGAAAAGAAGGAACCTGTTTTGACAAAATCCAGATATGCATTTTGTTGAATCAAAGTATTGGCAGCAAAATGATCCGCTTCTTTTTCGAACCTTGGAAAATCATTTTTAGGGCGATCATCCTCTAAAAAAACTGTAGTTTTGTCATGCAGGAGCAAATGTCCGATTTCGTGAAAGAAGCTAAACCAAAAAATATCAGCCCAGCTGCCACGAATCGTCAGCATCAATACGGCTTTATTTGAACCCATTTTGAATGTCGCCCCGCGAAGAAAAGTTTTGGGAAAATGCGGGAAAAGTACAAGGACCACTCCTGCATTCATCAGCACTTTTTCGAGTTTTGGCAGAAAAGTGTCAGGTGTCAGCAAAGACATTTTTCGAATGCAAGGTAACGTATTGGATAGATCAGCTTTATTGAATGGTGCAGTATTTGTTTTTTGCCCTTCGAGTTCACCAATTCTTAACCACGTTGCAGTGGCCTCAGGAGATCGGTTACCTTTGCCCTGACGAAAAATAGCCTCATAGCGCTTTAAAGAAGCAATCGTGTGCAGCGAGGTCACACCGAAAAAGCGATGCAGCTCTTGAACTTTTTCTATTGACTTTGTTTTTTTAACCACCTTGCCTAATTTTACCAATTCTGAATAGCAATATTTTGGTATTAAAACCGATTCTTCTTTTAATCTGTGCAATTCGGCCGCCTCGCTATTTCGGGCAAGAGTCAGACGATATTGCGACTCTAACCCAACCCAGATATGGGCCGGGACGCCCGTAACTTTTTCCAGTTGCAGCGCGGTATCAGGTGTACTAGCTTTTTCTCCATTGAAAATTACACTCAGCTTGGGAGCTGGACGATTCATCCGTCGAGCGAGTTCATTTTTAGTCATTCCTAACTCTGGCAGGACTTCACCAAGATATTCGCCCGGTGGAATCGCCAGGTCAGAATGATAGTTCTCCCTAATCATCATAATGCTTACTCACATCCTCAATGCAGGCGATTTCCAATAAATCGCCTTTCAGTGTAAACAGCAACCGATAAAATCCTGTAAGCTTAATCGCCCATTGACCTTTTCTGTCACCTTTCAGAGAATGACAGGTCAGATCAGGTAAAGAACACAGTTCACTGATATCTCTTGCGCTCTTTATAATATTGATTCGTTGAATATATTTTCGAGCGACTTTTTTCCCATAGCAGCGTTCGGCGTCATTTGAATTTTTATACTGCTTCTGAGTATCCGTTCGGTGAACCCCATCGTGCAGAGTTGAAATTGAGCAATTATATTCATTATCACTTTTATTGATGTCGACAGTGCTGCATCCACGCTGTCCGGTTGGTTCACGACGACAAGTGAGCTGTTGGCCCCCTGGGAGATGCGATGCGCCAAATGATCAC
>JAFGJN010000130.1 GCA_016929055.1 Candidatus Zhuqueibacterota bacterium
ATCTCTTCTCGCAACCAGTCCGCTTGCAGTTGGCGATAGGGCTCAAAGCGCAATCGATCACCCGTGGTCGGGTTCGAATCGGAGAGGTATTCGCCCGAATCCAAAACTGTAAAGTGAACGGCTCCGTAAGAAAAGGAATAATAAAAATTATCGTTTTCGCTGTGCAAATACTGATTAAAGTTTCGCGCATGGGGACCCCGACACTCGTGATTGCCTCGAACATAGATCAGGGGAATTCGATGGGCGAAATCTTGAGCCAGAGGATTCAATGCCTGACGACAAAAATTATACTCGTCTTCAATCGAATCCACCAGATCGCCGTTCAAAAATACCAAATCCGTGTTTTTCTCAATCGCTTGATTGTAAAGCGAATGCATGATCGTCGAATTGGCATGTACATCATTGAACACCATAAAATTGAATTCAGTGGGATCCTGCTCGAGTGTATCAAATTCAAAACTTTCGCTCGTCCGTGTGTCGCCAAACAGAATCTCTCCGTTTTCCTCGCCCAGATTTTCGGTTGAAACCACGCGATAGCGATAGCGCCGGCCGGGTTCAAGATTCGACAGGCGAATTTTGTGTACATGGGTATAGGCATCGATGAGTCCATGATGACTGCTTTTAGCGATTTGGTTCAAGTCATCGCCGGTTCCGTATTCGACATGAGAAAAACAATCCTTGCTCGTCACCCAGGCTACGGTCAGGGCTTGTTTTTCCGGATAGAGGAGGTAAGGAGCGGTATAGAATTCCGATGCCAGTTGGGGAGCGGCAGTGAGTCGTGCGACCCCTGTTTTGGGGTTAAGCAGAGTTTCGGCCAGCGTGGGGGCCGGCAGAATCGAGAGCAGCCCCATTGATTGCAAGAATTTTCTTCGCTGCATCGCTTCTCCAATCGATTTGAATGGCTTTGCTTATTTGGTGGTGGATTCTGCAATTGCGGCACCTGTGACGTACTCGCCTGTACGACTGTCCCGCTCGGGGCATGGCCAGGCCGGATTTTTAAAAACCACCAATTGCTTGCCAATCGTTTTGCCCGGCCTTTGGGATAAAGACGCCCCCACAACTTTTTTTCCACTGTGTCTTTTGGTCGTCAAGATAGTGGAGCCACTTTGATGGTTTGGTTTCCGTTGACAGATCACCACTCCCTAAAACATATAAAGAATAGGTATACAAAGCAAGGCAAGTTTACCGGTAAAGGTGGTTTTAACAAAAAAAAAGAATTGAATCCGACTGGAACAAAAGTCGATCGATTTGATAAAATAAATTGAATCAAATCTCGGATTGTTGCGTAGTATAATTAATAATTGCCTTTCAAATCAATCAACCCCAAAAAGGAGGATCCATGGCAGGAACATCTCGCAGATCCTTTCTCAAGACTTCAGCCCTGGGTGTCGCCGCCGGAGCGATCGTTCTGGACGGAACCTGGCTGAGTCATGCCAGAGGAGAGAATATGGATTACTTTGGCAGTGAATTCGGCATTTCCGATGCCCTCTGTTCCAAGGTGCTGACCCGCGCCCTGGCCAGGGGCGGCGATTTTGCCGATCTCTTTTTCGAACACACGATTTCCAATTATCTGATGCTTGAAGACGGACAGGTCAATCGGGCTTATGGTGTTATCGCTCTGGGTGTGGGGATCCGTACGGTCAAGGGCGATCAGGTGGGGTATGGCTTTACTCAGGAGCTGGATGAAAAGTCGATGATCGCCGCTGCCGACACCGCCGCCACCATCGCCGACGGTCAAAGGAAGTCGACTGTCAAGAAATTCACCCGCCTGCAACTGGCCAATCGCTATCCCCTGAAAAAACTCTACTCCGAGGTGCCGCTCTCGGAAAAGCTGCCCCTGGTACAGTCCACCAACGACATCTGTTTTTCCCTTAATCCGGCCATTATCAAAGTCAATGCCGGATTTGTCGACGAACAAAAACGGATCATGGTCGTCACCAGCGACGGCGTCAAGGCCGAGGATCTTCAGCCCAAGAATTATCTTTACGCCTCGGTGACAGCGCAAAAGGACGGCCGTCTCGAGCGGGCGAGCTACAATCTGGGCGGTCGGCGGGATTTCTCCTTTTACACACCGGCTCTGGTCGATGAAGTGTGTCAGGAGGCTGTGGGCCGGGTGATGGTGCTTTTCGATGCCGTCAAACCGCCGGCTGGCGAAATGCCTGTGGTTCTGGGCCCGGGTGTGACCGGCATCCTGTTGCACGAGGCCATCGGTCATGGAATGGAAGCGGATTTCAACCGTAAAAAGACCTCGACCTTTGCCACCATGATCGGCAAAAAAGTGGCCGAATCCTTTGTGTCCATCGTCGATGACGGCACCAACGACAACTTGCCCGGATCGCTGAACGTCGATGATGAAGGAACGCCCGGCCAGAAAACCTATCTGGTGGAAAACGGCATTCTCACCTCCTATATGCACGACAAAATTTCGGCCAAATTCTATAACGTCAAACCCACCGGCAACGGCCGCCGTCAGAGCTATGAGCACTATGTGCAGCCGCGCATGCGCAACACCTACATGCTTCCCGGTCCGGCCAAGCCGGAAGATGTGATCGCAGCGGTCAAAAACGGAATCTATATTCAGGATGTCAGCAACGGTCAGGTCAAGATCGGCGAGGGCGATTTTGCCTTTTACGTTTCTCAGGGTCGAATGATTGAAGATGGCAAGCTCACCGCTCCGATCAAGGATATCAACATCATGGGCAACGGTCCCAAGATGCTCGCCAACATCACCATGCTGGCCGATGATTTGCAGATGAACCGCGGCGGAGGCGGAGCTTGCGGCAAAGGCGGCCAGAGCGTACCCGTCGGTTTCGGGCAACCCACCTGTTTGGTCCAGTCGATGACAGTCGGCGGCGTGAACGCATAAGGAGGAAAAACCATGAATACAGAACTATTGGAACTGGCCTCCTGGGCTGCCGAGACGGCGAAAGAAGCCGGAGCCGACGATTGTCGTGTCAATATCGATCGCGACCGGTCGGTCGAAATCCGCTACCGCGAGCGCAAACCGGAAAACATCAAAGAAGCTGCCCGACGCAGACTCAGCATCGAGATCTTTGTCGATGGCCGCTATTCGGCGCAGATCACATCGGATCTGCGCAAAGAGGCGCTGAAATCCTTTATCCAAAACGCCGTCGGAACCACTCGCTTGCTGGCGGAAGATCGGTTTCGCACTCTGCCG
>JAFGJN010000131.1 GCA_016929055.1 Candidatus Zhuqueibacterota bacterium
CCGTTGGCAAAAATAATAGCTCGACGCATATGATCCTGTCTGATTTCGGTGTCGATGTGAAACGGTTTAAAAAACAAAATTGTGCGGAAATAAGCAAGGGGAAAAGACGGACTCTTGGTCTGTGTTGTGGAGTAAAGAAGTTTGGCGTAAAAAAACTATGGGCAACCTCCTGCAGGTTTGGTGGGTTATACCGTACAGAGAACCGTGCCGGGTTGGGTCAGGCGTTCCGAGGGGGTGGGGCTTGGCTTGTTTTTGCGATGAGGACGGCTTTTGCCGATTGCTTATCGTTTTTCCCGCCCTGAGGGGCTTATTCGGCAGTTGCGAGAAAATCGTCTTTTCGAATTCCGAGTTTTTTCATTTTGAAACGCATGTTGGGTTCAGAGATGCCGAGGATTTGTGCCGCTCGGCTCTGATTTCCGGCGAATCGGCGCAAGGCTTTTTCGATGAGTTCTTTTTCCACCTGAGCGATCGCCGTTCCGAGGGACTGAAGTTCCAGTTTGCTGAATTGTTGATGGGCATTGTAAAACGGCAGTGCCTCGGGCAAGAGCTCGTCGGCGGGCGAAGAGAGAACCAGGCTGCGCACTGTATTTTCGAGTTCTTTGAGGTTGCCCTGCCAGGGGTGTTTGAGCATCTGGTTGAAAATTTCAAAATTGACTGCAGGAAGCGGGCGCTCCAGCTCGGCGCAAAAACGCTCGAGATAATACTCGAAAAGCAGCGGAATATCCTGTTTGCGCTCCACCAGCGCCGGCAATTTCACCATCAAAGCGGATAGAGAGAGAAAAAGCTCCGATTCGAACCGACCCGATTTGATCGAATCCTGGATTGCTGGCGATGCGGTGGAAAGGATGCGAAAATCGGTTTCGATGGTCGTCTCCGTACCCTGGATCGGCAGGGTCAGGTATCCGCGTTTGGCGATATTGAGCAGTTTGATTTGGGCTTCTGCCGTCAGGTGTTCGAGATTTTGCAGCACGATTGTGCCGCTCAGGGTCGAGATCGACTCTGCGGGTTCGGTTTTTTCCGGGAGATGACGCCCGATCTCGTATTCATAAGCTGCATTCAAGCGTGTGGCATCGGTGATGATAAGAAGGCCGTCCCGGTAAGAGCTCTGCTCAAAGATGATTTTGGCCACCAAGAGTTTTTCCGTACCCGGGTTACCCAGGATGATCACATGCTGGTCGCTGCGCCCGATATGGGGCAGCGATTTGCGGATCTGGTTTATTTCGGGCGAATTGCCGACCAATTCGCCCTGAAATAAAATGTCGTTCCACTGTATTTGTGCCATTTGCATCGCCTCGCGATTGGGATAATTATCATTGAGCCGCGAATGGCTGTCTCTGCCGGCGGCAAACCGGAAGAGGCGCCGGGAAATCAGCGGTTGAGAATCTGGCCTTTCTTTATTCGGACTCGAAAAATATAATAATATATATTCCAGCTGATGACCACAAAAAGAACAGCCAAAAAAATCTTGACCGTGACGAACCAGGATCGGGTAAATCCGGTTATCAATAGAATTGAAGTCGCCATGGCCAGCTGAATCAGTTTGTTCTGGCTGGACAGGAAATTTTTAAGGATTTGACTGAGTGCTTCCGATTGGCTGTCTCTGATGATTACCGGTGTGCTCAGAGAATAGCGTCTGTCAAAGATCAATTGTTCGCGCAGGACATGGCTTTCCGAGTGCAATGCGACGAGCCTGAGAAAGAGAATAATCGCCATCAGCACCAGAGAGGCGATGGCGAAGTATTGATCGACTCCATAGACATTGATGTTTTTTATGGAAAAGAACAGATCAAACGTGTCGAAAGAAAAAGCGACCATGACACCCATGGCCCAGAAATTGAGAAAAGCACCGTTGGGCCGGTTGTTCAGAAATAGGGCGATAAAATAGATAAATAAAAAGATCAAACCGAGCAAATCGAGGCGCAGGAGATAATGAATCAGGGTAATCGCGCCGATTTCGGCCGCATAATCGGGCAATCGCTCGAAATGGCGCATCAGCGGCAGTGAAAAGATTACCAGTAGGGCGATCGAAATAGCAAGGTTGGCTGCGCGCGGGAGTTTCCACAAGAGATAGCGAAAGACGAGATGCAGGGCAGAAAGTGCGAGCAAAAAATGGGAAAGAACCCGTGAGTAAACAAAAACTCGATACTTGAGCATTTCGCTGCCGAACAGACCGTGGTTGCCGAGAAAATAGACACTGACGCTGGCGGTAATCAGAAAAAACGTCAAGCTGAAAAGAGTAAAAATATCCCACAAATAGCGGTCTTTACGGGCGATTTGCAGACAGAGAATGCCGAGCAAATAGTAAAAGCTGTAATTGATCCAGCTCAGATAATGCATCGGCGCATGGGGCAAATAAGAAACGATGTTGAGCAGAATCAAAAAAAACAGCCACCGTCGAAAAATTCGACCGATTTTAATGGGTGAGGCCATACTCATTTTTGTCCACGTCGCAATCGCCGGAAATGTGATTTGTCGTATTGCCGGCTGGTCTGTTGTTCAGCCATTTTTAGCGCCGGCAATGCTGATGAACCGTAGGCCGCAGGATCGCACCTACCCGGGTTTGAACACCAGCCTTCGATCCAGCCGAGCCGGGCTGCCCGATTGCGGGCAGCCCTACAGCACCTCTGTCGCCAAAAAGATCATTTCTGCAAAAACGACAGCTGAATCAAACAAGAATCGTACTTGAAAATTGTATCCCCGTCGAATGAAGATTGTCCGTCCCGGTAAAGGCGATCGAGAGCCCATGGCGGCACCCGTGATTGCGCCTTATTTGCCCGTATCCGGCGGAGGATAGACCCAGGGACCGGGTAAAATGCTCTTGATCTCGTATTTGTCTTCTTCCGATAGCGGCAAGCGTTTTCCGCCTTGGTCCGGTTCTCTCGTATCGTCCAGAAAAGTGATGCGGTCGAATCGGGTATGGAGCCAGTGCGCCCCTTGTGCCAAGCCCTGGAGCACGACCCGGCCGAAGGACACCTGATCCTGATGTTTCGCCAGCACAGCGGATGTGGGTTTTTCGGTCGCTTGGGTCGAGCTGCTGCCGATCAACAACACGGCGAACAGGATCGTCGCCAATACGGCGACCAGGGTCGATTTTCGATTCATGCTGCTCTCCTTTCATGATGCAAAACAGGTGGGGGGTGACAAAGTTGCTAATCAATTGTATATTTAAATTGTAAGTGTTTTGGCGGTAAAAGTC
>JAFGJN010000132.1 GCA_016929055.1 Candidatus Zhuqueibacterota bacterium
ATAAAGCTTAGTGTTGCGGCCGATCCAACCTGGCCTTGACCCATTCATGCAGCGCGATAAACACCCCGGCGCTCCATCCCTGCTGCGTATCGGCGATGTATTCAAAATCGTTGATCCGCCCATCGACGGTGAATTTTTCCCACACCTTGCCCGGCACCCGTTGTCCGGGAAAGCGGGTCTGCACATCCCCGGCGGGATCAGGCTGGACAAAATTCTTGGCCACCACATCGAGGTATTTCATGGCCAGGCGCAGGGCATCGGTTTCATAGCCGTAACGCCGCAGACCGCTGACGGCCCACCAGGTGAGGGGCGGCCAGAGGGCCGGATGATCCCATTGATAGCGCTGCGGCCGCTCTGTGGGCTCGCAGGCCGAGAGTCCGAAATCCCCTTCAAAGAGAGCGACATTGTCGCGTACGCGGCGGGCCTGCTCTTCTGTGGCCAATCCCGCCCACAACGGACAAAAGGTGATGGTCGAAGCGACGCGCGAGGGCCGGCGATTGACAAAATCATAGTCGGCAAAAAGGCCGCGTTTCTCGTCCCAGAACAGGGTCTGGATCAGTTTCTTGCGCTGTTCGAACCGTTCTTGCCAGAGCGGATCGACCGGAGAGTTGGTTTCAGCCGCCAGCCATTGAAAGATCTCCTCATAGAGACAAAGATTGACATTGAGATCGAGCCCGGCAAAATCGCTGCACCGCTCCTCGAAGCGCGGAGTAAAGTCCCAGCCTGTTTCGCCTTCGGCGAGATAGGGCGAAGCGCTGCGGATCTTTTCCGCATCAGAGATGTCGGCGGGTAAAAACAGCCTAGGTACCAGGATGTCAGTATAGAACGAGAGAAGCTCTTCCGGCGTTGCATGATGGCTGAAGCGATAGAGGTGAGGTATCGGCGTGGTGTGCTCTTCGATGATTTGCGGCAAACTGTCGGTCCAAAACGCGTATTCCTTGCGCAGTGTGGCGAAAGCGGCGGCGAGCCAGTGGAGATCTCGTTCCGGGGTTTGTTGATAATAATCGCGTACCATCTGTGCCAGAAAAGGCGTCTGGGAACGATTGACTCCCCAGGGATGGTTGGCGTTGGGTATAAATCCCCGCGTTTCCACCTGGGCCAAAAGATTGTCGATATTGTCGCGCGCCAATTGTTGGCCATCTGGCTCCTGCAACAGGCCGACATGGGTGAAATAGGTGTCCCAGTAAAACATCATATCCGTTCCCGGAATGGAAGCGGTAAAAGGTTTGGGCAGACCGGGATAGGTGGCCAGCGTGCGCGGCCAGGATGCGGCGATGGTTTCACGAACCCTGGGCCAGAAGTCGGCGTAGCGAGGAGAGTAGGATCGCATCATTTCGTACCTCATGTTTGAGTAGCAGGGCCAAAGTAAAAAGGAAAAACGTAAAAGTAAAGCGATTTTGCCTTTTTCGCGGGCTGTCGTACGAGTTGTTTGTTTTTCTTGGGGAGATTTTGTATATTAGGTATTGAATTCTTGAACCATCGAGCGAGGGATCATGACCGACCCGAAATTATTCTATCGCGAACTGGATGCTTTGCTGGCCAAAATCCGCATGGAAAGTGGCGGCGGCAATTTCTTTCGCTACATTTTAAAGGAACTCGACTCGGCCTTTGGCCGGCGTCTCAACCTGGGTCACGGGCGCATCTATGAACTGCACGGCCGCGCCTTTGTCCTGCTCTTTACGACCGATGAAGGCGATCGCCGTGTTTTTTGTCGTGAACTTGCCGTTGAATCAGAAGTGGTGCATCTGGCTTACCAGAACCGAAGTTATCTCTATGACCGACCGCAGCATATTCGGTCGTTTTTCTGCGACCCGGATGCCGCCGCCCCTGCTCAGGCCGCCATCTGGGTTCATTCCCCCGATCGCTCCTGGCTCTTTGTCTTTTCCCTGCTTCAAGGCTGGGAACGCGAAGAGATCAATCTCTTTACCAACTCGGTGCGTCTGGCGCTGAACTATCGCCTTTTTTCCGACACCATCGGCGGCCGTCTCGAGCAGACCGTGCAGATTCAAAAAAGTCTGTTGCCCAAACGCAGTCCGGTCTATGCCGGTTATCAAATCTTTGGCCATTCACAGCCGGCCGAACTGGTGGGGGGCGATTTTTACGATTATTTTGATCTGGAAGATGGGGGATTCGGGGTCAGCCTGGGCGACGCCAGCGGTCACGGGTTGCCTGCAGCGCTGCTGGTGCGGGATGTGGTCATCGGGTTGCGTATGGGGTTGTCCATGGATTTTCGTACCGGAACGGTTTTGCGCCGGCTCAACCGCGTCATTCAGCGCAGCACCTTTGCCAGCAATTATGTTTCGCTCTTTGTCGGCGAAATCGAAGACGACGGCCACCTGTTTTATATCAACGCCGGGCACCCGGCTCCTCTGCTGGTCAGCCCCTCGAGCACCCGGCAGCTCGAATCCACCGGCATCACGCTTGGCTTTTTACCCGACATCGAACTGCACCGCGGCTATGAACACATGACGCCAGAATCCATGCTTGTGCTTTACAGCGACGGTATCATCGAACGCAACGAGCACAACGACGACATGTTCGGCCTGCAGCGGTTGATCAGTCTGGTGGAAAAATCCCGTCATCTGGAAGCACAGGCAATCGTCGAACGCATTTTCGAGACCGTCTTCGCCTTTGGCGGCGACGCGCCCTGGGAAGACGACGCCACCGTGGTGGTGATCAAACGGCTCTGATGCGGCACTCTAGAAATCATCTGTTTGGCGATCTCGAGATTATTTTTTCACTGCAGCGATTACCCACAACAACACCACAGCGCCGACAACCGCCATAACCAGCTCTCCCGCGAGTCCACTGGAAATCAATCCGACCAATCGGAATAAAAAACCTCCGACAAAAGCACCAATTATGCCGACAAGCAGATTGCCCCACAGACCAAACCCCTTGCCTTTCATAATTTTACCTGCAATCCACCCCGCAGCCAAACCTATCGCTAAAAACAGCAACAGTCCCATAGTCATTTCCTTATAATTATTTGACCGATTTTCAGCGTTTTTTTATTCGATCCCGATCAGCCAGCAATGCCGAGGGGAGAAAAACAGATCATAATCGCCACAATTAAAAATACGACAACGACAGACAAGACAAGATCGCGCATAGTCCAGCTCGCGCGTGAGCTTTCGCGATCGGCCTGGACGGTGGTGGCATAGGTCAATCCCTGTAATTTTGCCCGGGTCGGTGGGGCGGTCAACAAGCTGACCAGAACCAAAACCGCCACACAAAAGAAAAAGAGATAGACGGCAAAGTAGAGAAAATTGACCGAGGCGAATCGATAGAGCCAGCCGCTCAGGTGGCTTTTGCTCAATTCGGCCACCAGCCGAGCCATACCGACGAGAAAGCCGGAAACCATGGCCGTGGTGGCGCCTTTGGCGTTCAGGCGGCTAAAAAAGAGGCCGAAAAAGAAAACGGCGGCGATCGGTGGTGCGAGATAGGCTTGTACGCTCTGCAGATAATGATAGAGCTCGCTGGAAATGTACTTCATCAAAGGAATCCACAGCAATCCGCTGATGACCACCACGCCGGTGGCGATGCGGCCGACGCGCACCAGGGTCTTTTCCGGCGCTTCGGGCCTGATTTTTTTATAGATATCCATGGTAAACAGTGTCGAACAGGAATTAAATACAGCGGCCAGAGAACTCATCAATGCCGCCAGCAACCCGCCAGCCACCAAACCGCGAACCCCGATCGGCAACAGCGTCTTAACCATGGTCGGAAAAGCTTCATCGGCGGCGCCGAACTGCAACAGACCTTTTTGCGTCAACCCGTAAGCGATGACGCCGGGAAGGATAAAGATAAAAAATGGCAACAGTTTGAGATAGGAGGCAAAGATCGATCCACGCCGCGCCTGGGTTTCATCCCGAGCCGACAACACCCGCTGGACGATATACTGATCCGTGCACCAGTACCACAAACCGACAATGGGAGGTGCCAGCAGCATGCCAAGCCAGGGGAAATCGGGGTGATCAAGCGGCAAAAACAGGTTCAGATGGTCGGTGCCGACGGCGTCGACCAGACCGTTCCAGCCGCCGAGCTGGTACAATCCGGTCAGGGTAACGACCAGCGCCCCTAAAATCAATACGATTGCCTGCAAGGCCTCGGTATAGACCACCGTTCGCAATCCCCCTATCACCGTATAGAGTCCGGTGAGTACGATGACAATAACCGCACCGGTCCAGAAATCGATTCCCATCAGACTCTTGAACACAACCGCTCCGGCATAGACATTGACCGCCACCTTGGTGATCACATAGGCCACCAGCGAGACCAGGGTCAACATCCATCGCGCTTCGCCGCCGTAGCGCTTTTCCAAAAATTCGGGCATGGTAAAGACCCGGCTGCGCATATAAAACGGTACAAATACCCATCCCAGAAGCAAAACCAACCAGGAGTGCAGCTCATAGTGCCCCATCACAACACCGGTTTTAGTCGCCGTTCCGGCCAGGCCAACCACATGCTCGGCGCCGATATTGGAGGCAAAAATTGAAGCGCCGATCACGAACCACCCCACATGCCGACCGGCGAGGAAATAATCTTCCGAACTCTCCTGTTTTTGGCGCATGGCCCAGACGGCGATACCCATGATCACCAGAAAATATCCGGCCACGACAATCCAATCAAACGTGACAAAAACGTTCATGGCATCTCCAGAAAAGGGTTTGGTTCGGTGCTCAACCGGGACCGATTGTGCCGCTATTTTGCCTTTTGGCAAAGTTTCTATTTATCAGTTGACTAATCATGCTACTAAAATCTATTTTGGACAGGTCTTGGTGGAAATGTTTTAGAATATAGAATTCATCGCTATTAGTCAATATTTTTTTATCGCGATTAGCCGATAGGCAGAGCAGGCGAATACCCCAAGCGCACGAATCAGCTGCAATCGGGCAGGAGCCAAACCTGTTCAGGCGGACTTGCTGCAGCACAAAAGGCGGGATGGCGCTATGCCGGCCAGGCACGATCACGCCAGAACCTGCCTCAAATCGGTACAACGAACGGGACCGTACGTAGTACCGGCTTTAGCCGGGCTTTTTCTTTCAATGGGCCCGCCAGAACCCGCCTCTAGGCGCTACGACGAACAGGAGCGTACATCGTACCGGCTTTAGCCGGGCTTTTTCTTTCAATGGGCCCGCCAGAACCCGCCTCTAGGCGCTACGACGAACAGGAGCGTACGTCGTACCGGCTTTAGCCGGGCTTTTTCTTTCCACGATCCCGCCAGAACCCACCTCATGGCGCTACGACGAACAGGAGCCGTACATCGTACCGGCTTTGGCCGGGCTTTTTCTTTCCACGATCCCGCCAGAACCCGCCTCTAGGCGCTACGACGAACAGGAGCGTACGTCGTACCGGCTTTGGCCGGGCTTTTTCTTTCATGTGCCCGCAGGGCGCATAAAAAAACCCGGCCCTGTGGCCGGGATTTTCTCATTGAGCAAAATAAGTGATTCGCGTGAGCCACTTGGAAGAATCCGGCTCCGTGCTCGGATCGGTCAAATATTCCTCGACGACCGGCTCCTTGAACTCGAGACCCTGCTGTTTGAGATGATCTTCCAGAGCCGAATAGGCCGGCCCGGATTCGCTGTAGGGGCCGTAATAATCGATTTTATAGGCGGTGCGGCGCGGCAGAGAGATCATTTCGATTCCCTCGGCTTTAAAGCTGCGATTGACTGGAATCGCAGCCGCTACGTCGCTATTCCAGGCCGATTTATCCCAGCTGAAATAGAGGGCACTGGGCGCGCCCATTATGCGGACTCGATTTTTTTCAATGGTTTGAGTTAGGGTGGCAAAAGCATTCGCGAAAAAAGATTGCATGTTGTCTAAAGAGACTGTTTTGCGCACGACGGCATAGGTGCGCTCCGGGAAATTGATCTTTTGGATCATTTGGCCGTATTTTTCGATGGCTGCTTTTTCAGTCTCGGCTTTTTCCTTCAGCAACATCAAACCGTGGTCAAAATCCGGACCGAGCATCTTGTCCATGTTCATGAACAGCATCATCACGCTTTCGGCAAATCCGTAGGTGCCCTTCATTCCCCACGTCACTCGCGAGCTGTCCCCTCCGGCCTTCTCAACCAGCAAATATCCTTCAGATTCACTGGTATAGGGCTCGATGAATTTCAAATGAAAATCGAGCCGTTCATTGGATACCACACCGGTGTTGACCATTACTCCGCTGCCGGTAATCTTTGTATCGCCAACCCATTGGTAGAGCGCACCTTCCTGTCCATCCGCGCCCTCTATGGTTACAACCATGGCCGAATCCCGCTCGGCCCACGGCGACCACCCGCTCCAGTTACGCCAGTACTGAATGTGTTTGAAAACCAACTCTTGGGGTGCCGCAATGACGGTGTCCCGCTCGACGCTATAGTGTTTGGGCGCCACGATTCCCAAAACGACAAACAAGGCGATCAGCACGAGCAAAACGATGCCGATGATTTTCAAGATTTTCACGCTTTTCTCCTTTTGCTTATGATTTCTTTCAACGAGTTCGAAACCGCTCGAGGTCTTTCCCCGAGGGCTTAACCATTGACCGATCCAATTTATCGAGCAAACGAATTTATCTGAATTCCCGAAAACCGACACACAAGAAGCAGAACAGGGTTAAATGTACCGGACTCTTTTCTCGGCTCAAATGAACTCAGTAATAAAACACAAAATCATATTGAATAATTTCGGCCAGCTTTTTCTTAATCGCACCCGGGTGGTGAAGGCGAATGCGAAAAAGAAATGCCTTTTGTTTTTTTATTTGTTTTTTCTTATTTTGAATGATATGCTCACTGCCAGGGGCTTATTCCGGACGTGGGATAGAGCGATTAAGGTTATCAGAAAAGGGAAAAAACCAGATGAAAAATCGAGCTGCCGGGATTTTATGCCACATCACCTCACTGCCGTCCCCATTCGGCATCGGCGATTTTGGGCCCCACGCTTTCGCATTCATCGATTATTTACATCGATGTGGTTTGAACTATTGGCAGATTTTGCCTCTGACCCCCACCAATCCGGTATCAGGCAATTCGCCCTATTCGAGCGCATCCGCCTTTGCCGGCAATCCTCTGCTGATCAGTCCCGATGCGCTTGTAGAAGACGGTTTGCTGGACGCTGCCGACCTGGCGACTGCCCCCCCATTCCCGGAAGAACGCGTCGATTTCAGCTCGGTTATTCCGTTTAAATTTCATCTTTTGCATATCGCGTTCACCAACTTTTGCCGCAGCCGGGGCAGGTGGGAAGAAGAGTTTGCGATGTTTTGCAGCGCCCAGGCGGACTGGCTGGAAGACACCGTCGCTTTTCGCGCGTTTAAAATCCATTTCGATCAAAAGAGCTGGGTCGACTGGCCGGAAGCGATCAAAATGCGGCACACGAAAGAGGTGTCGCGTTTGAAAAAAGAATTGACCGAGGAACTCGACTATGGCCGCTTTATTCAATTCATCTTTGACCGCCAGTGGACTCTGTTGAGAAAAACCTGCAATGAAAAAGGTATCCGTTTGATCGGAGATATCCCTTATTATGTCAACCACGACAGCGCCGATGTCTGGAGCCATCGCGATCTTTTCCAGTTGGATGACGACGGGCGACCGCTGGTCGTTGCCGGCGTGCCACCTGACTATTTCAGCGCCGAGGGACAGCTCTGGGGCAACCCCATCTACAATTGGGAGGCCTTGCAAACGCGCAAATTCGATTGGTGGCTGAAACGGCTCGGGCACAATCTCTATCTGTATGATATCATTCGCTTCGACCATTTTCGCGGGCTGGTCGCCTATTGGGAAGTTGAGGCCGGCAGACCCAATGCCGTCGTGGGCCAATGGGTAAAAGTGCCGGTGGTTGAATTTTTGCAAACGGTCAAGAAAAAATTCCCCGATCTCCCCATTATCGCGGAGGACCTCGGCGTCATCACTCCGGACGTCGAACAGGTGATGAAACAGTTCCAGTTGCCGGGCATGAAGGTGTTGCAATTCGCTTTTGATGAATCCCTGCCGCACAATGCCTATGCCCCGCATAACCACATCCATAATTGCGTGCTCTATGTCGGCACCCATGACAACGACACCGCTCAGGGATGGTTCAGCAATGCCGATGAATCGACCAAGAGCCGACTCGGCCGTTATATCGGCAAGTGGTTGCAAGAAAACGAGGTTCACTGGGATCTGATCCGTATGGGGCTGGCTTCGGTTGCCGATCTGACTGTCCTTTGCCTGCAGGATCTGATCGGATTGGGAACGGAAGCCAAGATGAACACACCGGGGACGCTGAATGGCAACTGGGGTTGGCGCGTGCTGGAAGAGCAGCTCAAGCCAGAAATCGAAGCAAAACTGCACGAGATGTTGTTTCTCTATGGTCGTTTGTCGCCTGACGACTCTTGCTGCTGAGAGAGCGACGAAACACCGACCGGACTTTTTTCGTTCGTGGAGGAGCAGCCGTTTTGTCCGTGCGACAGATTGGCGGCGATCCAATAAAAAAAGGGTGCCGGAACCGGATAAAATCCGATCACGCGACACCCTTTGTCAATTCAGGTCAACAGCCCTTTTCAGGGCTTGAACACAACGGACTTAGGCCCGATGAACGTTTGCGGCCTGCGGTCCTTTCGGTCCTTGCTCGATTTCGAACTCGACCTGTTCGCCTTCATCCAGGGATTTGAAACCATCTCCCTCGATCGCTTTGTAATGCACGAACACATCGCTGCCATTATCGCGTTCGATGAAACCATAACCTTTTGTGCGATTAAACCATTTGACTGTTCCGGTCTCCATGGAACCTCTTCCTTTCTTCAAAAACTTTCCGCTCGCGCGGATTGGCTTTTCGTACACTCGGCTTTTAACGCGAAAATCGCAACCGGAAATAACCCTCCGCGTTGCGATTTATAAAATGATCTATCGATAGAGCAAGAACCGATATTCATTCCCCGAAATCCGGGATTAAAAGCATTACGTCGGTGTACGGTTAATTCTACCAACAAAGTTAAGCTATTATTTTGGAAAAAACAAGTAAAATCGTCACGACGGATCAATATTTTTTATCGCATTCCACCACTCTTGTTTAAATGCAGATTCGGTGTCAATCGAACCAACACCGACGCCCGATCACGAGTACCCCACAGGGGGCCTCCGAGATAAATCGTGCCACTTGACTAATGTGCCACTTTTACAGGACGCGGATCCACTTATTTTGTCCTTTTTTGCAAACGTTCCTGAACTGCAGTGCTCTCCAGTTCGCGAATGGCATCACGGGCGATCCAACACGCGGTGCGGTTTTCGCTCTGTTGCAATTGTCGGGCGCATTGCAGAGCCAGTTCATTGAGCCCCAGGGAACGCTTGCCGATGCCGCGCAAAGCCCAGTTAACCGCCTTTTTGACAAAATTCCGTTCGTCCTGTGCTGCTCCCTCGATCACCGGCAAAAAAGCGGCGAAACGCTCGTCGCCGCTTTTTTTATCGTGCACAGCCAAAGAAGCGATCAATGCAAAAGCGGCACGACGCACAAACTCTTCTTCCCGTACCGCCCATTCGAATATTTTCTGCCAGGCCAGGGGCGACCGATCGAATAGATTCATACAGACCTGATCGCAGACATCCCAGGAATCGAAATCCCGAACCCACTCTTCCATCAGCTCATCGGTCACAGCGAGGGGATCGGCGATCAACCCGGCAACAATGTGCGCTTCCGCCACACCGCTCCGCCAGAGCTCGATGGCCAACTCGTGATCCCGGCCGATCGATTTGCCCAGGGCGCGCAACTCCGGCATCGAGATTCCCAAACGTCCGGTGGTATTCATACCGAATCGGGCCATACCCGCAAGATTGCGGCTGTCGGCTCGACTCTCCAGTTCGCTTCTAACGGCCTGTAAATCCATGGTAACTTTTTTCCTTTCAAGGGAAAATATTTTTCCCAGCTCCGGCCGGATCAGCTGTTCTGCTCATCAGCGCGGATTTTTTGGGCGGCAGAGATCAAAGCCAAATAACCCTCCAGCGGCACATAATCGGGAATGGAATTGCCCGATCCGAGGGCATAACCTTGTGCCCGAGCTCGAAAATGGCTCCCCAGGTCGACGACGCGCTCGTATACCGTTTCCGGTTTTTCAACACAGAGCAAATCGAGATCGATGCCGCCGAACAATCCGATACGGTCGCCGTACATATCGATCCAGCGCTCAAATGGCGCCACTGCATCTTCATTGGAATGTTTGGCATCGATACCGGCGGCGATGGCGTCTTCCATGATGCTGAAAATATGGCCACACGAATGCAGCAAAAAGGGGCGTTCGGCTTTGTGGACGCGATCGATTACCCGCTTGTATTGGGGCAAAACATGCAGGCGAAGGGCCTGAGGCGACATCAAGGTGCTGGTTTTGAAACCCAGATCATCGCCGAAACGGCATATAGCAAAGGCATCGAGGTGCCGAGCGAGAAATTGCGTCCACAGGGTTTCCATGAGGTCGCCGATTTTCCGATAGAGATCGGCAAAGAGCTCCGGATCCTCGACCCCGAGGTAGGCGAGATATTCATAGCCCACCAGATCCTCGCTGATTTCGAAAACCCCGTTGCCGATACCGCCGACCGCCTTCATTCCGGGCGGCAGATTTTCCTTCAGCCTGCAAAATTGTGGTTCCGCATGGCTCCAAAAGCGTTCGGGCAGTTCGTCCCACGGATAGCGCTCAAAATCCTGGCGATCTTGAATCGGACCCGGCCGTCCACCCATAATCGCTCCATGGTCGGGCAGAATTTCGGTGATGCAGACCTCGAACGAGACGGTGTCGTAGGTCATCTCGCGGAAAAAGCGGCAATAGTGGCGGAAAAACTCGCTCTGGTCTGACTCATCGCCATCGATCAAGCCGGCGAAATCGGTTCGCAAAATCGCGGCCATAATCGATGGACTGATGAGGTGTTCGTAAATCGGCAACCGTTGGGGCCGGCGGTTTTCGAGCACGGCCAAAACATGGCGATAATCGGGTTGAAAATCCATTGTCTTCCTTTTCAGGTTAGCGTGTTGTTATTCCCTTTCCAGCCGCGATCGTTTTCCGGACAGTTCTTCGATATCCACGCGCCACATTCGGGTGGCAGAAAAAATATCGACATCGAACTCCCAACTCTTGCCGCTGTAATGGCGCATGATCCAGTTCATCGCTGCGATTTTTTCCTGGGGGTCGGTGATCGGCCGAATGGTTCCCATGCCGATCACGCTCTCATAGGTCAGGGTCCATCTGCAGGCGGTATGGGGATCGCTGATCAATTTGACCTCGTGCTCGAATTCAAAAGAGACACGGGGATTGGAGAGGAACCAGACGATTTTCTTGCCCTCCGCGGCGGTGTGAAAATAGAGAGATCGGCCGTCATAGCCGAAAGAGAGGGGCACGATATAGGGCTCGTTGTCGCGCGCCAACGCCAGGCGGCAGACCGCACAGGCGGCGATGATGCGGTCGATCTCCCGGCGTCCCTGAATTTCTTTGTCGCTTCTTCGCATGGCAAAAGATCCTTACTTTTTTTTAAAAGCCGATTCTAGAGTCTCCAAAAGATTGTTCTGTGCCACTGATGTCCCAATCGGGGAAACCACAAACCCTAATTGATTTAAAGACAACAGACTTTCTTCTGCGTCGGCTTTTGCTTTTTAGGGTCTGCTCCGAAATTTCTCGAGTTTGATAATTTCCACGGGCGATTGCACACATCCAGTTCCGGTGCTACAAGCTTTTTAGAGACCGCTCCGGCTCTGCCCCGCTCGAGGGCCTTGTAGCAAAATCAGCGCGTGGGTAATCAAGGGGTTTGCAATCGCCGATCCCCTCGTGCGGGGCAGGATCCTCCGCGGGCTTCGCGCGCCTCCTCGGCCGCAAAAGCGGCGGCCTGCGGGGTCGCGCTCCGCTTACATATGGTGAAAAATATCGTTAAAACGGCTTTAACCTGGCTGGCAAATATCGCAAACCTGCGCAAATCATTCTGTCCTTCTGATCCGTTGAACCTGTGAAAAACTGACCTTAAAATGTTGCGGA